>CAINDO010000211.1 GCA_903847385.1 uncultured Myxococcales bacterium
AAGAGCCGGACGCCGCCCTGCCCCCGCCGCCGGTGCCCGACGCGGCGCCCCCTCCGCCGGTGCCCGACGCCGCCCCGCCGCCGCCGCCCGCCGTCTGCGGGAACGGCCGCGTCGAGCCGGGGGAGCTTTGCGACGACGGCGTGCTGCGCGCCGACTGCGACGTGAGCCACGACGGCGGCGACGGCGCCTGCGTGCCCGTGGGCACCTGTTCGCCCGGCTACGAGCTCGGCGGCGCGGGGTGCATCGCCTTCGACGGCACGCGCGACATCGACATCTTCGTGGACAACTTCTGCAACATGGAGGTCCGCCCCGCCGAGCTCCACGTGCCGCCGGGCCAGTTCGTCGTGCTCTCCTGGCACAACCGCAGCGTGGACTACCCCGTCGACGTGTGGCTGTCGTACGGCGGCGGTTTCCTGGACCTGGAGCCCGGGACGAGCTGGGACGACCGCTTCGAGTTCTGCCACGGCGGGCAGCGGCCCTACCAGGCCGGGGCGGACGTCAGCACGGCCTGCTCCGAGTTCCGCTTCGTGATCCACTGTGACTGACCGCGTGCCGGGACCCTCTCGCGCGCTGCTGGCGGCGCTGGCCGGCTCCGTGGCGCTGGCGGCGGCCGGCCTCTGGCTCGTCGCGCGGGGCGACGCCCAGGCCGGCGAGCCGGGTCGGGTCGTTTTCGACGGACTGGACGCCGACCGTCCGCGCATCGAGGTCGCCCTGCGACCCCTGCTGGACGGCCTGCATCGCCCCGTGGACGTGCAGGTGCCCCCGGGGTCGCCCGGCGCGCTCGTCGTGGTCGAGCAGGCCGGGCGCCTGGTCTGGGTCGAGCCCGGTCGGAACGCGGCGCAGGTGCTCGCCGTGCGGGTCGAGGGCCTGGAGACGGGCGGCGGTGAGCAGGGGCTCCTGGGCCTGGCGTTTCACCCGGACTTCGCGCGCAACGGGCGCTTCTTCCTGAACACCACGGAGCGGGCGGGCGCCGGCGTGGTGACGCGCGTGACCGCGTGGCGCGGGTCCCCCGGGGCCGGCTTCGCCGCCGGGCCCTTCACCCGCGAGCGCGTGCTGCTCGAAGTCCCGCAGCCCTACGCCAACCACAACGGCGGCGGCCTCGTCTTCGGCCCGGACGCGCGCCTGTACGTGGGCCTGGGCGACGGCGGCAGCGCCGGTGACCCCGAGGGCCACGGCCAGCGCTCGGACAGCCTGCTCGGCAAGATGCTGCGGCTGGACGTGGACGCGGCGTCGGACGGCCCGGCGCCGCGCAGCGTCTTCGCCCGCGGGCTGCGCAACCCCTGGCGGTTCTCCTTCGACCCGCGCGGCCGCCTGGTCGTGGGGGACGTCGGCCAGAACCGCTTCGAGGAGATCGACCTGGTGCCCGAGGGGGCGAACATGGGCTGGAACGTGCGTGAGGGCCGCGTGTGTTTCCGCCCGGAATCGGGCTGCCCGGAGACCGGGTTCGTCGGGCCGGTGCACGTCTACGGCCGCGAGGACGGCGTGTCCGTGACTGGCGGCGTGGTGTACACCGGCAAGGCCATCCCCGAGCTGCGCGACCGCTACGTGTTCGGAGACTACGGCTCCGGGCGCCTCTGGGCGCTGCGGCTCCCGGAGACCGCCGGCGCCGCCGCCCCGACGCCGGACGCCCTCGGGCGCTTCGGTCTGTCGGTGGCCTGCATCGCCCGCGACGGGCAGGGCGAGCTGCTCGTGTGCGACCACATCGGCGGCCGGATCTGGCGAATCGAGCGCGAATCTACTCGTCCGTGACGGGCTCGAGGCCGAGGAGCCGAGAGGTCGCCAGGACCGGCGGTGGGGCGACGCCGAAGACCAGGGGCGGCGGCAGGCGCAGACCCGCCGTATCCGCCGGATCGGCGTCGAGGCCGAGGCGGCCGGGGGCCCCCGCGACCCAGAAGTAAGCGTGCGCCGGGTTCCGGGCGGGGTCACCGAAGTGCAGGTCGATCTGCCACGCGCCGTGCCCGGCGACGAGACAGACCTCGCGGGCGTCGGCCAGCGGGCGCAGGGTCTCCGGCGGTTCCGGGCCCCGGCGCTCGGCGACGCCGGCGCCGCAGGCCGAGAGGCCGATGCCGAGCGCGACGAAGGATCCGAAGAAGAGGCCACGCATGCGAGCCTCGCTTTCTCAGGCGGAGTGCCTGATCAGATCCTGTGCACCGCGCCGCCGGGCGCCAGCGGAAATCAGCGGCCCGCCCGTCGCAGCCAGCGCTTCTTCAGGGCGTCGATGCGGCGCTGGTACACGGGCCAGTCTTCGGCGCGCCGGAAGATGAACATCTCCGAGAAGCTCCGGCCCGTCTCGCGCATGAAGACCCCGGTGATCAGGGCCGCCTCGGCGCCATAGGAGACCAGGCTGGAGAACGCGGCGCCCTCGATGCCATAGGCCGGGATCATGACCAGGTTCAGGCCCACGTTGACGACGAAGGCCGCCAACTGCGTGACGATGCTCAGGCGCTGGCGGTCCCGCGAGATGAAGTAGCGCACGACGACGCGATAGACCGTGAGGAGCGCCATGGCCGGCAGCAGGATGAAGAACGACGGCAGCGAGGCCGAATAGGCGTCGCCGTAGAGCAGGGGCACGCCGAAGGGCACGACCAGGCCGAGGCCGACGCTGCAGATCACGACCCACAGTGTGCTGTGGCGGCAGACGCGCGTGGTGAAGGCCACGGCCTCCGTGTCGTTGGAGCCCGAGAGCTTGGGGAACAGCGCGAGCGCGATGGAGTCCGGCACGAGCCGCAGTTGCTGAATGAGGCCGACGGCGATGGAGTAGAGGGCGATCTGCTCGCCGGGCACGTGCATCGGGCCCATGATCAGGATGTCGACCTGCTGGTGCAGCTCGCCGGCGATGCTCTGCGCCGTCGTCTCGAGGCCGAACTTGAGCGACGCGCGGATCTCCGTGCGATTCACGCGGCGCGACAGGCCCGTGTGGCGGAGCACGGCGTACCCCGAGCCGAGCGCGACTACGGCGACGCCGATCAGGTTGCCCCAGAGCGTGGCGTGCAGGTCCCCCGGCGCCAGGAGCCAGGCCAGCGACAGCGCCAGGAGCCGCAGCGCCGTCTGCCCGATGGTGGCCCAGTTGCGGATGTCGAAGCGGTCGACGCCCTTGGCGGCGTAGCTGAACAGGCGGTTCAGGAGCTGGAACGGGACCGTCGCCAGGCCGAGCCAAAGGACCTCGCCGGGCACGGTGCCGAAGTCGCCGAAGCCGCCGGCCTCGAGCAGCGCCCCCAGCACGAGCACCGTCGCCGCCAGCGAGAGCGTGGCCGTCAGGCCGGCGGTCATGACCTCGGCCGGGTCCGACTTCATCCGCTTCATGCGGTAGATGGTCGCCAGGGGCCAGCCCAGGTTGGAGAAGAGCACCAGCGTGCCGGCCAGAACGGAGACGACCGCGAACTGGCCGCGCGCCTCGGGGTCGAGGTTCCGCGTGACCACCACGTTGGCCAGGATGCTCATCGGGACCGTGGCCACGGAGGTGGCCAGGACCGATGCGGCCTGCCGGAAGAAGCTCATTGCACCGTCACGACCACGTCCGTGTCACCGGCGTCGCCGCCGTAGCCGTCGACGAAGATGTAGACCACCCCCGGCCCGGCGACCGCGAAGGTCAAGCGCGAGGCGCCGCCGGCCGCGCCGCCGTCGTCGTCGCAGCCATACTGGGTGATGGGGTCGTCGCACACGCTGCGGGCGTGGAGGACCGTGTCGAAGCCGATGTTGTTGATGGTCTCGGCGGTCACGAACGCCGCCCGGTCGAGCACCACGGCGATGACCTGCTCGGGGCCCGTCGCGCTGGCGCCGCAGGTCGAGGTGTAGTTGCTGCCCAGAATGCCCGTGGACACGTGCACCATGCCGCCGGCGGCGTCCATCATGATCAGGTTCTCCGCCAGGGCGCAGGACGCCTCGGTCTCCTGCGTGACGCCCGCGGCGGTGCAGGTCGGGTCGGCGGGGTAGTCGGTCTGGCCGTCGGCGTCGTTGTCCAGCCCGTCGGCGCACTCGGGCGGCATGTCCGGATCCGCCTCGTCCTCGTCCTCGGGGGCGACGCAGCCGGGGTCGGCCAGATCCACGCGGCCGTCCAGGTCGTTGTCGCGGGCGTCGCTGCAGCGCGGCGCCTCGACGGTGAGCGCGCCGAGGCGGAACACGCCGGATTGGTCGGCCATGCTCGTGTCGACGACGACGTAGTAGATGCCCACCTCGGGGCGCTCCAGCCGCACGTGGGTGCCCGGCACCTCGGCGGAGCCGCGGTTGCAGCCCACGTCGCGGGGGTCGTCGCAGGCGGTGCGCACGTAGAGCACGGTGGGCACGACCGTCTCGGGGAACTCGGTGGTGAACTCGATGGCGCCCACGACCTCGGACACGCGGAAGCTGTAGACGATCTCGGGGCCGGCGTTGCCGCCGCAGGTGCCCACGAACCCCTCGGCGCCCAGCGAGGTGTCGCCCTCGACGTACTCCGCACCGGCGAGCGCGCGGTTGAGGTCGACGACGTGATGCGCGCCGCCGCAGCCGCCGGGGGCGGCCTCCGTGCGGGCCGCCGCCGCCACGCAGTCGACGTCCTCGGGGTAGTCCGTGGCGCCGTCCTCGTCGTTGTCCACGCCGTCGGCGCAGGCGGTGGGCGTGCGCGGCTCGCCCTCGAAGAGGGTGCCGCGGCCGGCGCAGCCCGAGTCCTCGGGGAAGTCCGTGTGGCCGTCGGCGTCGTTGTCCACGCCGTCGTTGCACTGCGGCGTCTCGTCCGGGTCGGCCTCGTCGCCGTCGCCGGCGGCCAGGCAGCCCGGATCCTCGGGGAAGTCGACGGCGCCGTCGCCGTCGTCGTCCACCGCGTTGCCGCAGGCCGTGGGCGGGCGGGCGCCCTGCTCCGTGGGGTCGGCCTCGCCGGAGCAGTCGCCGTCATACAGGTCGAACGCGCCGTCGCCGTCGTCGTCCTCGCCGTTGTTGCACTGGGTGGTGGGGGGC
>CAINDO010000212.1 GCA_903847385.1 uncultured Myxococcales bacterium
GGGTTGGAGCGGTGGAGCTCGGATGGGCGTGGCGATGACTATGAGTACACCGGGAAGGAATACGACGCGGATACCGGGTTGACGTACTTCGGGGCGCGGTACCTGGAGCCGCGGCTGGGGCGGTGGGTGAGTCCGGATCCGGCCTTCCTCGCGGTAACTGCAATCCCGCAGAGTCGGGAATTCGCTGGTAGGTGGCAGTACGCACTGAACAATCCAGCCAACATAGTTGACACGAACGGGACGCGAACCCAAGTCGTGGGGAAGATGGAATTCGAGCTCGGCAGCCAGCGATTCGATTCTGAAGCCACGAGTCGCTACCTCGCAGCACTCCAGCAGGGAGCCAACGCAAAGCTGAGTGGGGTATGCACTCGCCATGTAGCCAACGCAACTTTGAACGGGGCCGAAGACCGGGAGTCAGTACGAAGTGAGGGGTCGTTGAAGAGGGCCAGCGCGGGTCACAACGACCCGGCTCGGCTCGCCAATACGCTGGCCACACGTGAGAACTGGACCGAGGTGACCTCACAGGTCGTCGACCCTGACCGCACCTATGCCCACAAGGACTTTGTCACGCTCATGAGTCGCCTACCGGCTGGCGCGGTCGTGACATTTGATGTGACCAAGACTGACGGCAAGACGAGTTACCACAGCATGATGCTCGCGGCGGACGGCCGAGCATTCTCTGACGCAAGCCAAACCCGAAACACATACACATTCGGCAAGGACTATTCGAACATTCGAATCCTGCTGGCAACCCAGAACGACCGAACAAATGGTGAGGTCAAGGCGGAGAGCATGTCGGCGCACGGTGCGCACGAGGCGAATGAGCATCAGCCCACGGCATCTGCGCGAGAGGCGAGGGAGCAATAGTGTTCGCCAATCACTCCACAACCGGCCAACGTTTGCCAATCGCGTGGGCGTCGTCAATCTGCCCGTTCGCCATCTCCGTTCTCTTCGCCTCATGTGACAGCAGTTCCTCAACTTGGGTCCCGGCTGCACAACATTCGGAAGAGCCCGAATTGGATGCAAACACGAGTCCACCGGAAGTCGCTGGGCCGGACTTCTCGCATCAGCCTGGGAACCTCGATGCCACGCGAAGCCCCGATGGCAACGACCGAGCTGACGGCGGCCACCCAAATGGTCAGCGTGACTCAACTTCGACAAGCAACGACGTGGCTGTCCGCGACTCAACAAGCGGCGCGAGGCCGGACTCTGGTGGAACTGGTACCTGCCCCCCCGGCACCGAGTCCTGCCCCTGCTACCCGAACAACACCTGCGACGTCCTCGACGGCACGCCGATGGACTGCGTCTCCGGCACCTGCCGGCCTCACGCGGCCCTGGCCGATCCGCACGGGCTCGGCACGCCGTGTGCGGTCGACCTCGACTGCGGCGCCCACGAGGGCGTGCCCCTGGTCTGCACCGGCGGCGCATGTGCGTTCCCCGGGTGCGTCGCAGGCGAAGCCGGCTGCGCGTGTCCCCCTTTCGGCGCCTGCGCGGCGGGCCTGGACTGCGAGGGCGGCTTCTGCGTGGCGCCGGACTGTCGGGCCGGCTCGGAGGGCTGTCCTTGTGCGGCGGGCGTCTGCGACGCGCCGACACAGTGCGTCCGCGGGGTCTGCCGCGTCGGTGAGGAACGCCTCGCGAACCTCGTCGCGCCGGCGGGCGGCCGCGCCTGTGACGCCCGCCTGACGCTGCCGGCCTCGGGTCGCGTGACCATCACCTTCGACTCAGCCGTCCGCGGCGCGGACTTCCGGACCGCCGGAGTGCTGGGCCTCAGCTTCGTCGCGCGGCAGGACGCCCCGCTGCCGGGGGCCCCCATCCAGTTCGACAGCGCGGACCCGGCCACCGTCGCCGCGCTCCAGATCACTGACTTCACTTGCTACGACCGACAGGGACGCGCGCTGCCCGGCGCCCGCCTGTCGCTCGACCGCTAGGAAAGGCCGAATCGCATGCTCGAGAGACTCCACCGGAACGGTCTTGCAACACTCCTGTTGCCCCTTGTTGCTGGCCTGGCCTGCACGCCGGACGTGCATGTCACCGTCATCGTCACGGACGCCGCCGTCTCGGACGGCGGCGGCACCGGTGGCGCGGGCGGCTCGGGAAGCGGTGGTGGTGGGGGAGATCAGGTCGCCCGCGACGCGACCCGGCCCCGCGACGCGGAGCCACCGCCCCCCCGTGACGCGGCGCCACCCGAGCCGGACGCTTGTGTGCCGGGCTCGACGGGATGCACGTGCCTCGACGGCGAGTCACCGTGTGCGGCGCTGACCGACGTATGCGACCCCGGCACGCACCAGTGCGTCCCCGACGACTGCATCGACGGCAACGTCGGCTGCCCCTGCCTCGACGGCGAAGAACCCTGCGCCGACCTCGACGCCCGCTGCGGCGCCAACGGCCTCTGCGAGACCATCCCCCCGGACATGGGCACGTCCCCGCCGGGCCAGGACGCGGGCTGCCGGCCCGGCGAGCGCGGCTGCATCTGCGCCCTCGGCGGCCGCTGCCTCGACGACACCGCCGACATCTGCGATCTGCGCACCGCGCAATGCCGCGAGCGCGGCCCCGCTCAGGGCGAGCGGAACGGTGCCTGCTTCGAGAACAGCACCTGCGGGCAGAGCGACGATGGTGTGCAGTTGTTCTGCGGTGTCTTGGGCACCTGTATCGAGCCGATGTGCCCACCGGGCCGACTGGGCTGCGGCTGCGGCCCCGCCATCGCTTGCGACGAAGGGCTCGTTTGCGGCCCCGACCCGAGCATTCAGGATCGACTGACCTGCCAGCAACCGGACTGCCAACCCGGCGCACCCGGGTGTGCCTGCCCGCCGGACAACGTGTGCGAGTCCGCCGGCGGCGTCGATTACGCCTGCGACGGCGTCCGCTGCGTCGAACGGGGCGGCTGCGACCTCGGCGCCGAGAGCTGCTTCTGTCGTCCCGACTATGGCTGCGCCGCCGGTCTCGCCTGTGACGACACGACCTTCACCTGCGTGGTGCCCGCGGATCGACGGGGGACCATCGGCGGTCCCTGCCGCAACGACGGGACCTGCAACGACCCGAGTGCCCAGTGCACACTCGTCGGCGGCAACCAGATCTGCGTCTCCCAGATCGACTGCGTCCCTGGGACCCTGAACTGCCCCTGCCTCGACGGCTCGCTGTGCAACCGCCCGGCGAACGCGGGCGACGAGCTCGTCTGCAACGCCCACAACCGCTGTGTATCCATCAACATCCGTCCTGGCGAGCTGGCCCAACCCTGCCGCGAGGACGGCAGCTGTGACGACGGCCTCGCCTGCAACGCTCAGATCTGCATCATCGCCCCGGCGCCGGCCGAGGAAGGGGGCCCCGGCGACGTCTCCGCCGAGGCCTCGATCCCCGCGATCGACGACCTGTGCTACACGCCCTGTCAGACCAGCTTCGAGGACGCCACCGGCGCTTACCGCCGCTGCGAGTCGGACGGCCTCATGGAGGGCTGCATCGCCCAGGAGACCGCCGGGCCGAACAATACGGTCGTGCGCACACCTCGTGAGTGCCGGGCGGCCGCCTGTCTCATTCGGGGCGAAACGGCGATCAACTGCCTCGCAGGTGGCAACGGCGCCCCCGATGACAGTCTTTGCCCGGATCACCAGCGTTGTTTCCCCGATGGTCACTGCGCCTCGAACTGCCGGACGAACGCAGACTGCGCGGACGCTGGCCTGGTTTGCAGCCGCCATGTGTGCCGAACCGCGTGCACTGCCGACAGTCCCGCCATCTGTGGCGCCGGGCGATTCTGCGAGGTCGCCGACGGCGTCAACGGCATCTGCCGGTTCGCCTCACCCACGGAGGATGGTGCGGTTCGAATCAACGGCGTCGACGGCCAGCTCGGACTGAGCGCCGGGGCCCTTGAACTCAGCAACATTACCCAGGCTGGCGCATTCACCGTGACGAACGAGAGCCCATTCTCGGTAACTGTCACAATTCACCGCGAGATGACCGACCCCGCGACGCGCACGCCCGTGGCCGAGGCGAGCGCCTTTCCGTGGGTCCATCTCAGCACGCCGGACGCCCGTGAGCGGGCCGACCGTACGCTCCAGTTCTCCCTGCCCTCCGGTCAATCGGCTCAGGTCACCGTCGCCGACGCGCGACCTGCGCCGAACATCACGCCCCGTATCTGGAGCGGCGCCCTGCGCCTCGAAGCCCAAGGGCTCCGCCCCGACCAGGCGCTCGGCAGCCGGCGCGTCACGCTGAGCTACGTCGAGTCGCCCGATGGACAGTGGACCGGCAAGGCTGTCTACTTCGCCGACTTCAAGGCAGGCTCGGGCCTCGAAGATTGGCTCGCGCGGGGCCGCCAGGGCGCGCTGCCCCCCAACGCGCTCCTGCAGAAGCTCCAAGAGTTCAAGACGGACGCCAGTTTCAAGCTCTCGTCGTTCGACGCCATGTTGTCGAGCATCGAGAACGAGTCCTGGAGTTTCGCATCGACGCGCGAGGCGTGCTCCGACGAGAACCGCCAGTTGGGTGCGAATGCCTACTGCTATCTCTACGCCTCGCAAGATGCCCCGCAAGTCCCCCAGGATGGCGCGGGGACGGTCGTCTTCACCCTGGACGACGAAGTCAACGCGATCCCCAAGGGCCCCATCGAGCTGCCGTTCGCCATGAACCTGCGATTCAATCCGCAGCGCCCGACGGAGCTGCTCGGCCGTATCGAGTCGTCTCTCGCGCTGCAGTATGCCGGCAACCCCGCCGTCACGCTTCGACTCGCGACCGACCCCTCGCTCCCGATTCAACAGAGTTGCCTCGCGGCCCATCCGGAGTCCTGCGTCGTACCGCTGTCGACGTTCGAGGCGTCCGCCGCCGTCGGCGGCCGCTACTTGCCGGCGGCCGGGGCCGCATGCGCGGGGGGAACTTCCGCGACGGACCTGCCCTGGCTCGTGCCGGGTTTCCTCCGTGGGACCCAGGAACTCCAGGGGATAGACGGTCTGTGGCGGTCGGAGTGTCGCAGCGCCGCGCTGCCCTGGCCCGGAGGCGACGCGGAGGACGTTGCGCAGAACCTCAACTTCGCCCTCGCAAACCCGGTGCCCGACGGGCGCGCGAGGGCGCGCACGGTCGAGCTGATCGACGGTGCGCTGATTGATCAACGGCGCCTCTTCATCGTCTTCCGTGAACGCTTCGGGTCCTTCTTGGGCGACGCAGGCGTGGACGCCGATCCCGATGGCTTCACGGCCTACGGCTATCTCGACCTGCAACGCGCCGAAACCGATCTCTCCGGCGCCGACAATCCGTTCCAGGGCAACGTTCAGGTGGACCCGTCCCCGAACGCAGTCTCCCAGCTCGCCGCCCTGGGCGATCGTTGTGACCCGGTGCTCATGCAAACGATCGCCGACCCCGAGCCGGCCGCGCTCCCGCAATCCGGAGACGGGGTCGACCGTCGCGTCCGTGCGCTCATCGACGGCGTGGTCTCAGCCCCCGTGGCCAACATGTTCATCGGCCCGCAGGACGGCGAGGAGGTCCACTACGTCTGTCACCAGACCGGTCGGTTCGACGACTGCGGCACGGCTCCAGGGGAGCGGCTCAGTGAGTGTCCCGCGGGCAGCGGTGTGACCTACTTCTCGGTGGACAAGGCCGCGGCGGCGGGCCACGAGCTCTGCGACGACCCCTGCAATGCCCGTGGCACCTGTGCGGAGCTCGTCCCACCCGGAGACGGGCCCGGCGGGTCGGTCGAGGCCCCGGAATTGACGCCCTTCATGAGCCGCTTCAGCATCGTGGGCAACCCGTTCTGGCGGTGCGTCGCCGGACCGAACGGGGCCGAGCGGGTCGTCTGCACCGACAACCCCGCCGACTGGCGCGAGGGCAAGGAGTTCTACAAGCGCAGTCTCGTCAACGCGCCCAAGCTTCAACCGCTTCTGAGCGCGATCGACGACGCGTTCCGATACAAGACCCGGTTCCGAAGTCGCGACGGCAGCCAGGTCGGTTTCGCACCGCAGGTGTGCACCGGTGATTCGGGGGCGCTCCAGTACTGCTACGAGCCCGAGACGATCGAAGAGCTCTCGCTCCGAATGGAGTGCCTGCTGGCGATGTATTCCAACGACACGGCCCGTGCGCGGCTCGCCGCGACCGCGCCGACGACGCTGACGAAGCTGCGTGCGGTGCTGACGGAAGCGTTCGCCAAGCATGAAGAGATCGACCCCCGCACCGGGTTCTGCACCAACTGCCGTGACGGCTTCGAGAAGCTCAACGCCGAGTTGCTGATCATGCAGGGCGACGAGGCCTTCACCCGGGCACTCTCGACACGGTTCGACCTCGCGGGCGTGCGCAGCGGCGTGTTCCCGGGTGAGCACTTCGAGGTGGACGGCATCAACCTCGCTGGCATCGCGGGCTACGAGATGATGCAACTGCACCTTTCTGCCCAGTACCACCAGATGGCGCTGGACCGTTTCTACCGGCTGTCCCGCATGCTCTGGCACACGATGCGCGGGCCCGCACGGCAGCCGCCGGACGCCACGCTGGTCTCCCTCGTGGGCATCGCCTCCGTGACCGAGTACTTCGCCAAGCTGACCACGGCCTCGGCCCGCAAGGCGCAGGCGTGGTCGACCGTCGCCCAGCGATACCAGGAGTTCAACGAACCGGACCTTGCGCGGCGCGTCATCGAGCGGACCTACGCCGGCACGTACCTGGAGTCGGTGATCTTCAGCCGGATCATGCTGCTCCTCGACGGTGTGGCGGCCCCGGCCGACCGGCGACAGATTCAACGTGTGATGCAGGAGGCGCAGTGGCAGTTCAGCCGGGCCCTGCGCTTGATGCGCGAGGCCTACGAGGGCATCAGCGACGACCGGCAGATCTTCGGCTTCGCGCCGGACTACATCCCTTTCCCGGCCCTGGAGCCCGGCGACACCAACGCGTTCGACGAACTCATGGCAACCGCCCGCCTGCGGGCGCAGGACGCGGCTGAGAAGGAGGACCGGGCCATCAACGAGAGCCGACAGTTCAACGTCGACCGCGTGGCCTTCGAGCAGGAGCTCGCCCAGCTCGCGGACGGCCAGGAGTCCCAGCTCGCCGACATCTGCGGCACATTCACGGGCGACGACGGACGGGTGTACCCGGCGATCGCGAAGTATGCGCTGCAGAGTGCGTTCGCGACGGCGGTGGGGGATCCGTGTGGGTTGGTCAAGACGGGCGCGATCTTCCAGAAGCTCGGTGAACTCGAGCTGAAGGGTCTCGAGCTGCGATCGCTTGTTGAGAATCAGGCTCGAGAACGAGCACAAATCATAGCGATGCAAGACGAGGCCGCTGACACATGTGCCGAAATCCGACGGCAAGGCGACATTGTCTATTCCAACGGGCAGCAGACCACCCGACTCACGGAGATGATGCAGCGCACGGACGAGGTAGCGGCCTCAGCCGAGAGACTGGCA
>CAINDO010000213.1 GCA_903847385.1 uncultured Myxococcales bacterium
GAACTGCGCGCCGCTGGCCGAGACGCGCGTCGGCCGCAGGGCCCGACCGTCTCCGGCCACGGCCCGCGCCCGCAGCTCGCCCACGGCGCCGGGGGCGGTGACGTCCGCGCCGGGCGCGGTGAGGGCGAAGGCCACGTTCGAGGTCCGCGAGGTGGCGCCCCGCGCGTCCGTGGCGCGCAGGCCGAATGCGTAGCCCGTGCCGGGCAGCAGGCCCGTGACGCGCACGCGCTGCGTCGTGCCGGGCGCCGCGGGGGCCGGCGTGACCACACGCGTCGCGGCCTCCCAGGTCGGGTCGCCCAGGGCGCCGGCCCGGAAGCGCAGGTCGTAGTCGGCGACGCCGGCGGGGTCGGCGGGGGCGGTGAACTCGACGAGCACGGCGTCGGCGCCGTCCGGCGTGGCGGTCAGGTCGGTGACGACCTCCGGGGGCACGCCGCCGGTGCGGGCGGTGGCGTCGTTGCTCACGGCGCCGCGGTTGCCGGCGTCGTCGATGGCCAGGAGCGCGAAGTGGAAGGCGGTGTCCTCGGCGAGGTCCTCGACGCGCACGCTCTGCGGGCGGCCGGCGGCGGCGGGGGCCGGCGCGGGCAGCAGGCGGGCGGCGGCGAAGTTGCCGGCGTCGATGGGCCGCTCGGAGACGCGCAGCTCGTAGCGGGTGGCCGTGCCCGTGTCGGCGTTGTCGCCGGGCGCCACCCACGTCAGGCGCACGCTGTCGGCGGGGTCGTCGGCGGGCAGGACCTCGACCTCGGGCACGACCACGTAGCCGCCGGGGTCGCGCACGTCGTGCACCACGAGCGCCACGCGGGCGGCGGCGCGAGGCTCGAAGGAGAGCTCGACCCACTGGCCCGCGACGGGCTCCAGCCCGGCGTAGCGGGCCACGGAGTCGCCGTCGAGCAGGAGCTCGAAGTCCGTGGGGAACTGCTCGGCCCAGTCGCCCACGAAGAGGCGCAGGCCGCCGATCAGGGGCCGGCCGTCCAGCAGCACGGAGACGCTCGGCGCCGCGCCGTCGGCGGCGGGCGGGGCGGCCCAGGCGCTGTCCGGGTCGCCGTCGAAGGCGGCCTCGGCGGGCCAGGCCGCGGAGAGCGTGTCGCTGGCCTGCGCGGCGCCCGTGGCCACGGGGTCGGCGTCCGTCTGCGGGGGCTGCGCGACCAGGGTGATCACGCGACCCGGCGCGGCGACGTCCGGCGTCTTGGCCGTGGCCACCACGCTGCTCGCGCCGCGGTTGCCGGCGGCGTCCAGGGCGCGCACGACGACCCAGTGTTCGGTGTCGTCGGCCAGGCCGGTCAGGCGGTGACTCTGCGCGCTGCCGGGCGCGCCCGGGGCCGGGCCGGGCAGCACGGCGATGCCGCCCGTGAAGTCGGTGATCTCGCGGGTCGCCACCTGGATCTCGTAGCGGTCGACGGGGCCGCTGGCGGCATCGACGCCGTTGTCCGCGGGGGCCGTGAAGCTCATGCGCAGCGCGCCCGGGCCGTCGGCGACCACGGAGAAGCGGGCCGGCGCGCCGGGGGGCGCGTCGCCGGTTTTGCCGACCGCGCGGTTCGAGGCGTCGGCGGCGTTGCCGACCTCGTCCACGGTGGAGAGGGCCACGATGTAACGCGTCTCGGGGTCGAGGCCGGAGATGACCGTCGTCTGGGCGGTGCCGGCGACGCCGGGGGTGAAGGTCACGGGCACGAGCGTCGCGGCGAGCCAGCCGGGCCAGGCGCCCGTGGCGACGCGGACGTCGATGCGGCGCGCGGTGCCGGCGTCGCCGTCGTCGCCTGCGGCGGTCCAGTGCAGGCGCAGCGCGTCCGGGCGCCCGGGCTCGCCCTCGACCCGCAGGTCGTTCACCACGCCCGGCGCGGTCGTGTCGTCCGTGGCGGCGAACGCGTCGTTGCTCACGGGCGAGGCGTTGTCGCGCTCGTCGAAGGCGCGCACCGCGAAGTGATACGTGCGGCCGTCCTGCAGACCGCCCACGCGCATCGTCTGCGCGGCGCCGGACACCACGGGCGCGGGCGGCCCGACGAGCACGGTGGCCGCGGCCCAGTTGGCCTCGCCCAGCGCCGCGTCCGCGCGGCGGACCTCGTAGCGCGTCGCCCGGCCGACCGCGCCGTCGTCGCCGGGGGCGCTCCAGGTGAGATCCACGGCCGAGGGCCCGGCCGAGGGCCCGGCCGAGGCGGCGCGCAGATCGACGATGCGGGCCGGGGGAACGTCCGGCGTCCGGGCGGAGATGGGCGCCGAAGCCGCGCCCGCCGTGTCCGCGTTGTCCACGGCGCGCAGGGCGACGAAGATCGGCCGCTCGTCCGGCAGGCCGCGCAGGATCAGATCGGCCGCGGTGCCGCCGGGGACGACGGTGAGCGCGCCGGCGTAGGCCGTGCCCGCCGTGAAGGGGGCGAAGGCGGCCTCGCCGTAGCGGACCTCGTAGCGGGCGGGCGTGCCCTCGAAGGCGTCGTCGCCGGGGGCCCGGAAGCGCAGGCGCAGCGTGCCGCGCTCCACGCCCGTGAACACGGACACGGCCTCGGGCGCGGCCGGGGCGGCGATGTCCGGGAAGACCACGGAGACCACGGGCGAGAGGGCGCCCGCGTTGCCGGCGTCGTCGAGGGCGCGCACGGCGGCGTAGGTCGTGGTGTCGGCGGGGCGGTCGGGCACGCGCAGCACCTCGGCGGCGCCGGCGGGCTGGGGCGCGGGGGCGCCCGCCCAGGGCGTCAGGCCGACCGGGCTGGCGAACGTGCGCGTCTCGACGAAGACCTCGTAACGCGTCGCCCGGCCGACGCCGCGGTCGGCGCCGGGGGCCGTGAAGCGCAGCACGGCGGTCGTCCCGTCGCGCTCGATGCGCAGGTCGGCGATGGTCGAGGGCGGCACCGCGCGGGTGGCCGCCGAGGCCGGGTTGCTCAGGTCGGACACGTTGCCCGTATCGTCGATGGCGCGCAGCGCGAAGTGGGCGGTGCGCTCCCAGGGCAGGCCGGTCACGGTCACATGCTCCACGGCGCCGGCGGCCTGCGGGGCGGGCGTGGCCACGAGCGTGGCGGCGGCGAAGGTGTCGGCGTTCAGGGGCGTCGGGGACCAGCGGAGCTCATAGCGCGTCGCGCGGCCGATGACGCCGTCGTCGCCCGGCGCCGTGAAGGTCAGGGCGACGGCGCCGTCGGTGTCCTGGGCCGTCACGGCCGTCAGGTCGCGCACGCGGCTCGGCGGGATGCGCTCGGGCGGGTCCGCCGTGCGCACGGCGAGCACGTTGGAGAGCGCCGACACCTCGCCGCCCGCGTCCGCGCTGCGGAGCGCGAACCAGTAGGTCGTCGAGGCCGTCAGACCCGTGAGGCGCACGCTCTCGGCGCTGCCGGGCGCGGCCGGCGCGTTGGTGGCGATCGGCGTGGCGACGCCGAAGTTGTCGGCGTTGAGCGGCGCGTCGGAGCGGCGCAGCTCGTAGCGCGCGGCGGGGGCGCCGGCGTCCGAGGGCGCGGTGAAGCGGAGCGTGAGGGCCGTCTCCTCGGGGGCGTCGGCCCGCAGGTCGACCACGGTGGTCGGCGGCACGCCGCGGGTGGTCACCACGGCCACGTTCGACACGGCGCTGCGGTTGTCGTCGGCGTCGAAGGCCACGAGGGCGAAGCCGAAGCGCGTCTCGGGGGCCAGCGCGGTCGCCGTGAAGCGCTGCGGCAGCCCAGGGGCCTGCGGCGCGGGGCCGCCCAGGGCGCGGGCCTGGTCGAAGCGCGCGGGGTCGAAGGGGTGCGGGGCGACGCGCAGGTCGTAGCGGGCGACGCGGCCCGTCGGCCCCAGGTCCGCGGGCGCGGTGAAGGCCAGCTCCACGCTGCGCAGGCCCGGATCGGCGGCGTAGACCTCGACGCCGCCCAGGGCGAGCAGCGAGTCGGCGCCGAAGTCCATCGTGCCGGCCATGTTCAGGCGCAGCCAGCGGGCCTCCACGGGGGCGAAGCGGCGCTCCAGGGTCGCGTCCTCGGCCACGGTCAGGCCGACCTCGTCGAGCAGCAGGTCGCCGGGCTGGTCCGTTTCGCCGGTGCCCGTGGAGATGCGCAGCGCGGCGGGGAACTGCGCGGCGTAGCCGGCGGCCGGCCGGAGCACGAGGCGGTCGATCACGGCCGGCGCGCCCAGGTCCAGCAGCACCCACTCCGGCGTCGAGGCCTCGCGCAGCGCGCTGATCCACAGGGTCGAGGGGTTCTCGTCCACGAGCGCGTCCGGGCCGGTGGCGAGCATGAGCGCGCTGGAGGAGCGCGCGTCGGCGAACGAGAGAGACGTCGCGGCGGCGACGGCGGTGCCGGTCAAGTCGACCACCTGGCCCGGCGCGGTGCGGTCGAGCGTGTCGCCGGCGACGCTCGCGCTGCGGGGCGAGGCGGCGCCGCGCTCGTCGCGCGCGAGGATCGCCAGGTACAGGCGGGTGCCCTCGGGCAGGCCGCCCACGCGCACGGACTCGGCGCGGCCGGCGACCTGCGGCACGGGCGTGACCGCGCGGGTGGCGGCGAGGAACTCGGCCTCCGTGGCGATGGGGGCGCGCGACCAGCGCAGGTCGTAGCTGGTGGCCTGGCCGACGGCGCCGTCGTCGCCGGGCGCCGTGAAGGCGACCACCAGGGCGTCGAGCTCGCGCCCGGTGACCCGCAGGTCGGCGATGGCCGCGGGGGGCACGGCGGGCGTGTCCCAGGTGGCCACGTTCGAGAGCGCCGACACGTTGCCCACGTCGTCCGTGGCGGTGAGCGCGAAGAAGTAGCGGCGCTCGGCCACGAGCCCCGCGGCCGTGACGACCTCGGCGCTGCCGGCGAGCTGCGGCGCGGGCGTGGCGACGGCCTGCGCGGCGGCGAAGTTGGCCGGGGTCAGGGGCGCTTCGCCGAAGCGCAGGTCGTAGCGGGTGGCGCGGCCCACGGCGGCGTCGTCGCCGGGCGCCGTGAAGCGCAGGAGCGCGCGGTCCGCGGTGCTGCCGGCCTCGGCGCGCAGATCGGCCACGGTGGCGGGGGCGAGGGCCTCCAGGGTGGTGGCCGCGGCGGCGGGGCCCAGCGCGCCCGCGGCGCCGCCGGCGTCCACGGCGACCACACCGAAGCCGTACAGCGTGCCCGGGCTCAGGCCATCGATGCGCACGCGCTCCAGCGTGCCGGCGGGGGCGGGCGGCGGCGTCGGCAC
>CAINDO010000214.1 GCA_903847385.1 uncultured Myxococcales bacterium
GCCGGTCCGCAGGGTCCCGCCGGCCCCGTGGGCCCCGCCGGTCCCGTGGGCCCCGCCGGTCCGGCCGGGGGCGGCGATCCGGCCGCCTGCGCCGTGCCCGAGTACCTGGACGTCGCGTCGGGTCAGTACTTCTCCTGCGGCATCCGCACGGACGGCACGCTCCGCTGCTGGGGGAACAACACCTACGACCAGCTCGCCGTGCCCCGCGGCGTGTTCGTCTCCCTCACCGTGGGCAACCTGCACGCCTGCGCGCTCGACGCCCTGGGTCAGGCCACGTGTTGGGGCCACGATGGCAGCGGCGAGTCGGACGCACCCGCCGGGATCACCTTCAGCGAGATCGCCGCGGGCAGCGGCGTGACCTGCGGCGTCGTCGACCCCGGGGACACCGTGCTCTGCTGGGGCAGCGGCCTGAACGGCGTCACCAACGAGCCCGCGGGCGCCTTCCACGGCCTGTCGCTCAAGTACCAGACCGCCTGCGCCATCCGCACGGCGGACAATCGCACGATCTGCTGGGGCCAGCAGGGCCTCATCGTCGCGGTGCCGGTCGCCGTGAACAGCCTGATCAACCGCGTCGAGGTCGGCCTGGCCCATGCCTGCGGCCTTCTGGCCAACGGCAACGCGACGTGCTGGGGCTCCAATCAGAGCGGCAGCACGACCCCGTTCCTGGGCCCCTTCGTGGACCTCGAGTCGGACTCCGACACGACCTGCGGCCTTCGCACGAACGGCACGGGTGTCTGCTGGGGTACGTTCGGCGGCATCCTGCCCGACCTGCAGAGCTTCGACATCGGCTACTACTTCGGCTGCGGCCTCGACTCCGCCGGGCATGCCCGGTGCTGGGGCGAGAACGCGAACGGCCAATCGACCCCGCCCGCGTGCGTGGACTGAGGCGGGAGAAGACCATGCAGACCATCGACCTCGTTCGCGAGAACGCCCCGCTCTACGCCGCCCGCAATGGGGTCGTCGAGGTCGAGGCCGGGCCGGCGACCTTCCTGGCCGTCGAGGGCGAGGGCTCGCCGGACACGCCGGCGCACACCTCGGCGATATCGCGGCTCTTCGCCCTGGCCTGGGCCGCCAAGCTGGCGCTGGAGTACAACGGCGAGCTGGCCTACGACGTCCCGCCGCTGGAGTGTCTGTGGCTCTCGGACCCGAGCATCGCGCCCGAGGCGCCGTGGCAGTGGCGCCTGATGCTGCGCCTGCCCGAAGCCGTCACCGAGGCGCGCCTGGCCGGACCGCGCCGCTACGTCGCCGAGCGCAAGGGCCTGGACACCACCGACATCCGGCGCGTCCGCTTCACCGAGGGCCGCGCCGTGCAGACGCTCCACACGGGCCCCTATGGGCGCGAGGCCGAGGCTTACGCCCGCCTCGACACCTACGCCGGCGCGCACGGCCTGCGCCTGCGCGGACCGGGCCACGACATCTACCTGAACGACCCCGAGCGCGTCGCCCCGGAGAAGCTCAAGACGCTCATCCGGCTGGCGGTGTCCCCGCACCGCTGACCGGCCGCAAACGCTCGAAACTGTTCAGGAAGTTCTCGCCGAGCATCTTGACGACCACCCGTTCGGACACCCCGCGGTCGAGGAGCGCCTGCACGAGCCGCACGTAGCTCGTGCCGTCGCGCAGGTCGCCGGGCGGGCTGATGGCGCCGTCGTAGTCCGTGCCGATGGCCGGGCAGTCCTCGCCGCCGACCTTCAGCACGTGGAGCAGGTGCTCGACGACCATGCCCACGTCCCGTGGGCCGCCGCGGCGGCTGAGGAACTGGGCGGCGAAGATGATGCCCACCACGCCGCCGGTGTCGGCGATGGCGCGGATGCGGGCATCGCTCAGGTTTCGCCAGTGGGGGCGCACGCCCTCGACGCCGGTGTGGGTGGCGATGAGCGGCAAGCTGCGGTCGTGGGCGGCGACGGCCTCGTCGAAGGCCCGCGGGGCGATGTGCGCCAGATCCACGAAGACCCGCGCGGCGTCGAGCTGCGCGATGAACGCCCGCCCCGCCTCGGAGAGCCCGCGGGCCGGGTGGAGCCAGGCGAAGGGGCTGTTCGTCTCGCCGAACCCGGAGCTGGTCAGGTGGACCAGCGTGACCCGCGTGAGCAGGCGGTCCGGCACCTCGGCGGGGCCGACGGGCGAAGCCTCGAGCGCGTTGCCGCCCTGGATCGACAGCAGCACGGCCTGCGCCCCGGCTGCCCGCGCCGCGCGGTACTCGGCCACGTCGCGCGCGAATCGCAGCCGCCCCTGCGAGGCCTCGACCATCGCCTGGAACCGAGTCAGATTGCGCCGGAACACCCGCAGCCGCGACGCCCTGGTCCGGAACGGGTTGGTGGTGATCGACCACATGGCCCCGGTCAGGCCGGCCTCGAACATGCGCGGCACGTCCAGGTGCCCGAAGAAGTGGCCGCGCAGCAGCCCCAGGTCGTGGCGCCGGAAGACGTCGTACCCCCAGAGCCGCGGCGGGATGAACGTGTCGATGTGCAGGTCGATGAGATCGCTGCGCCGCACGAGATCCACGGCGGTGGCGGAGACGCCGAGCGCGTCGAGCGGGTCCGCCGGGCGAGGTGCTTCCGTTGACATGGGGCACAAGGTACAACCCGCCCGTGCATGTCGTACACGTCTACGCGACGCTGGACCCCCGCGACGGGGGGCCACCGGCGGTGATCAAGGGCCTCGCGGCCGGCCTTCTGGCCGCCGGGCACCGCGTGACGCTGGTCTCCGACGACCCGCCCGTCGCCCCGGCCGTGGACGCGTTCTTCGGCGATCTGCCCGGGGGCGCGCCGCCGCGGCTCTCGGTGCGCGCCCGCCTGCCCCACCCCCGCGACCCGGCCGCCGCCCCCCTGCGCGCGCTGCTGGCCGAGGCGGACGTGCTGCACGTGCACGGCATCTGGCCCCCCGTGGGCCTGCTGGCCACGCGGCTCGCGGAGACCCGCGGGCTGCCCTGGGTGCTCACGCTCCACGGCATGCTGCACGCCGCGGCGTTGCACCAGAAGCGCCTGAAGAAGCTCGTGGGCATGTACCTGCTGGGCTACCGGCGGGTCATCACCGGCGCCGCCGCGGTGCACGTGCTCAACGCCGCCGAGCAGACCGAGGCCCTTGGGCCGCCCTTGCCGAGGCGGGTCGTGGAGATCCCCAACGGCATCTTCCCCGAGGAGTTCGAGGTGCTGCCGGCGCGCGGGGCGTTCCGGGCCAGCGTGCCCGCCCTGGGGGACGCCCCCTTCGTGCTGGCCCTCGCGCGCCTGCACATCCAGAAGGGCCCGGACCTGCTGCTCGAGGCCTTCGCCCGCATCGCGGCGCGGCACCCGCACGTGCACCTGGTCTTCGCCGGCCCCGAGCAGGGCGCCGGGCCGCTGCTGCGCGCCGCCGCCGAGCGACACGGTCTGTCGCAGCGCGTCCACCTGCCGGGACCGCGATACGGCCGCGCGCGCATCGAGGCCCTCGTCGACGCCGACGTCTTCTGCCTGCCCAGCCGGCAGGAGGGCTTCAGCATGGCCATCACCGAGGCCCTGGCCGCGGGCACGCCAGCGGTCGTTACGGAACGGTGCCATTTTCCGCAGGTGGGCACGGCGCGTTGCGGGCGGGTAACATCCCTTGACCCGACGGACCTGGCTCGCGGACTCGGCGAGGTCCTCGCAGACCCCCTGGCCGCACGGGAGATGGGCGCCCGGGGGCGCGCGCTGGTGTACGCCCACTTCACGTGGCCCCGGATATGCAAGCGCATGGAAGCGCTCTATTCGGAGGTCGCCCCATGTCACGGCGGCTGAAATTTCTGCCCCGATCGCGCTTCCAGTGGGTCCGCTTCTGGATCCTCCTGGCCGCGCCCGTGGTCCTCGGCGGGGTCTTCGTGTTCGCCGTCGTCTCGGGCCCCGGCCAGAGCCATGCGGGTCCCGCGGGCCCTCTGCCCGAGGTCGAGCGTGGCCTGCCCACCCGGCTGCGGGCCCACGTCACGCGCCTCGCGGACGAGATCGGCCCGCGCAACGAGGACCACCCAGAGGCCCTGGCCGCCACCGCCGCCTACATCACCGCCGCCCTCTCCGGGACCGGTCTGCAGGTGCGCCCGCAGGTGCTGCCCGGGCGCCTCGGCCCGGTCTGGAACCTCGTCGCCGAGCGGCACGGCGCCCGCCTGCCCCACGAGTACGTGGTCGTGGGCGCGCACTACGACTCCGTGGACGACAGCCCCGGGGCCGACGACAACGCGAGCGGCGTGGCCGCCCTGATCGAGCTCGCGCAAAGGTTCGCGACCCGCGCGCCCGCCCGCTCCGTGCGGTTCATCGCGTTCGTGAACGAGGAGCCCCCCGCCTATCGCACCGAGGCCATGGGCAGCGTCCACGCCGCGCGGGCGTCGCGGGAGCAGAAGGACGAGATCGTCGCGATGTTCAGCCTCGAGACCATCGGCTACTACGCCGACGCCCCCGGCTCGCAGGCCTACCCCTGGCCGCTGGACCGCTTCTACCCGGACACGGGCGACTTCATCGCGTTCGTGGGCAACCTGGCCTCGCGGCCCCTGGTGCAGGGCGCGCTCTCGATCTTCCGCGAGCGCATCCCCCTGCCCTCCGAGGGCGCGTCCGCCCCGGGAATCGTGCCAGGCATCGGCTGGTCGGACCACTGGTCCTACTGGCAGATGGGCTACCCGGCCGTGATGGTCACGGACACGGCGCCGTTCAGAAACCCCGCCTACCATCTCGGGGACGACCGTCCGGCGACGCTGGACTACAACCGCATGGCCTGGGTGACGCTGGGCATGGAAGCCATCGTGGAGCGCCTCGCGAATGAGTGACAACGGTGTCCTGTACTTCGGCGACCCCCGCGGGGCGTTGGCCCTTCTGGCGCGCGGCGTCGAGCTCGTCGGCCTGGTGCACGGTCGCCGCGGCGGCCCCGGTCGCGCGGCCCTCGTGCCCCGGGTGCGGCACCTGCCCCGCCTCACCCTGCCCGACCTGAACGACCCGGCCGTCGTCGCGCGCCTGGCCGCACTGCGGCCGAAGCTCATCGTCGCGGCGTTCTATCCGCGGCGCATTCCGCGGCCGGTGCTGGACATCGCGCCGGGCCTGAACGTGCACCCGAGCAACCTGCCGCGATTCCGCGGGCCGGATCCCTGCGGCTGGACGATCCGCGCGGGGGACGCCGAGACGGCCGTCTGCGTGCAGCACCTGGCCGACGGCCTGGACGAGGGCGACGTGCTGCTGCGCGAGATGCACCCGGTCGGGCCGCGCGAGACGGCGGGCACGCTGGCCGACCGTCTCGAAGCCCGCGGCGCCGAGCTGATCGCGGACGTCGCCGTGCAGTGGTTGGCCGGTCGCGCGCCCGCCGCCGTGCCACAGACGGGTGAGGTCACCTGGGCCCCGATGATGGCCCCGGACGAGGCCGAGGTGGATTTCACACTGCCCGCCGTCGAGGTGGACCGTTTCGTGCGCGCGGCGAACCCCTGGCCCGGCGCCTTCACGGGCATCGGCGAGGCCAACGAGCTGTTGCTGCTGCACGCCGTCACGCCCGTGGACGCCGGCAAGTTCCGCGTGCTGCCCCCGGGCACGCCCTACGTGCGCGACGCCGTGGCCCACATCCGCTGCGGGGACGAGGCCGTGCGCCTCGACCGCCTGACGCTGGGCAAACACCGCCTCACGGGCGCCCGCCTGGCCGACCTGCTGCTGTAGGCGAGCGCGGCCGGCCTCAGCGCAGCCGGCAGACCAGCACCTGGGACTCGCAGTCGGCCCGCAGCTCGCCGAGCTCGAAGTCGCCGTAGTGGCAGAGCACCTGGAAGCCGTTGTAGTGCAACAGCGCCTCGAGCTCCTGCGGGAAGAAGTACCGGTGCGAGAGCTGCACGCTGTACGACTCCGGGCCCTCTTCCTTGGGGTCCACGCGGTCGTACAGAAACCGCATCTGGTTGAGCTGCGAGACGACGTCGAAGGCCGTCTGCTCGGCGTACGTGAAGTGGCAGCCGTGCCGCGGGTGCTTGAACTTCACCCCGGCGTAGGTCTTGAACGCCGGCCGGTTCAGGTAGTCCAGATCGGGCATCAGCACGTCGAAGAGGAACAGGCCGTCCGGGGCGAGGTGCGTGCGGACCGCCGCCAGGCAGGCCTCGGCGTCCTCCCGCGTGTACATGTGCTGGAACGCGTTGAACGGGCAGGAGATCAGCGAGAACCGCTCGTCGAAGGCGAAGCGCCGCATGTCGCCCCGCACCAGCTCGAGGTTGCCCTGCGCCTTCTTGGGCAGCGCGGCGCGGCGCTCGGCGGCCTGCGCCAGCATGGTCTCGGACAGGTCCAGGCCGACGATCCACGTGCCGGCCTTGGCGGCCCGCAGGGCGATCCGGCCCGTCCCGACGCCGAGCTCGAGCACCGTTCCCCCGGCGTCCTTGTAGCGGTCGCAGTACCAGCGCACATCCGCCGAGCGGTCCTTGTACTCGTAGTCGTAGTACGTCGGATCGAGGTAGAGCGAGGTCGTCCCGGCGTGCAGATCGAACTTGGGCTGGCGAGTCATGGCACACAATCTTGCCACAGGCTTGACTCCGGGCATCGTTTTGGTTTTCCTTCGCGACCCGAATCTGAAAACAGGAGATCTCCCATGGCCCGTGGTGACAGCCGTCGTTCCCCCAAGATGCTTCGTATCAAGGCCAAGAATGCCAAGAAGGCCCGCGCCAAGCGCGCCGCCGTCGCCAAGCGCGAGTCGCGCAAGGCCTGAGTGCGGCGCTCGCCCCGATCGGTCGTCCCGGCGGTTCTGCTCGCCCTGACGTCCTGCCACGAGGCACCGCCCCGACTCACCGCCCCGGCGCCCGGCGCGCGTGTGGGCGGCGACGCCCTCAGCCCCGTCGTCGCGGCCGAGGGTGACTACACCGTCGTCTTCGACGGCAACCCCGTCGGGCACGGCCCGATTCCGCTCGCGCCCGTCTCGGACGGCCCCCACCGGCTCGCCGTGCGGGACGCCGAGGGCCGCACGCTGGACGAGCGGGAGATCTTCGTCGACCGCACGCCGCCCGCGGTGCGCGTGCTCCGGCCCGCGCCGGTCGGCCCGTTCGGGCTCGCCCCGGGCGAGGCCACGGCCGTCGTGGTCGAGGTCCGCGACGCCGGCCCCCTGGCCGAGGTCACGGCCAACGGCGTCGCGCTCGCGCCCGCCGAGCTCGGCCGGTACGCCGGCACCTTGCCCTTCCCGGCCCAGGGCCCGCTCGAGGTCGTCGTGCAAGCCGTGGACGCCGCCGGCAATCGCGCCGAGGCCCGGGTCAGCTCGACGCCCGGCATCGTGCGTTGGCAGGCCCCGATGCCCGTGGAGCCCGGCGACTGGTCGGCGCACCTGCTCTCCGACGACTCCGTGCTGCTCGCCCTGGGCGAGGCCGCCGTGGCGCTCGGGCCGGACGGCCGCGAGCGCTATAGCCTGGAGACGCCCGGACGCGTGCTCGTCGAGGCCGCCGCGCTGCCGGACGCGAGCGTGCTCCTGAGGCTGCTCAACCCGGCGACCCCCGCCGCCGCCGAGGTCCAATGGCTCGACCCGGACGGTCGCGCCCGCAGCTGGAACCGGCCCGAGGCCGTCCCGCTGGCGCTGGCCCACCTCGGGGGCGTGCCCTACGTGGCGTGGCGCAACGGCGAGGTCGCCGAGGCCGGCCGCGCGCCCGCTCCCTGGCCGCCGGCCACGTACACCGGCGTGCCCCTGCCCTTCGAGCCCCGCCGCCTTTTGACCTGGGGCGAGGCCGTCGTCGCGGTCGGCCCGGCGACCGTGGCGCTCCTGACGACGACGGGCCACGAGCCGCGGACGTTCCCGCTCACGGGCGAGGCCGAGGTCGTCGTCTCCGGCGGCACGCTGTACATCGCGGACACCACGGGCCTGCGCATCGTGGACACGCCGGACCAGGTCGAGCCGCGGCAGGTCGTGTCCGTGCCCGTGAACCACACCTGCCCCGTCCCGCCGAACGGCCTGGCCTACACCGATCCCACCCACGCCGAGTACCGGCGCGAGGCCGATCTCCCGCCGCGGCCCGGGTCCACGCTGCCGCCCGGGCCGGCCTTCTCCGCGGACCACTGCGTCGCGTTCGGGGGCAACCTCGTGGTGCCCCTGGCGGGCGACCTCGCCCCCCTGATCGCCCCCGGGCCGGTGCGGACGGCGCAGCGCGTCGGCGGCCGGGTGCTGGCGCTCCTGACGACGGAGCCGCCCCGCGCCGTGGTGCTCGCCCCCGGGCAGTCGGCCTACGAGGTGCCCCTCACGGGCCTGGCCAACATCATCCGGGCCGTGCCGCTGCCGGACGGCCTGCTCGTGTCCGGTCTGGCCGCCGCGCGACCGGACAAGGCGCTGCTCGTCCGGCTCGCCCTACCGTTGCCGACGCCGCCTATCGTACAAAAAACGCCACCGGTGCCGTAACTTTCGGCCCGGCTCGCGTATCTCCGGTCGTGCCTGTTTTCCGGCGTGGCCGGTCCGGGTATGGTCTTTCGTCCCCCGGGGGAGCCCCGGGACCTCGAGCGGCGCGCCTGCGCCCCCAACCCGCCCCCGTCCCGGGGGTTCATCTCCGAAGGAATCTCCATGAACGCTCAGAAGAAGTCGGTCGGCGCGGTCGCGATGGGTCTCACGCTCGGTGGTCTGTCCCTCGGCCTCGCGGCCTGTGGCGGCGCC
>CAINDO010000215.1 GCA_903847385.1 uncultured Myxococcales bacterium
ACTTCGACGCGGACGGCGCCGACGACCTGTTTCTGGCGGACGCCGACGGCACGGCGGGCGTGTACCGCCGCTCCGGGGCGGGGCTCGCGCAGCCGACCCCGCTGGCCGGCGTGCCCGCGGTCCTGGCCGATTGCGCCGATTTCAATGGTGACGACGCGCCCGACGTGCTCGTCGTCCTGTCGCCGCCCGAAGGCGTCTCGGCCTTGCAGTTGCTCGTCGGCGACGGGCGCGGTGGCCTGACGCCGGCGGCGGGCGGGCGTCCGCTCGGGGGCGCCGTGGTCACCGGCCTGGCCTCGGCGGACTTCGACGCGGACGGCCACCGGGACGCGTTGCTGGGCCAGGCGGCGGGCAGTCCGCGCTTGCTGGTGGGCGACGGCGCCGGTGGCTTCGCGGACGCGCTGCCCGGCACGACGCCGGCGGGCCCCGAGGGCGTGGTGCCTCTGGTCGCCGACTTCGACGGCGACGGCCGGGAAGACGTCTTCCTGCTGGGCCCCGCGGGCGCCGCGCTGTGGCTCGGCGGCCCGGACGGCGCGCTCGTCGACCGCTCGGCGCTGAACGTGGGTGTGCTGGGTCTGACCGGCGCGACGCTGTCGACGCTGGACGTGGATCTGGACGGCGCGCCGGACGTGCTGGCGGTCGGCGCCGACGGCGCGCGCCTGCTGCGCAACGACGGGCAGGGGCGGCTGTTCGACTATACGTCGAGCCTGGTCGCGCGGCCCGGCGCCGGGCCGCTGACGCACCTGGTCGCGCTGGACCTGGATGGCGACGACGACACGGATCTGGTCGGGCTGCGTGCCGGCGCGCCGGCCCCGATCGTGCTGCGCAACTGGGCGCCGCAGCCGTTCTCGGATCGGGACGCCGACGGCCTGCCGGATTCGCTGGACAATTGCCCGGAGGTCGCCAACCCCGATCAGCGAAACCGGGACGCCGTCCACTTCCACTGCGAGACGCCCGAGGTCTGCCAATCGACGACGGGCTGCGCGCTGACGGTGGACGCCGCCGCGAACCGGGCGCTGCTCGCGTGCCCTGCGCAGGCGCTGACCCCGGCCGACGGCGCCGCCTTCTGCGCGCGGCTCGGCGGGCGTCTCTGGATGCCGCTCACGGCCGAGGAGCAGGGGACCGTCGCCGCGCTCGGCCCGGGCCACCTGTGGCTGGACCTGACGGACGCCGCGGCCGAGGGCACGTTCGTGTCCGCGGACGGGCGGCCGGCGCCCTTCGCCTCATGGGGGCCCGGTCAGCCGGACAACGCCGGCGGCACCGAGCACTGCGTCGAGCTCATCACGGACGACCCGGCGGCGCCGTATTGGAACGACCTGCCCTGCGATCTGCCGCGCGGCGTGGCCTGCGAGGACACGGCCACGGTCATGCCCGCCGATCCGCCGGACGCCTGCGACAACTGCCCGGACGCGCACAACCCCGACCAGGCCGACCGCGACGCCGACGGCGCCGGCGACGCCTGCGACCCGTGCCCGGACGATCCGGACCCCGCGGCGACGTGCCCGCCGGTGGTCCAATGAGCGAAACCACAGGCGCAGCGAAGTCCCATCGCGAGGCGGCATCAGCGGCAGACGCGATTGAGCCCGCTGGGCGGGGGGGCCGCGCAGCGGGGCGGAGGGGCGGCGCCATGAGGGCCGTGCTCCTGGGCGCCCTGGCGCTCTTGGCCTGCGAGACGGCTTCGGGCTCGGGCACCGCCGGCGCAGGCGGGGTCCCCAACGGCGATGGACCGGGCACCTCGGACGCCGGCGCCGAGTCGCCCCTGCACATCGTTCGCGTGGCGCCGAACCACGTGGGCACCCTGGGCGGCGAGCGCATCACCGTGACCGGCCGGGGCTTCGCCGCGGGCATCACCGCGCGTCTGGGGGACACGGAGGCCGCGGTGTCCGAGGTGCGGGGCGACACGCTCGTGTTGACGGCGCCGGCCCTGCCGCCGGGCCTGGCCGACCTGGTCCTGACCCTCGACGGTGTCGGGACGGCCGCGCTGCGCGACGCGGTCGTGGTCGAGCCGATGTCCGTGGTGTACGACGCGGCGCCAGAGACCTGGGCCGAGGCCCCCGAGGCCGAGCGGGTGCTGGACGCCGTGCCCTTCGACGTGGAGGGGGACGGCGATCTGGACGTGGTCGTGGCGACGAGCGACGGTCTGCGCGTGCTGGCGAACGACGGCCGCGGGCAACTGCTTCTTCAGCGCCGTGAGACCGCCGAGGGGTCCCAACCCATTGTGCCGGGCGGCCGCGGCGAGGTCCTCGGGCTGCTCGTGGCGGACCTGGACGCCGACGCGAAGCCCGAGGTCGTGGCCTGCACGGCGGGCGCGCGGGACCTGCACCTGGACGCGTCGCTGACGGGCCTGACCGACCGCGCCGACCTGCCGCTGCGGGCGGGCCGCTGCCTGGCGCTGGCGGTCGTGCCCGGGACCGCGGGCGCGCGCCCGAGCCTGGTCACCGGCCGCCAGACGCCCGAGTCTGCGGCCTGGGTCACGCTCTACCGCCCCGACGCCGCCGGTCGCTGGGCGGCCGCCCCCGAGCTCGTGTCGGCGCCGCCGGAGAACGTGGTGCTGGGCACGGGGGAGACGCAGGACGCCGTGTTCATGCAGTCGTTCCTCCGGGTGACGGACGACGTTCGGGACGGCGCCGGCGCGGCGCGCCTGGGCTACGCGCTCACGGCCGCCGGGCCGCTGGCGCGGTTCCACGTTCCGCTGGCACGCCCCTGGGACACGCCGCCCGAGCACCTGCGTTTCGCGCTGCGGGGCACGGCCGAGGCGACCGTCGAGCTGCGTTTGGGCCTCGTCGACGCCGCCGGTGTGACCTTCGTCTCGCCGGTGCTGCCCGCCGCGGGCGCCGCCTGGGCGGACGTGGACGCGACGGGGCCCTACACCGCCGAGGACGGCAGCGGCGCCGCCCCGACGCCGCCTTTCTCACGCCTGGACTTCGTGGTCGGCAGCCCGGTCGGGCCCCCGGCGGCGACGCTCGAGGGCGCGCTCTTCCTCGACACGGTTCTGGCCGAGCACGCGGGCCAAATGCCCGAAATGCTGGACGATTTCGAGCGCGACGTGCCCACGCTCGCGTTCGATGGCGTCTCACGACTCCTGGTCGGAGACCTGGACGCGGACGCCGTGCCGGACGTCGTCGTGCTGCCCGGCGGCGAGCCCGGCGCGCGGCCCTCGGTGCTGCGGACGGCCGAAGTCGAGGCCGGCGCGTATCGTGTCGAGGCGATGCCCGTGGGCGGCCCGGGCCCCTTCAACACGGGCGCGCTGCTCGATGCCGACCGCGACGGCGCCCTGGACGCGGTGCTCGTGTCCGGCGCGCAGGACCGACTCTTGGTGGGCGACGGCTGGGGGCGCCTGCTCGACGCGACGTTCGGCCTGCTGCCCGTCGACTGGGCGGACGGCCGCTCGGTGCAGGTCATCGACGCCAACGCGGACGGCCTCCCGGACCTGCTCGTGGGCAACGCGGGCAAGACGGACCGCCTGTACCTGGGCCGCGGCGACGGCCGCTTCCTGGACGCGACGCCGGAGCTCGGCCTGGCCGCGGACGACACGGCGGCCATCGTCGCGCTCGACCTCGACGCCGACGGCGACTTCGACGTCGTCAGCCTGCCCGCGGACGGAAACCGGGCGCCCCGCGTGCGCATCGCCCGGGGAGGGGATCACGATGCGCCGGCGCCTTGACGCGGCCGCGCTGGCCCTCGCGCTCATCGCGCCGGCGGTCGGCGCGGCGCAGTCGCTCGTGCTGGACGCGGACGGCGCCCGAACGCTCGTCGCGACCCCGCGTCCGGCGCCCCCCGGCACGGACCTGCCCCTGCGCCTGAGCGTCGAGCTGCGACGCGCCCGCATGCGTGTCCCCTCGGCCCTGGACGCGGAGATGTGGCGCTTCGCCCGCCTGCTGCCCGGCGAGCGATTCCTGGGCGTGACGCCCTCCGGTGAGCTTTGGCTCTCGGGCCTGGCCGACGGTCCGGACACACCCGCCGTGTTCGTCGACGAGGGCGTGACGGGCGCCGTCTCGAGCTCGCCGGACGGCCGCCACCTGGTCTACTGCCGCGGGGACGGCCCCGACGCCGAGGTCTTCCGGGCGGACGACGGCCGCGTCCGCCCCGTGACGACACACATGGCCCCGGTCTGGTCGCCGGCCATCTCGCCGGACGGCCGCTCGGTGGTCTTCGTCTCGGCGGCCTCGGGCGTGCCCGCGCTGTATCGGGTCGACGCCGACGGCTCACCGCGACAGTTGACGAACGTCGGCGTGCGCGCCCGCCCAGGCGTGGTCCCCGCGCTCGCGCCTTATCCGGACGCGCTCACGCCGCCGCTGCTCGGCCGCGAGGTCATCGTCTTCGAGTCGCGCGGCGCCGTGCACGTGCTCGCCGCCGACGGCCGCCCGCTGCGGGTGTTTTCGCAGGCGGCCTCACCGTTCTGGGTGGACGGCGGGGTCGATCGGCGCATCGGGGTGTTCCGCCCCGGCCGCGCGGAGCCCGAGATGCTCGACCTGCCGCGAATCGGGGGGCGCCGATGAAGCGCACCGCGCACCTGACCCTGGCCCTGCTCGGGCTTCTCGTGGCCGCGTCCCCGGCGGAGGCCACGCGTTTCCGGCGACCGTACCACCCGGACGTGCGCCTCAACGCGGGCTACGACAACAACGGCGGCGGCGGCTGCACGGACTACGGCTGCGGCGGCGTCTGTTACGACGGCCACACCGGCAGCGACTTCAACCTGGGCATCGGCAACACGGTGCTCGCCGGGGCCGATGGCACGGTCACTCAGGCGGTCATGGGCTGCCCGGACATCGGCTACTACTGCAGCCCCTGCGGCGGCAATTGTGGCAACCACGTGCGCATCGCCCACGACGACGGCAGCGCAACGCTGTTCTGCCACCTGCGCGATGGGTCCCTCACCGTGGGCGTCGGGCAGCGCGTCGGCTGCGGGGACAAGATCGGCGAGTCGGCCAGCTCGGGCTGCTCCACGGGTCCGCACCTGCACTTCGGCTGGTATCCGCCCGGCCGGGGGGCGCGCGACCCCTTCAACGGCGGCTGCTCCAACGGCGGCGGCGCCTGGGTCGACGACGGCCCCTACGCCGGCAGCCCCGGCCCGGACTGCGAGAACCGCTGCGAGTGCTCGCCGGGCGAGGTCCAGACCAGCGGCTGCGGGCGCTGCGGCACGCACACCCGCGTGTGCGGCGGCGATTGCCACTGGGGCGGCTTCTCCGCCTGCGAGGGCGAGGGGCCCTGCGCGCCCGGCCAGACCGAGACTCAGGCCTGCTGCGACTGCGGAAGCCAGACCCGGACCTGCGCCGGCAACTGCCAGTGGGAGGGCTTTGGCGCCTGTGGAGGCCCCGATCCCGCCGGACCGCCGCCGTGCCCAACGGGTGTGCCCGGCGACTGCGCCACGGGCGCGCTGCGGTGCGTCGAGGGGTGCATCGCCTGCGTGCAGACCGTGTTCCCGCAGCCCGAGGTCTGCGACGCCCACGACAACGACTGCGACGGCCCCACGGACGAGGACGCCACCGAGATGGGCGACCCGCCGCCACCGTACGCCGCGCGGCTGGAGGATCTGAGCGTGCCGGAGTCCCTGGCCCCCGGTGAGGGCGCGCGCATCTGGGCCGTGTTCCGCAACGTCGGCACGGACACCTGGCCGGCGCGGCAGGCCTGGCTCTCGGCCGCAGGCGCCGAGGCCGACGCGCCGAGCCCCTGGCGTGACCCCGAGCGCTGGGCGGCCTTCGACGCACCCGTGAGCCTGACGGAGGACGTGCCCCCCGGCGAGACGGCGACGCTCCTGTTCCCCGTGCGCACGCCCGCTGCGCCCGGGGCGGGCCCCACGCGCTTCGAGATGGTCGTGAACGGGGCGCCCGTGCTCTGCCCGCAGCCGGGCTTCGACTTCGCGCCGCTGATGCTGGCGGCCGAGGCGGCCGAGGGCGTCGAGGGCCCTGAAGGCATTGGGACGGACGCGGGCGCCAGCGTCGCGCCGAACGCCGAGGTCAACGCCGATGCCTCCTGGGCGGACGCAACACCGGGCAAGGGCGGGGTCGTGCGCGGCACGGGCGCGAGCGGCTGCAGCGTCCGCCCCGCGGCGAGCCGCGACTCAGCCCTTCGGGCGGTCCTCGTACTCCTTGCCGGGGCCCTTCTCGGCCGGCTTGGCCGCCGGCGTGCCCGCGCCGAGCGCCTCGAGCTGCTTGCCGACCTCGGCGCCGCAGGTGCACTCGCCGTCGTCCGCGCTGCCCGCGGGCGCCGCGCCGGCTGACTTGCCCTTGGCCGGGGCCTTCTTCTGCACGGGGTTGGCCGGCTTGCGCAGCAGGTCGGCGGGGCGAGCGGGACCGGAGGACTTCTTCATCGCCATGGCTGGGGCCCTTTCGTGCGTGGGTCGCGTTCAGGCAGACGCTGGCAGGCGCGCAGGCGTCGCGCAACACCCGATTGACAGGGGAGCGCGCCGCGACAAGGATTCGCGCATGTCGGAACCCCGCCTGTTCACCCTCTCCGAAGCCCGAATGCTCATGCCCGAGGTCCGCCGCGTCACGCGCGAGGCCGTGACCGCCGTCGAGCAGATCCAGGAGCAGGTCTCCGCGTTGGACACGCTCACGCCCGAGGTGATGGCCGAGGCCGAGAAGGACATGCGCAGTGCGGTGGACGCCTGGGCCGCGACCATCGAGGGTTACGGCGCGCAGGCCAAGGGGCTGTGGCTCGTCGACTTCGACAACGGCGCCGGCTACTACTGCTGGCAGCACCCCGAGCCCGAGCTGGGCCACTACCACGACTACGAGGCCGGGTTCTCCGGTCGGACGCCGATTCAGTGAGGCTGTGCCTGCTCGCCGCCGCGGCGCTCGTCGGGTGCGGCGACGCCGCGCTGAGCTCGGGGGGCGCGGGCAAGGGCGACGCCGCCGGCGTGGACGCCCGCGCGGCGCTCGACGCCGGCACGGGCGGTGACCTGGGCCGTGACCCCACGCGCGCC
>CAINDO010000216.1 GCA_903847385.1 uncultured Myxococcales bacterium
CTCGCTTCATAGCCTCTGTTTCCGGTGGTCATAGCGAAAGGGAAACACCCGATCCCATCCCGAACTCGGTCGTTAAGCCTTTCCGCGCCGATGGTACTGCGTGACATCTCACGTGGGAGAGTAGGTCGCTGCCGGGATTTTTTCTAAAAGGGCCTGCTGGGAAACCGGCAGGCCCTTTTTTTTTGGTGCCGCATGCCCGATTTCGAACTACAGACGCGCGTTGTTGCTTCGCTCTTTCGCGGCGCTGCTGTAACTCCGGACCTTTTCTCCATTGACCCGAGAGCTTGGCGAACGGACCGGTTCCGCGCCGCCCGGCTTGCGCAGGCGGCTCTTGAACACTTGCCCGTAAGCGCGACCGTGCTGCTGTCCCGAGAAGGCGCGTTTGAGCAACTGCTGAAGTTCTGCGAGTCTGGGGACTTCGCGTCTGTGGTTGAAGAGCGGGCCGAGTTGGTGGGCTCGTTCGCACAGTACGTTCGGCGCTTGAGCGTGGGCTGGGGCTTAGGGCCGCTTCTGGCTTTGGACGAGGCGCTCGTGGACGTCGGTGAGCTCCAAGAGCCCGAGCCAATCCGGCAAGATCGGTGGCGCTTGTCCGTCTTTTGTAGCGTGATCGATGTGCCGGTGGCGACACCGGAGTGGCACGCGGAGCGGTTCGGGCGCATTCAAGCTGCTCGGGGGGCGTCTCTCTGGGAGCGGATTCTGTCGACTGCATCGGGAGGCGAGGTGCACGCGCCCGCCGATACGGGCGATCGCGTGGCGGTCCTTGTGGTTCGAAACGGACACGGACGCGCCGGGACTGTGGAGACACTTTCGCCTGAAATGGGAGAACTCCTGCGTACCCTTGCAGTGCCTCGGAGCATCGACGAATTGGTCGGCTTGTTTGATGGCGCGTTGACCACAGCGGACTGCGCTGAGATTCTACAGGGTCTTCTCGACGATGGGATCGTTGGGCGCGGCGGTGAGGGGCGAACGTGAGCCTCCCGGGCGGACGACTCGAGGGCGCAGCGTTGAACCTGGTCCGTCGATTCGCGTCCGACGGGGAGTGTCTTGCAGTGGACTGCAACCCGGACGGCTTCAGCGGTTCTCGATGGTCCCGATACGCGGGCAACGGTTGCGACGCATCGTCTTGGCCGGCGACCAGGGAGCTCCACTCTGCGGGTCTCCTGAAACTGAACAAGGCTCGTGACGCGAATCTGTATGCGCTCGAAGCGCTCAATTCGTGTCTTGTTCCTGACGCTCCGATCGTACTTTTCGGGGCCAACGACGAGGGGATCAAGTCGGTTCGCCAGCTTGGAGCCGTCGATTTCAGCGTGGTTGACTCACTGGGGCACGGGCGGTTGCTTCGTGGTGTGCGCAAACCTGGAGCTTGTGGCCGACCGGAAGACTTTCTGAAGCACTGTGAGGTGCTCCTTCCCGTCGCTGGGGCGCGGCGATGGGCGAGTTATCCGGGTTGCTTCGCGCAAGGCGGGGTGGATCCCGGGACGCTGCTCTTGTTGCAGTCGTTGGACTGCGTTGGGGCGGTGCCTGATCGGGTGCTCGACTTTGCCTGCGGGACTGGTGTGATTGCCGCCGATGTGTTGGACCGCTGGCCTCGCGCGGATGTCGAGGGGTGTGACTACGATGCCGTTGCCATTGCGGCGGCTCGGGTCAATGTTCCACGGGGCCGATTCGTTGTCGGTGACGGACTGTCGTGTGTCTCCAGTGGGGCGTTCGATCTCGTCGTGAGCAACCCGCCTTTTCACGATGGGAAGGTGCGAAGTCACCGCGTCTGGATGAACTTCGTCGCTGAGGTGCGGGAGCGACTGCGTCCGAACGGTGAACTGCGTCTTGTCGTTCAACGTGAGGTTCCGGTCGAGGGGCCGCTGCGCGACGCCTTTTCGAAGGTTGAGCGCGTGATTGCCACCCCCCGGTTCGGCGTCTGGTCTGCGATTCGGTAGCCTGAGCGGCGCTGGCGCGTGCGTGCGGGGTGGACCCAGATGGACGATTGCGTGATGGCTACTTTTCGAGGCGACGGCAGGGAAGCGCGCCGTTGGATTGCCCGAACTTGTAAGGTCAATCGTTTTGCTTGGATGCGCGGACAGTGCGGAGGTTGCGATGAAGGGCACAGGTAGACTCGATCGTCGACTCGTCGAGGCCGGCTACGGTTCCCGGAAGGAGGTTGGGCGACTGATCAAGCAGGAACGGGTGGTCGTTGACGGCGTAGTCGCGATCTCACCGGAGATGAAGGTCCCACCTGAGGCGACATTGGTCGTGGATGGGCAGCGGGTGGTTCCGACGCCGGTTGCGATCGTGTACCACAAGCCCGTGGGGGTTCTGGTGACCATGGACGACCCCTGGGGCCGGGCGACGGTGGCGACCCTATTGGGGGATGCGCTCGCGGGCGCGTTGCACCCGGTCGGGCGTTTGGACCAGGATTCGTCGGGTGTGCTGCTGTTTTCGTCGGATGGTCAGTTGACGCAGCGTTTGCTGCACCCGAAGCGAGCGGTGGAGAAGGAATACATTGCGACGGTGGAGGGAGTGATTCCGCCGACTCTCGGCGCGTTGTTGGCGGCAGGCGTCGGGACTGAAGAGGGGATCCATTCGGCGCGGCTGGTATCGGCCGAGGGCTCGGAGGTTCGACTCGTCGTAACGGAGGGGAAACACCGCATGGTCCGGCGGATGCTTGCGAATCTCGGGCTTCCGGTGAGTGCGCTCGTGCGGGTTCGCTTCGGACCCGTTTCGCTGGGAGGCCTTGCCGAGGGTGAGATTCGCGAGCTGGACGATGCGGAGCTCTCTTGGTTCGATGGGCTGATGGGGCGTGCGAAGTGAGCAGGTCCGTCGTCACCCCGGCAGGTGGTCATCCCCGCTTCTCCCGACACCCCTGATATGTCGTAGTCCACGACACGGAGTCGTCCAGTGGCGAAGCGTTCGAGACGGAAGTTCACGGCTGAATTCAAGGCGTCCACGGTCGCTCTGGTGGAACGTGTCAACGACTTTGAGACGCCCGGGAACCGAGTTGAGCGAAGGTCGGCGATGTTGGGCAGGGGCCGCACCTGTCGCGTGGTCGCGTATGGCCGCACCGCCAGGCGCGGTGCTCCGTGGTCGCCGGCCTGAGGCGAGAATTGCCGCACCAGGAAGCCCCGCACCGCCTGGCGCGGTGCTTCGTGAGCGTCCGTGTGAGCCTGGGCCGCGTGGGCGTGTTTGCGGGCCATGCCGGCGATGCGCCGGCAGCGGACCGGGCTCGGCGCAAAGGTGGGTAATGCGGCCCGGCCGCCCGGCCGGAGCCACGAACGGCATCGAGGCGCCGTAACTGTGCACGGATGATGTACGCTCACGAACGCACCTCTGCGGTGGCGACGGGTTGCGCCTCGGCCGGCGCGCTCGGTGCCATCGTCGGCGGGTTGATCCGGACCTCGAGGGCTGGACGGCCAGCGGTCGGCCGACCGTGTGGAAACCGCTCGGGGTGGGCCTCGTAGGCCGAGTCCAGCGTGGCCTGGCGCTGCGCCAGACGCTCGTCGATGCGGCTGAAGTGGACGTCCGCCGGCGTGAACATCGCGAGCCCGCCGTGGTGGTGCTGGTCGCTGTACCAGGCGAAGAAGTCGACGCAGAATGTCATTCGCCAAGATCATAGGACCACCCTCGTGGCCAAGATCATGGGACCACCCCGGACGCGGCGGCGGCAGGCGAGATGGTCGTGCGGGGTGCAGTTTCCGTCAATGCTGAATTCCGAGCCGGGGCCTGTGGCGGGCTGTTCGAAGCGCCAGAGAGCACCGCGCCGGGCGGTGCGGGCGGCATGACCGCGGGGGCCCGGTCCAAGCGCCCTTCCTGGCCCTGCGACGGCCGCTCGAAGTGCCACGAAGCACCGCGCCAGGCGGTGCGGCCGCCCGGCGCCTACTTGGGCTTCTGCCGTGGACGGTACGACTCGCCGTCGACGACGAGTTCGGAGGCGGCGTTCTTGAGGCGGTCGACGGCGGTCTGGGCGCGGAGTGGATCGGCGAGCATGGCGAACCACTCGGCGGGCTCGCGGTTCGAGGTCACGATCATCGAGCCGGCCCTCTGCCGCTCGACGGTGAGCTCGTAGACGTCTCGGCTCTCGTGGTGGTCCATGGCGTCGAGGGCGAAGTCGTCGACGATGAGCAGGTCGACGGCGATGAGCTTCCTCATCTCCTTGTCGTGGCTGTTGTCGAGGCGGCTGGCTTTCAAGTGCTTGAGCATCTTGTCGGCCCGCCAGAACTGGACGGTGTGTCCACGCCGGCACGCGATGTGTCCGAGGGTGTTGGCCAGGAACGTCTTGCCCACGCCGACGGGGCCGAGGATGAGCACGTGGTGGTGGTTCTCCAGGAACGCCAGCGTGCACAGGCGCTCCCAGAGCGCGCGGTCGTAGGTCACTTTGGCGGTCTCGTCCCAGGCGTCGAGGCGCATGGACTTCTCGAGCTTGCCCTTCTCGGCGCGGGACTCTGCGGAGATCCGCTCGCGGCGCTCTGCCTCCGCGGAGAGGACGATCTCGAGGAACTGCGCGTGGGTCAGTTTGCGTTGCCGCGCGAGGGCGAGCCGCTCGGGGAGCGTTTCGAGCAGCGGGGACAGCTTCAGGCGGCGCAAGACTCGCTTGAACTCGAGCCCGATCTCGTCGTGGTCACTCATGGCGAGCCTCCCGGCGGACGGCGAAATAGTCGACCGGTCGGGCGAAGCGGGGGGGAGCCGCCGCGGGCGCGCTCGGCGTCGGTGGGCTCGGTACTTCGTTCTCGGTGGCTTGCAGCAGCATGCGCTCGATGAGCATCATGCCGATTCCACGCAACCTGATCACTCGTTCCGCGGCAACGTGATCACCTTGTCCAGGCGAACGTGATCAGGGCGGAGCGACGGGGGCGGTGGTTAC
>CAINDO010000217.1 GCA_903847385.1 uncultured Myxococcales bacterium
AGCATCATGCTGCTGCGCTCGGCGCTCACGGTGGCGTCCAGCCGCAGGCCGATCAGGTGGGGCAGCACCGTGAGCAGCGGCACGCCGTTCTGCACGCGGGCCGCGGGGAAGGGGTACTTCGTCCGGCTCGCGTCCAGGAACCCGATGGAGCGGCCGGGGACGTCGTCCACGAAGTACACCAGCGTCTCGCCGTGGCCGGCGCTGCGCAGGTGCTTCTCGTTGGGGAACTCCATGTCCGCCCGGGGGGCGCGCTGCAGGGAGCCGCGATCGAGCACGATGCCGCAGTGGCCGAACACGTAGCGGCTGTATTGCAGCGCCGCGTCCACGCGGGTCTCGCTCCAGGGCGCCTCGTCGTCCATCTCGGTGTAGGGCGAGAGCGGCAGGTGCAGCAGCGACACCGGGGCGTACATGCGCGGCCGCTCCCGGGCGAACGCGTAGGTGGCCAGCATCTCGGCCTCGCGCGCGCCGGTGAGCGAGGTGATGTCCCCCTCGAAGTCCATCTGCGCCCGGGCCGGTGTCGGCGCCCCCGCCAGCGAGGCGGACAGGAGCGTGACGAAGAGGGCGATCCGGCGCATCGACGATGTCTCTCGACCTAGTCCGCTCCGAGGATACCCAACTCGCCGAAGACATGGTGGTGGTAGGCGTCCACGAGGGCCTGGTCCGGGCACTGCGAGTAGCGGCCGCCGCAGCGATCGCGCAGGGCGGTGTTGGCCGCGAAGTAGGCGTCGATGGGCACGCCCGCGACCTCGAGCACGAGCCCGCCGAGGAACGCCAGGTCCAGCACCGGCCACTCGGCCACGCGCGCCTCGGGGTAGTTGGCCCGGATCATGTAGTAGGTCGCCCACTCCTCGTGGGTGCCGAACTCCGGCGGCAGGCGCTTCTTCAGGTTGTTGATGGCGCCGTCGAACGAGGGCTGGTGGTCGCCGAAGTGCATGAACACCGTGGGGTCCGGGCGGTCGAGCACACGCTGCTCCAGCCAGCGCAGCGTCGCGTCCGACTGGGTGTTGCGGTGCAGGTAGTTGGCCATGTTCAGGTTCAACCACTCGCCGATGGCGGCGTCGAAGAGCGGCTTGTCGTAGGGGGGCGGCAGGGTGTCCAGGGCCTTCATGTGGGGCCCGTGCTGGTGGATCGTCAGCATCAGGAAGAAGATCGGCGTGCCCGGGTGGGCGGCCCGCTCCTCCTGGTAGACCTGCCAGCCGAGCTCGATGACCTTCTGGTCCTCGATGCGCCACTCCAGGCCGCGCTCCGTGCCATCGTAGAGCTGGTCGAAGCCGTAGTGGCGGTAGGCGTTGCGGGCGTTGATGAAGTCCGCCGAGGTCGGGTAGAGCGCCACCACCCGGTAGCCCTGGGCCTTCAGCAGCCGCGGCAGCGTGGACTGCACCCGCGGCGCCAGGTTGTAGGGCGCGTACAGGCCCGCGTTGCCGAACAGCGTGTGGTCCAGGCCCGTGACGAGCGAGAACTCGGCCGTCCAGGTGCCCCCGCCGAAGGTGTGCGCGCCGAGCAGGCCGCTGGCCCGGGTGCGGGCGTCCGGCGTGAACATCGGGCGCGTGCAGATGGCCTTGTCCTGGCAGATCTCCAGGATGCTCGGGTCGAAGGTGCTCTCCTCGAGCACGGCGAAGATGTCCGGCCGGATGGCCATGGCCGCGCTCGGGGGCGCCGCCGGCCAGCTCACGGGCGGGCTCGGCGGGCCGGGCCGGGGCACGTGGATCTGGGTGTCGTGGAACGAGGTCACGAAGTCCGTGATGAAGCTCTCGTCGTTCACGGCGACCCACATGGGTTTGTCGTACAGCGAGGCGAAGGGCCCGCCCGGCCAGAGCGTCACGCCCAGCGCCGCGCCGCTCAGCACGGCCCCCACGGGCCGCCGCCAGCCGGGCCGCGAAGGATCGCGCCGCCACGCCCAGATCAGCAGCGCCGGGCAAAGGATCAGCAACGCGAAGAACGCCGCCAGGATGGGCGGGTATCGCCAGAACAGCGCCAGCGTGTCCGCGTTGGCGAAGTACTGCAGGTCCGGCGCGATGGCCGGGACTTCCAGGTAGGTGAACTTGATGGCCCCGGAGCACCAGATGGTGCCGAAGATCCAGGTGGCCAGGTAGAGCGCGAAGATCGGCCGGCCGGAGGCGAAGGCCACCGTCGCCGCGGTGAGGACCTGCAGCGCGATCGCGAAGACCCGCTCCGTCACGGTGGACTCGGCGAGCGCGCAGTACCATACGTAGGCCGCCACGCCCGCGAGCGTGAGGAACAGGAGCGGTCGGGCGGTCTTGGGCATGGAGCGCGGCATCCTGAAAAGATGGCGGGCGAGCGTCAAGAGCGACGCGAGAATTGCCGTTCTCGACCCATCCCCGTGACACTCGGGCGGTCTTCGGACTCTGCTCGATCCTCAACGGGAGCGTGTGCATGCGAGCGAAGTCGGGTCTTCTCTTCGGTTTGTGTCTCGGCCTCGCCGTGGCCTGCGGCGGCGAGGGCGGCGCGGGCGCCGACCCGGAGGACGCCGCCGCCGGGAACTCCGGCGATGCGGGCACGGGGGACGCCGGGCCGGACACGGGCGGCGCCGAGCCCACCCCGCCCCCGGAGCTGAGCTGGGTGCGCCTCAACGGCCGCAGCTTCACCATGGGGTCGGCGGACGGCCTGCCCGAGGAGCGCCCGGAGCACACCGTCGAGGTGGCCGACTTCGAGATCACCACGACCGAGGTCACCGTCGCCGAGTACACCGCCTGCGTGAAGGCCGGCGCGTGCTCTCACGCCGCGCACTTCCCCGGCTGCAACTACAAGGTCCCCGGCCGCGAGAAGCACCCCATCAACTGCGTGGACTGGGACCAGGCCCACGCGTTCGCCGACTGGATCGGCGGCGGCGCGCGCCTGCCCACGGAGGCCGAGTGGGAGTTCGCCGCGCGCTCCGGCGGCCGCGACCACACGTTCCCCTGGGGGGACACACCGGCGACCTGCGAGCTCGCGGTGATGAACGAGGGCATCCCCGGCTGCGGGGACGACCACACCGCCCCCGTGTGCAGCAAACCCGCCGGCAACACCGACCAGGGCGCCTGCGACCTGGCCGGCAACGTCTGGGAGTGGGTCGAGGACTGGTACCACGACGACTACGCCGGCGCCCCGCGCGACGGCTCGGCCTGGCTCGACCCGCCCAGCTCACACCGGGCCCTGCGCGGCGGCGGCTGGGCCTACTTCGCCGAGAACCTGCGCACGCGCCATCGCGGCGTCGTGATCGCCGAGGGCCGGGACGCCAACGTGGGGTTCCGACTGGCGCGCTGAGATCGGGTATCGTGCCGCCCATGGACACGCACGGCCCCATCGACATCGAACCCGGTCACTCCGTCGTTTTCCTCACGGGCGCGGGCATCAGCGCCGAGAGCGGCATCCGCACGTTCCGCGACGCGCGGGGCTTGTGGGAGGAGCACCGGGTGGAGGAGGTCGCCTCGCCCGAGGGCTTCGCCGCCGATCCGGCGCTGGTCTGGCGGTTCTACGCCCAGCGGCGGGCGCAGGCGCTCACCGTGGCGCCCAACCCGGCCCACCACGCGCTCGCCGACCTGGAGCGGACGCTCGGCCCCGAGCGGTTCTTCCTGGCCACGCAGAACGTGGACCATCTGCACGAGGCCGGCGGCTCGAAGGACGTCGTGCACATGCACGGTGAGCTGTTCCGAACGCGCTGCAGCGACGAGGACTGCCCCACGCTGCCGTTCCACGACGAGCGCCACGACTTCCCCACGCTCCCGCGGTGCTCCTGCGGCGCGCTCCAGCGGCCGCACATCGTGTGGTTCGGCGAGATCCCCTTCGAGATGCACACCATCAAACGGCGCGTGCAGGCCTGCGACCTGTTCGTGACCGTGGGCAGCTCCGGCGTGGTCTATCCGGCGGCGGGCCTCGTGCGCGAGATGCTCTACCGCCAGGAGCAGGGCGAGCGCGTGCGGTCGGTCTACGTGGGCCTTGAGCGGCCCGAGAACGCCAACGCCTTCGACGCCGTGATCCTGGGCAAGGCCGGCGAGGTGCTGCCCGGCCTGTTCCGCGTCCTGGGCGCCTGAGCACACGGTGCGAGACGACGACGCGCCGGCCCTGGAGGCCGAGGTCCGCGCCCTGACGACGCGGGAGCTGGGGCAGACGCTCCGGTTCCTGCTGCGCGCGCGGTTCCTGGGCGCGGCGGTGCTGGTGGTGCTCGGCGCGCTCACGGTGGTCGGCGGGCCGCCCGGCTGGCAGGCGGGGTTCATGTTCGTCGCGGCGGCGGCCATCGCCGGCGTCGCCGCCTGGGACCACCGGCGCCTGGCCGGCGTCGAGGTCCGGCCCGCGGACCACGCCTGGCTGCTGGGCAGCGTGATCCTGATCCAGACGGCGATCATCCTGCCCACGGGCGGCGCGGCGAGCCCGCTGCAGGTGGCCTACGTGCCCGTGGCGACGCTCGCCGGCGTGGGTCTGGGGCGGCACCCGTACACGTTCCGCGTGTTCGGGCTGGCGCTCGCGCTGGTGTGGATCTTCGCGGTGCTGGCGGCGTCCGGCCTGGGGCCCGAGCCCGCGCCGCACCTGATCGGCCTGGTCTCCGAGGCGGCCCCGCGCGCGCCCTACGTGTGGGCGCAGGCCGTGATGCTGAGCTTCGCCATCCTGGTCGGCGGGACCTTCGGCATGTTCCACCGGGGCGCGCTCGACCGCGCCGTGCGGGCGGCGGCGGTGGCCCGGCGGGAGGCGCTGTCGGCCATCCAGGCGCGCAACCGCGAGTTCCACGACCTCTCGCACGCCCTGGCGCACGAGCTCAAGAACCCCCTGGCGTCCATCCAGGGGCTGGCCGGGCTCATGGCGCGCAAGCTCCCCGAGGGCAGCCGCGAGGCCGAGCAGGCCGGGGTCATCCTGGGCGAGGCGCGCCGCATGGGTGGCATCGTGGACGAGCTCTCCAGCTTCGCCCGGCCCGCGCAGGGGCTCGCCGTGCGGCCCCTCGTGGCCGAGCGGCTGGCCGCGGACCTGCTCACGCTGCACGAGGGCCTGGCGTCTCAACGCAACGTGCGGCTGCGGCTCGAAACCGAGCCCGGCGTGCCCGAGTGCCGCGCGGACGACCGCAAGCTCACGCAGGTGCTCGTGAACCTGCTGCAGAACGCGCTGGAGGCCACGCCCGCGGGCGGCTGCGTGACCCTTCGCGTGGCCCCGCGGCCCGGCGGCGGCGTGATGTTCACGGTGGACGACACGGGCCCCGGCCTCGCCGAGGAGATGCGCGGCCGCCTGTTCGTGGCCGGCGCCACCACCAAACCCACCGGCAACGGCCTGGGCCTGCGCATCGCCCGGGCCATCGCCGAGCAGCACGGCGGCACCCTGCGGCTGGACGACCGCCCCGGCGGCGGATGCCGCGCGCTCCTGGAGGTCCCCCCCGCATGACCGCCCCGACGATTCTGGTGATCGACGACGAACCGGCCGTGCGCTACACGCTGCGCGCGATCCTGGAGGACGCCGGCTTCGGCGTGGAGGAGGCCGCGGACGGCCTCGCCGGCCTGGCGCGGCTGCGCACCGGCGGCGTGGACCTGGTGCTCACGGACCTGCACATGCCCGGGCTCGACGGCCTGGGCCTGCTGGACGCGCTCCCCGGCCTGCCGGGCGCGCCCCGGGCCATCGTGGTCACGGCGCACGGGTCCGAGCGCGTGGCCGTGGACGCCATGAAACGCGGCGCCCTGGACTACTTCGCCAAACCCTTCGACGCGGACGAGATCGTGCGCGTGCTGCGGCGCGCGCTGGAGACCGTTCGGCTCACCCGCGAGAACGACACGCTGCGCGCCGAGCGTTTGCTGTCGCGCACCATGGTCTTCGAGTCCGCGGGCATGCGGCGCGTGGCCGAGCGCGTGGAGCGGGCCGCCGGCCGCGATGTCACGGTGCTCATCACCGGCGAGAGCGGCACCGGCAAGGAGCTGGTGGCCCGCGCGCTCGTGAAGGGCTCCCCGCGGGCCGCGCGGCCCTACCTGCGCTTCAACTGCGCGGCGCTCCCCCGCGAGCTGGCCGAGGCCGAGCTGTTCGGCCACAGCCGCGGGGCCTTCACGGGCGCGGCGAAGTCCCGGGCGGGTCTGTTTCGCGAGGCCGAGGGCGGCACGGTGCTCCTCGACGAGATCGGCGAGCTCGACCCGACGGTGCAGGCGTCGCTGCTGCGCGTGCTGCAGGAGCGCGAGGTCCAGCCCGTGGGCGAGGACCGCGCCGTGCCCATCGACGTGCGCATCCTGGCGGCGACCAACCTGAACCTGGCCGAGGCCGTGGAGCAGGGCCGGTTCCGCCACGACCTGTTCTACCGCCTGAACGTGGTCACGGTGCACGTGCCGCCCCTGCGCGACCGCCCCGAGGACATCCTGCCCCTGGCCGAGCACTTCGCGCACCGCTTCGGCGAGCGCTACGGCCTGGGCGCGGTGCGGCTGTCCCAGCGCGTGCTCGACCGCCTGCGGGGCGCGCGCTGGCCGGGCAACGTGCGCGAGCTGGAGCACGTGATCGAGCGCCTCGTGGCCCTGGCGCCGGGCCCGGTGATCGACGAGGACCCCTTCGAGGACACGCCCGAGACCGCGTTCGACACGGCGGCCTCGGCCGCCGAGCACGCCGACGACGCCGATCTCAAGGCCCGCGTGTCGCGGTTCGAGCGGGAGCTCGTGGCGGCGGCCCTGACCCGCGCCGGGGGCAACCAGTCCGAGGCGGCGCGGCAGCTCGGCGTGAGCCGCATCACCCTGATCGACAAGATGAAACGCTACGGGTTGAGGTAGTCCGCGTCGGGCGGCGATACTCCGACCCATGCGCCCCGTGCTCGCCCTGCTCCCCGCCCTCGGACTCGCCCTGTTCACCTGCCCCGCCTGCGACGACGGGGGCGGCGGCGGCGGCGGAGGCGGTGGCGAGAGCGCGGGGGGCGCAGGGGGCGAGAGCGCCGGCGGCGAGGGCGGCGCCCCCTGGATCGAGCTCGGCACGGGCACCGAGGCCTTCGAGCCTTTGACCGAGGGCCAGACCGTGCCGATCATCGCCGGCCCGCAGGGCGGCTACCACGTGTGGGGCGCGCTCCAGGCCGGCGGCTTCAGTCCCAAGGGCGTGACCATGCACTTCACGCTGGAGCAGGGCGGGCAGGTGCTCGGCGAGGCCTCGTACCTGGACGACCTCTTCCGCGCGGCGCCCGCGGACCCCTGGAGCTACACGCGCGTCGCGGTCGTCCTGCTGGAGAACGACCCCGCTGCGGTCATGCCCGGCGGCGCCACGCTCAAGCTCGTGGTCACGCCCGCGAAGGGCGCGCCGCTCACGGACGAGATCGGCATCGACCCGGTCTGCTGCCAGTAGCGCGGCCTCAGCGTTCCATCTCGAGCGCGACGGACAGGCCCCAGGTCTCCTGCGCCGAGCAGGCGTTGCGGTCGTCCAGCGCGGCGTGCACGACGACCGCCACGGGGCCCGCCTCGGGCGAGTTCACGCGGGCGCGGCCGCCGCTGCCCAAGGCGACGACGCCGTCGTTCGGGCTCTCCAGAAGGACCACGGCCTCCTGCGCGTCGATGCAGTCCCCGATGTATCGGTTCGGGCAGTCCGTGCGGACGCCGCGCAGGCCGAGGCCG
>CAINDO010000218.1 GCA_903847385.1 uncultured Myxococcales bacterium
CCGCCGTTGCCCTGACCGCCGCTGCCGCCGGTGATCTCACCGCCGCTGCCGCTGCCGCCGGCGCCGCCCGGGCCCGCATCGGTCGTGGTGCCGCCCGCGGCCGTGCCCCCCGCGCCACCGCCGCCACCGGCATCACCACCACACCCCGCGGCGACGAGCGCCACGGCCAGGACGTACTGAATCTTCAGGCTCACGAAACCTCCCTTTGAATCCGCTGCTCGACTACTCCCAAGACGATGCCCGGGAAAGCCCGTCGGCGTCCAGTCCCCGAGCAATTGCTCCTCTTGAATTGGACAATGGAAAGTCGGTAACTCCCCTGCCCATGTCGACCCCTACCCCCTCGAAGCACACCGCCGCCGCCGACGCCCCGCCCCTGGTAGAGCTGACGGCCGCCCGCAAGGATTACCCCCTCGGCCGCACCGTGGTCAGCGCTCTGCGCGGCGTCGACCTCGTCGTGCGTCGCGGCGAGTTCGTCGCGCTCGCCGGCCCCTCCGGCAGCGGCAAGACGACCCTCCTGAACCTGGTGGGCTGCGTGGACGTCGCCACTGCGGGCACGGTCCGCGTGGCCGGCCAGGACACCGGCCAGCTCAGCGAGGGCGCCCTGACGAAGCTGCGCCTCGACTCACTGGGCTTCATCTTCCAGAGCTTCAACCTGATCGCGGTGCTGGACGTCTTCCAGAACATCGAGTTCCCCCTGCTCCTGCAGGGCAAGCTCAGCAAAGCGGAGCGCGCCGAGCGCGTGCGCGCCATCGTCGACAAGGTCGGCCTCACGAACCAGATGAAGCAACGCCCCGCCGAGCTCTCCGGCGGTCAGCGTCAGCGCGTGGCCATCGCCCGCGCCCTGGTCACCCGCCCCACGCTCGTGCTGGCGGACGAACCCACGGCCAACCTCGACTCCGAGACGGGTGAACGCATCATCGACCTGATGCGCGACCTCAACCACACCGAGGGCACGACCTTCATCTTCTCCACGCACGACCCCAAGATCATGACCCACGCCGACCGCGTGGTCCGCATCGCGGACGGCCGGGTCGTGGACGCCGCCGGTTCGTCGGACACCCACGCCCACGTCCAGGGCCACGCATGAACCTCACCGCCGCCGGCATCCTGTGGCGCATCGCCCTCGGCAACGTGTGGCGCAACCGGATGAAGAGCCTGATCGTCGGCTTCATCCTGTTTCTGGGCACGGGCATCATCGTCTTCGGCAACGCCCTGGTGGACGCCGTGGACGACGGCATGACCCGCTCCGTCACGCAGAGCGTCTCCGGGCACCTCCAGATCTACAGCGACGACGCCAAGGACAAGCTCGCGCTGTTCGGCGACCAGTTCGCCGGCATGCCGGACATCGGGAACATCCCCGACTTCCACGGCCTCGCCGAGGTCGTGCGCAAGGTGCCCAACGTGAAGGCCGTCATCCCCATGGGGATCGACTTCGCGCTCGGCTTCCAGGGCAACGAGATCGACCGCTGGCTGCAGCGCCTGCGGGCGGCCGTGCGGGCCGGGGACGAGCCCATGATCGCCCAGCGCCGCGACGAGGTCCGCGCTGTGGTCGAGCGGGTCTTCAACGAGCTGAAGGGCGCCGCGGCGCTCGTGGCCGCCGGCGGCGAGTACGCCGAGGACATGAAGGCCGCCGAGCGCGCCGCCAGCCCCGAGTTCTGGGCCGCCTTCGACCAGGACCGCCTGGGCAACCTGGAGTTCCTGGAGAACCGCATCGCCCCCCTCGAGCAGACGCTCGGGGACGTCGGCCTGATGTTCCTGGGCACGGACCTGGCCTCGTTCGAGAAGAACTTCGACCGCTTCGAGCTGGTCGAGGGCAGCCGCGTGCCCGAGGGCCAGCGCGGCTTCATCTTCAACCACGGCTTCTACGAAGAGGTCATGAAACACCGCGTGGCGCGCGACCTGGACAAGATCAAGCGCCGCATGGAAGAGGGCTACACCTTCGAGGCGGACGCCGAGATCCGCAGCTGGCGCGACCAGATGGCCGGCCAGTACCGCCGCGTGCTCTTCCAGCTCGACCGGCAGGCCGGCGAACGGATCCGCGACGGGCTGCGCACGCTCCTCGGCCAGGCGTCGGGCGAGCTGCCCGACCTGCTGCAGAGTTTCCTGAAGGTGGACGACGCGACCTTCGCGGCCCGCTACGCCTGGTTCTACGAGAACGTGGCGCCGCACATCCAGCTCTACGCCGCGCAGATCGGCGACACGATCCCGCTGCAGGCCTACACCAAGGCCGGCTACTCCAAGTCCATCAACGTGAAGGTCTACGGCACCTACAAGTTCAAGGGCCTGGAGAAGTCGGACGTCGGCAAGATGTTCAACCTGGTGGACATGGTCACCTTCCGCGACCTGTACGGCCTGATGACCCCCGAGCGGCGGGCCGAGGTCGCCGCGATCCGCGAGCGCGCCGGGCTGAAGGACGTGAAGCGCGAAGACGCCGAGGCCGCGCTCTTCGGCGGGACCGCCGCCGTGGAGACGACCGCCCAGGCGACCGGCTTCGACGAGTTCGGCGGCGACGGCGGCGCCAAGGTGGAGCGCAGCCAGGCCGACCAGAAGTTCGAACCGACCGAGATCGAGCGCGGCGTGGCGCTCAACGCGGCGGTCACGCTCACCGACCCCACGAAGCTGGTCGAGACGCGCGCGGCGATCCAGGACGCGCTGAAGGCCGCCGGCCTGAAGATGCGCGTGGTGGACTGGAAAGAGGCCGCCGGCATGATGGGCGACCTGGTCACCGTCGCCCGCACCGTGCTCTGGGTCATCGTGGTGATCATGCTCCTGGTCGCCCTGGTCATCATCAACAACTCGATGGTCATCGCCACGATGGAGCGCGTGAAGGAGATCGGCACGATGCGGGCCGTGGGCGCCCAGCGCAGCTTCATCGCCGCGCTGTTCCTGGCCGAGACGACCGTGCTCGGCCTGCTCTCCGGCGGCTTCGGCGCCCTGTGCGCGGCGGGCGGCATCATGCTCTGGGGCAAGATCGGTCTGCCCGCGCAGAACGCCTTCATGACGTTTCTCTTCAGCGGCCCGCGGCTCTACCCCACGATCACGTTCTCACACCTGTTCGCGGCGGTGATGCTGATCATGTTCTTCGCGCTGATCTCCACCCTGTACCCGGCCGTGCTGGCCGCGCGCATCCTGCCGCGCGTCGCCATGGCGGAGGAGGGCTGACATGGGCACGACCTTCCTCATCGCGGCGCGGAACCTGCGCCAGGGCGGCCGGCGGGTGGTCCTGCTCGGCATGGCCATGGTGCTGGTGTCGATGCTGCTCGTGCTGCTCGACAGCCTCGCCGCGGGCCTCGAGGCCTCCATGGTCCACTCGGCCACCACGCTCGCGAGCGGTCACGTGAACGTCGGCGGCTTCTTCAAGGTCACGTCCGGGCAGGCCTCCCCCGTCGTCGCCGACGGCCCCAAGATCCGCAAGATCGTCGAAGCCGAGGTGCCCGAGCTCGACTTCCAGATCGACCGCGTGCGCGGCTGGGCCCGCCTGGTGAGCGACCGCGCGTCGTTCTGGGGCGGCCTGCTCGGCATCGACGTGGCCGAGGAGCGCGGCCTGCGCGAGGTGCTGCAGATCACCTCGGGCAGCTTCGACGGCCTGAACGCGCCGGACACGATCCTGCTGTTCGAGCAGCAGGCCAAGCGGCTCGAGGCCAAGGTCGGCGACGCCCTCACGGTGTCCGCCCCCACCATGGGCGGGGTGAATAACACCGTCGACGTCCGCGTCGTTGCCATTGCGAAGGACGTCGGCTTCATGAGCGCCATCAACCTGTTCATGCCCAAGGCGACGGTCCGCAAGCTCTACCAGATGAAGGAAGAGGCCACGGGGGCCGTCCAGATCTACCTGAAGAACGAGGCGGACGCCCCGGCCGTGATGGAGCGTCTGCGCCCCAAGCTCGAGGCCGCGGACTTCAAGCTCATGGACAGCGATCCCCGCCCCTTCTGGATGAAGTTCGACACCGTGACCGGCCAGGATTGGGTCGGGCAGAAGCTCGACCTCACCACCTGGCGCGAGGAGGTCTCGTTCCTGCTATGGATCCTGACGGGCTTCGCCGCCCTGCGCTGGCTGCTGCTCGGCGTGATCCTGTTGCTGGTGGTCGTGGGCATCATGAACACGATGTACATGTCCATCCGCGAGCGCACCCGGGAGATCGGCACCATGCGCGCGATCGGTATGTCCCGCGGGCAGGTGCTGCGCCTGTTCCTGATCGAGGCCGCCCTGCTCGGTCTCTTCGCCAGCGCGCTCGGCGCGGGGCTCGGCGCGGCCATCGCCACGGCCATCAACGCCGCCCGCATCCAGGTGCCCATGGACGCGTTCATGGCCATTTTGATGAATGATCACGTGTACTTGAAGCTCACGGTCGGCAATGTCGGGTACGCCGTGGCCCTGATCTCCGCCATCTCCTGTTTCGCGGCCCTGCGCCCCGCCCGGCGCGCCGCCCGCATGCGCCCGGTGGGCGCCCTGCATACGGTAGGCTGACATGCGCGTCCTGAAGCTCGCCCTCTCGCTCGCCCTCGGCGCCTCGTTCGTCTGCACCGGCGCCCGGGCCCAGGCCCCCGCCGCGCCGTCGGCCCCCGCCCCGGCCAGCGAGGCCGCCCTGCCGCCCCCGGGCCCGCTGGACGCCGCGGGCATGCAGGCGCTGCTGACCATCATCGACGACCGGCAGCGCAACATCGGCGACTACAAGGCCCTGGCCACCATCGACCAGCGCGAGAAGGACAAGAACGATACGGCCTTCGAGACGGTCTTCTACCGCCGGGACGGCAGCGATCAGTTCCTGATCCTGTTCCTGAAGCCCAAGACCGAGGCCGGCAAGGGTTACCTGCGCATCGAGAAGAACCTGTGGATGTACGATCCGGCCACGGGCAAGTGGGAGCGCCGCACGGAGCGTGAGCGCATCGGCGGCACGAACTCCCGCAGCGACGACTTCGACCCCATCTACCTGGCCCGCGACTTCACCGCGGCGTACGTGGGCTCCGAGAAGCTCGGGACGTTCGGCGTCCACCACATGAAACTCACGGCCAAGCCCGGGGCCAAGGTGGCCGATCCCATCCTCGAGGTCTGGGCCGACCAGGCCACGGGGAACATCCTCAAGCAGCAGGGTTTCGCGCTGAGCGGGCGCCTGCTGCGGACGGCTTACTACCCCACCTGGGAGAAGATCTTCAGCGAGTCGAAGAACGCCTCGGTCTACTACCCGCGGGTGATCCAGATCTTCGACGAGGTGGAGAAAGAGAACCGGACCACCGTGAAGATCGACAAGGTCGACCTGCGGCCGCTCGAGAAGAACATCTTCACCAAGGCCTGGCTCGAGAGCAAAAGCCGGTGAGCGTGGCCGCGCTGCTGCTCGCGCCGCTGGTGCTCGCGCAGGCCGCCGGCGCCGCGGACGACCGCCCGAGCGAGGCCGACATGTTCGGCGC
>CAINDO010000219.1 GCA_903847385.1 uncultured Myxococcales bacterium
CTGCCGACCACCTGGCAGTTGTGTCCGAAGCTCGTGTTGCCGCCGAGGTGGAGCTTCAGCTTCCAGCCGTCGGGCTCGACGGGCGCGACGGCGGGCGCGGTGGCCTCGGCCGCCGGTGCGGGCGCGGCCGAGGCCGGCGCCGCCGCCGCGGGGAGCGCCTCGGGCACCCAGATCTTCGTCTCCTGTGCAAACGCGCCCGGGACGTTCCCGAGCGCGAGGACCAGACCCAACGGCCAATACCCTGTGCGACCTTCGCGCTTCACTCGATTCCCCCCTGTGGTGACGTCGTCGTTTTCGGTGGTGAACGGAGGGAATTTGCAGAGCGCGCGCGCCCGAAGCCAGCGAAACCGTCGCCATTGCCGAGCGGGGTAATTCTCCCTATCGTGGAGCGTCGCCGATTTGGCGACCGACCCCCCCTCGGAGTTGGCTGATGTCGAACCTCGCCCGTCGCCTGTCGGTCTGTCTGACCCTGGCCCTGAGCCTCCTCGCCGTGCCTGCACGCGCTCAGGTGTCGAACTTCTCCACGGACGTGGCGTCGTCGATCGACCGCGGCCTGGCGTGGCTGGACAGCCAGGGCGTGTTCGGGCCCGGCGCGAGCGACGCCTCGGGGCTCGTGGCCCTGGCCATCCTGGAGAAGCGGGTGAGCGCCGATCAGCGGGCCGCACCGGCGGGGTACGCCAACGCGACGCCGCAGGACCAGCAGCGCATCGAGAACACCATCTCGTTCATCTTGAACAGCCACCTGGGGTCGAGCTTCTACGCGTACCGCGACGGCGCCGACCTGATGGCCCTGTCGGTGTATCTGCGGTCCGGCGGGCCGAACCAGGGCGGCGCGGCCAACGGCGTGGCCGTGCTGTTCGACCGCATCTCGAACAACCAGAACGGCAACGGTTACTGGTGCTACTCCAACGGCGGGTGCGACGACTCGTCGACCACCCAGTTCGCCATGGCCGGCCTCGCGGCGGCCCGCGGCGTGTTCAACGACCCCAACTACGCCGATCCCGGGCGCCTCGCCCGCCTGAACCAGATGACGGCCCTCACCGCGCAGGGGTATCGCACGGGCGGCGTGGCCGATGGTCTGACCCCCGGCGAGCGCGGTCATGGCTACAACCGCGGTTATGCCAGCTCCTACCAGCAGACGGCCTCGGGCCTGTGGTCGCAGGTCATCGGCGGGGCCGACCTGAACGATGGCAGCGTCCAGGCCTACCTGAGCTGGCTGCGCAATCACTACAAGTTCACGACCATCGACCCCTACTACAACAGCTGGATGGAGTCGTACTTCTATTACCTGTGGTCCTCGTCGAAGGCCTACACGTTCCTGGACGACTCCGGCGTGCAGCCCGCCCCGGGGGGCCTGACCCCGGACGACGTCGGCCTGTTGCCGCCCGGCGACTTCCCCGCCTGGGGCCAGCGCCAGACCCGCGTCGACCCCGCGTCCGTCGGGCGCCCGGCCATCTTCGGCGGTGAGGGCCCCGGCTACTATGTGTCCCCCTTCGAGCCCGCGCGCTGGTACTTCGACTACGCCTACCAGCTCATCAGCCATCAGGACGCCGCGGGCCGCTTCTTCCGCGCCGACGGCGGCGGGAGCTGGACCGGCATCGACGGCCAGTGTTACGCGCTGCTCGTGCTCGAGCGCTCCGTGGGCGGCGGCTGCGTGGACACCGACCAGGACCAGATCTGCGACTTCGAGGACAACTGCCCCGGTCAGCCCAACCCCGACCAGGCCGACGGCGACGGCGACGGCGCCGGTGACCTCTGCGACAACTGCCGCGCGCTCCCGAACCGCGATCAGGCCGATCCGGACGGCGACGGCATCGGCTCCGCCTGCGACAACTGCGACAACCTGGCCAACCCCGACCAGCGCGACATCGACCACGACGACATCGGCGACGCCTGCGACGCCGTGATCTGCATCCCCTCGGGCGAAGAGGTCTGCGACGGCATCGACAACGACTGCGACGGCGGCACCGACAACTCCGGCATCGGCGAGAACGTGGCTTGCGACACCGGTCTCATCGGCCAGTGCGGCGTGGGCATCGTGATCTGTCGCGAGGCGAGCCTCGTCTGCGTGCAGCAGCACTTCCCCGGCGCCGAGGTCTGCGACGGCCTGGACAACGACTGCGACGGCGACGTGGACAACGGCGATCCGGGCGGCGGCGAGGCCTGCGCCACGGGCGTGCCCGGCGAGTGCGCGGCGGGCACCACCGCCTGCCTGAACGGCAACGTCGAGTGCGTCTCCGATCAGCAGGTGCGCGCCGAGATCTGCAACCACCGCGACGACGACTGCGACGGCGAGGTCGACGAGGAGAACCCCGAGGCCGGCCGCGCCTGCGACACCGGCGGCGAGGGCGTGTGCTCCGGCGGCGTCACGGACTGCCGCGCCGGGCGGCTCCTGTGCATCCAGGTCGAGGCCCCGGGCGAGGAGGTCTGCGACGCCCTGGACAACGACTGCGACGGCCAGATCGACGAGGACGACCCCCAGGGCGGCATCGTGTGCGCCACGGGCCTGGGCGGCACCTGCGCCGCCGGCCTCACCCACTGCAACGGCGGAAACGTCGAGTGCGTGCCGGACCACCCCCCCGCGGCCGAGATCTGCAACGGTCTGGACGACGACTGCGACGACCTGATCGACCAGGGGAACCCCGAGGGCGACCAGCGCTGCGACACCGGGCGCCGGGGCGTGTGCGCGGACGGCCGCACGATCTGCCGCAACGGCGGTGTCCAGTGCGACCCCATCGGCATGCCCGGCGAGGAGATCTGCGACGGCCTGGACAACGACTGCGACGGCACCACGGACGAGGGCCTGGGCATCGGCGACCCGTGCCAGACGGACCTGCCGGGCGTGTGCGCCCCGGGCCGCCGGGCCTGCGACGGCGGCGCCGTGGTGTGCGCCCCCATCGTGCCCGCCAGCCCCGAGCTCTGCGACGGCCTGGACAACGACTGCAACGCCCTGGTGGACGACGGCGTCCAGGGCACCGGCGACACCTGCGGAACGGGCGGTGTCGGTGAGTGCGCCGACGGCATCATGGCCTGCGAGGGCGGCGTGCTGGTCTGCACGCCCAACGCCTCGCCCGCCGAGGAGCGCTGCAACCTGCGCGACGACGACTGCGACGGCGTGATCGACGAGGAACTGCGCAACGCCTGCGGCACCTGCGGTCAGGTGCCCAGCGAGATCTGCAACGGCACGGACGACGATTGCAACGGCACGGTGGACGACGCCGCGCCCTGCCCCGCGGGTCAGGAGTGCGCCTATGGCCACTGCGTCGATCGTTGCTTCAACAACGAGTGCAACGGCGCGTTGCGCTGCGTCGAGGGCGTGTGCGTGTCCGCTTGCGACCTGGCCAACTGCGCGGAGGGCCAGACCTGCCGCGACGGTGAGTGCGTCGACCCCTGCGACGGCGTCCAGTGCGCCGCCGGCCAGGCCTGCGCGGGCGGCGAGTGCGTCGCGAACGACTGCTACGCCGCGGGCTGCGGCCCGGGCGAGACGTGCGTGGACTTCATCTGTCAGCCCGATCCCTGCGCGGAGATCTTCTGCAACCCCGGCGAGTTCTGCCGCCAGGGTGCCTGTGTGTCGAGCTGCGCCACGGTGAGCTGCGCGTTCGCCCAGAGCTGCGTCGACGGCGCCTGCGTCGCCGACCCCTGCAGCGAGGTGACCTGCGAGCCGGGCCAGGCCTGCACGGACGGCATCTGCTCCACCGACCCCTGCAACGGCATCGCCTGCGAGGCCGGCCAGTCCTGCACCGACGGCGTCTGCAGCCACGACCCCTGCTTCAACGTGGTCTGCCCGCCCGAGGAGATCTGCCGCGTGGTCGACGGCGCGGCGCAGTGTTACGGCAACTGGCCGCCCATCGACGACCCGAACTACCGCCCGGACGCCGGCCCCACGGAGCTGGACATGGGCACGGGCACGGGTCCCGGCCTGGGTGACTTCGGCACGGTGGACACGACGGACGCCGCGATCCTGGACAACAACCCGGACATGAGCCGCTCGATCAGCCAGACGCCCGAGTCCGTCGCCGGCTGTGGCTGCCGCACGCCGGGCCGCGGCGCGACGGGCGCGTTCTGGGCCCTCCTGCCGCTGCTCCTGGCGCCGGTCGTCCGCCGCCGCCGCCGCTGAGGCGGGCGGGGCTCAGCCCCCGGTGAGCGCCGCCCGGGCCGCCAGGGCGCGCTCGGCGGCCAACTCGGGGGTCGGGCCGAGCACCGTCAGGTGCCCCATCTTGCGGCCTGGCCGCGGCGCCCGTTTGCCGTAAAGGTGCAGATGCACCCCGGGCAGGGCCAGCGCCGCCGACCAGCGCGGCTCGCCCTGCGCCCAGAGGTCGCCCATCAGGTTCACCATGGCGGCCGGGCAGGTGTCCGTCTCACCGAGCGGCAGCCCGCACACGGCGCGGAGCTGCTGCTCGAACTGGCTCGTCACCGAGGCCTCGAGCGTCAGGTGACCCGAGTTGTGGGGCCGTGGCGCCAGCTCGTTCACCAGCAACTCCGCATCCGCGCGCAGGAACAGCTCCACACACAGGACACCGACGACGTCCAGACGCTCCAGGACGGCGCGGGCGAGGCCCTCGGCGCGCACCGCCACACCGGGTGGCAGGTCCGCGGGGCAGAGGGTGACGTCGAGGATGTGGTGGCGATGGCGGTTCTCGAAGGCCGGCCAGGCGCGGAACTCGCCCGTCACGCTCCGGGCGGCGATCACGGAGAGCTCGCGCTCGAAGGGAATCCACGCCTCGAGCACCCCGGGCTGCCCGGCGAGCATCGCCATCGCGGCGGCCTGCGTCTCCGGGGCGGCGTCCGTGAGCTTGAACTGACCCTTGCCGTCGTACCCGAAGCCGGCCGTCTTGAGCACCGCGGGCACGCCGAGGTCGGCGAGCGCCGCCTCCAGGTCCGCCGCCGAGTCGACGGCGCGGAACGGGGCCACGGGGATGCCTGCGCCGGAAAGGAAACGCTTCTCCCGCAGGCGGTGCTGCGTGGTGTGGAGGACCTGGCCGGCCGGGCGCACGGGCGCCCACTCGGCGGCGGCGGCGGCGGCGGCGGCGGGCACGTTCTCGAACTCGAAGGTCACGACGTCCACACCGCGGGCGAAGGCGGCGATGGCGTCGAGGTCCGAGTAAGGCGCGACCAGGGCGCGGTCGGCGACGGCCTCGGCGGGGCTGTCGGCGTCCGGCGAGAACACGGCCACGCCGTACCCGTGCTGTCGTGCGGCGACGGCCAGCATGCGACCGAGCTGCCCGGAGCCGAGGATGCCGACCGTGGCGCCCGGGGGCAGCGGACCCGCGGCGCGCGTCACGGCAGCGTCTCCTGGCGAACGCGGGTGTTCTCGGCGGCGCGACGGGCCTCGAGGCGCGCGCGCAGGGCCGGGTCGTGCAGCGCCAGGATCTGGGCGGCGAGCAGGGCGGCGTTGCGGGCGCCGGCCTCACCGATGGCCAGCGTGGCCACGGGGATGCCGGCGGGCATCTGCACGATGGAGAGGAGCGAGTCCAGGCCGTTCAGGGCGCGGCTCTGCACGGGCACGCCCAGGACGGGCAGGGGCGTCTGCGCGGCCACCATGCCGGGCAGGTGGGCCGCCCCGCCGGCGCCGGCGATGATGACCTGCAGGCCGCGCGCGGCGGCCGTCGTGGCGTACTCCACCAGCAGGTCCGGCGTGCGGTGGGCGGAGACCACGCGGCACTCGTGCGGCACCTCGAGCGCGGTCAGGAGCTCGGCGGCCGTCTTCATGGTCTCCCAGTCCGACCGGCTGCCCATGATGACCCCGACGCGCGGGGAGGGGGGGGCGTCTTGCATGGGCCGAGGATACCACGGCCCGCCGGGATCAGGGCGTGGACGCGGGCGCCGGCTCCGAAGCGGGTGGGGCGGCGGAGGCCGGGGCGGGCGGCGGGGCCGAGGTGGTCGCCGCGGGTTTCGGCTCGTCCCGGTTCAGGACGAAGCCCATGTTCAGGCCGACGATGACCGTGTTCACCGTCACGTCCGAGTGGACCTCGACGCCGGTGTCCGGGTCCGTGGTGTCCAGCTCGAACATGGTCTGGGCGAGGTCCACGGCGGGCATGAAGTAGAAGTCGTCCACCGTGAACTTCAGGCCCAGGCTGCCGCCGATCGTCTTGGATGACGCGCCGATGTAGTCGTTCAGCAGATCCCAGTCCGTCTCGTAGCTCTGGTAGCCGCCGTAGCCGGCCAGGTTGACCGCGAAGATGTCCGTGAACTCGTAGGTGGCGATGAGCGGCGCCTGGACGCTGTAGCCCTTGGCCAAGAACAGCGTGCGGTAACCGAACGCCGGCTGCAGGGCCAGGTGGAACGCGCTGTTCCGGTTGCCGATGATGCGGTACTTGGCGTCGAGCTCGAGCATCATGCTGCCCAGCGCGACGCGGCCGCCGAACTCGAAGTCGTCGAAGAGGCCCACGTGGATGCCGAGCTCCGGGACGACGTTCGGCAGGTTCTGCGAGTACTCCTCGGTGTCCTTGCCGTCCTGCGTCGTCGAGGTCGAGCTTCCGCCGGCCTCGGCCTCGGCGGTGACCTTCTCGACGGCGAAGTGAGCGCCGCTCACCGCCAGTTCGATGTCGACCTCGCCGGGCTCCAGCGTGCGGGCCGTGCGGTAGATGCCGTTCGACCAGCACCCGGTGGCGCTCAGCGCCATGCCCAGGAGAACGCCTCGCTGCCAACGCTGCATGTCGATCCCTTCGTCGTCGTGCGTGTTCCCCGTGCCGGGTCAGTCTCCGCGACCGGTCGGGTGGCAACGATAACAGGCCTGACTGTTCCACTGATAGCCCGCCGCCTCACCCTGGTGAACGCGGTTCATGCTGGCCTGGTTGTGCTCGTGGCAGTCGATGCAGGAGAAGTTGCCGAAGTCGCTCTGATCCAGGTGGCACTGCGCGCATTGGCGTGCGGTGCGGTGCGGCACCGGGAACCGGTGATTGTAGGTCGCCGGCGTCCAGGCGTTCTGCGTGTGGCAGGTGGTGCAGGTGTTGGGGTACGCCGCGTGCGAGGGCTGCGCGCCGGCCTTGTCGGCGGCGTGGCAGCCGATGCAGTCCCGGGGCGTGCCGGCGTAACGACCGCCCTCGTGACACTCGGCGCAGGGCAGCTGTGCGTGGCGACCGACGAGCGGGAAGAAGCCGGCGTGATCGAAGTCCGCCGGGCTCCACCCCGCCGCCGTGTGGCACTCCTGGCAGGTGTCGGGGAAACCGCCGTGGGGCGGCACGTCGGCCCGGGCCTTGTCGTCCGCGTGGCAGCCGATGCAGGCCGTGGGTGTGCCGTCGTAGCGCCCGCCGACGTGGCAGGCCTCGCACTGCGCCGTGGCGTGCTGCCCCTGCAGCGGGAAGAACTGGTCGTGATCGAGCGCGGCGGGGCGCCAGCCGGCCGTGCTGTGGCAGGCCGAGCAGCCGTCGGGCAGGCTGTCGTGGGGCGGGTCCGCCGCGCCGGCCTTGTCCTGGGCGTGGCAGCCGACGCACTGATTCGCGGTGCCGGCGTAGCGGCCGTTGGGGTGGCACTGCGCGCAGTCCGCCACCACGTGTTTCCCGGTCAGGGGATAGAACTGGTCATGGTTCAGCGCCGCCGGCAGCCAGGCCGAGGTCGTGTGGCAAGCCTGGCAGGCTTCGGGCAGGCCGCTGTGGTCCGGCTCGAGGGGCCGCTGGTCGCCGTGGCAGCCGATGCACTTGTTCGGCGTGCCCGAGAACTGCCCGTTCTTGTGGCACTCGCCGCACTCGGCCGTGACGTGTTTGCCGGTCAGCGGATAGAACTGCTCGTGGTCGAGCGCGGCGGGTTTCCACGCGGCCGTGTTGTGGCAGGCCTGGCAGGTCTCGGGCAGGGCCGTGTGGTCCGGCTCGGCGGGCCGTTGGCCGCC
>CAINDO010000220.1 GCA_903847385.1 uncultured Myxococcales bacterium
CCGGGGCCTCCGTGGGCGCGGCGGCGGCGCTCGAGGGGGCCGCCGGGGCGCTCGACGGCGCGGCCGCGGCCGAGGCCGGGACCAGGGCCGGGTCGAGCCCGCGCTGCGCCGACTTCTGGTATTGCGGCGAGCTTTGCATGTACATGTACCAGGCACCCAGGCCGGCGACGGCCAGGGCGCCGACAATCACGACGATGTTGAGTGGCTTCATCCGACTCCCCCGCGACTCATTCTCCGAGACAAGGACCACGATATGCCGCCTTTCGAGCGACATCTCTTCTCCTGCCTGAACGCTCGAACCCCCGACGACCCCCGTGGCAGTTGTACGGCCCACGGCGGTGAACGGTTGGCCGAGGTGGCCCGAGAAGAGGTACACCGTCTCGGCCTCAAGGGCAAAGTCCGCGCCAACAAAGCGGGCTGCCTGGACGCCTGCGGGCACGGCCCCGTGTGTGTCGTCTACCCCGAGGCCGTCTGGTACGCGCCCCGCACGGACGAAGACATGCGCGAGATCGTCGCCAGCCACCTGCGCGACGGCTGCCCGGTCGAGCGCCTGATCATCCCAGGCTATGCCGCGAAGAAGGCCACGCCCGAGGCCCCGTGACACGCCGCGCGGCGCTCCTCGGCGCCTGGCTCTGCGCCTGCGGGGGCGGTGAACACACGAGCCTCGACGCCGCCACGCCCGACGCGGGGGCGCACGACGCCCGCCCGGAGGACGCGACCCCGCTCGCCGACTCGCCGTCGCGGCTGTCGGATGCATCCCTCTTTGCGGATGCCCGGCCCGTCGACGCCGGCGCCCCCGACGCCGCGCCGCCCGATGCCGCGGTGCCCGACGCCGAGCCGCCCGATGGCGCGGTGCCCGACGGCGAGCGTGTCGTCGTCGTCTTCGAGGGCGAGGTTGCCCTGGACGACATGACACCCTTCACGCTCGCGCCGCCCCTCGGTCCGGAGGAGGCGCTCTTCCTCGAGGCCCGGGGCGCACCGGACGCCGTCTACCAGTTCACCGCCGTCGACGACGCGCGGGGCCCGCGGATCGGGGAGCCGGCCGGCGGGGCGGTCAGCCGGACCAGCGCCAACCCCGAAACGGCGACGGCGCTCCTGCCCAACACGGACGCGCCCTTCGACGCCGCGTCCGCCCTCGGCGGTGAGCTCCGGGTGCAGGTCCGTGCGCTCGGCGGGGGGGCCGGGCGGGTGATGCTCCGGGCGCTTCGTGTGCGCCGGCCCGCCGCCGCGCTGCGCGTGCAGGTCGTCGTCCCTTCAACGGCCGAGTTCGCCGGGGCCGCCGATGCGCTCGTGACCTTCGCCGACGCCCTGGCGTCACGCTGCACCGAGCGCTTCGGGGTCGAAGTGACGGTCGAGACGACCACGCTCGGGCCCGCCGCACCGACGGAGCTCTTCATCGAGTCCGCCGCGGGCGACCTGGGGGGCTTCTCGACGCTCGCCGCCGCCCTGCCCGAAGACCTGGGGCCGGGACTGCGGCTCTACCTGGTCGACCAGATCCACGACGGCGTCGACCGCATCGGCGGCCTGAGCGGGGGTCTGCCCGCGCCGGCGAGCCCCGGCCGCGGCGCCGCGGAGGTCACCGCCGTGCGCGCGAAGCTCCTGCCCGACTTCCCGGAGGCCGTGGCCGACGCGGGGACACACGAGCTCGGGCACGCGCTCGGGCTGTGGCACACCACGGAGCCCTTCGGCGACCGCGCGGATCCTCTCGAGGACACGCCCACCTGCCCGCTGGTCTGTGACACGAACGGGGACGGCGCGCTGTTCGCCCGCGAGTGCGGCGGCAGGGCGGAGGGGGAGGCGCCCTGCCGCGGCACCGCGGACAATTTCATGTTCTGGACCCTGGGCGGCGACTGGGTGGCCACGCCGGGGCAGCGCCAGGTCGTTCGTCGGCATCCGGCCGGCACGGACTGAAGCCGGGTCCGCTCAGGCGGCCTTCTCGCCGAACATCGCGTGGAGTTTCTCGCCGAAGGTCTGCGGCGTGAATGGCTTGACGATGTAGTTGCTCACGCCCGCCTGGATGGCCTCGACGATGTTCTCGCGCTTGGCCTCGGCGGTGACCATCAGGAACGGCAGGTGCTTCAGGGACGGGTCGGCGCGGACGGCGCGCAGCAACTCGATGCCCGTCATGCCTGGCATGTTCCAGTCGCAGACGACCAGATCGAAGTGGTCGGTGCGCAGTTTTTCCAGGCCGGAGGCGCCGTCCTCGGCTTCCTCGACGTTGTTGTAGTTGAGCGATTTCAGGGCGTTCTTGACGATGCGACGCATCGTCGAGAAGTCGTCCACGACCAGGATTTTGGCGTTCGTATCGAGCATGGCGGGGTCTCCTCTGGACGCAATGTTCAGCACACGCAGCTTCAGGCCTTCGGCACCTGGTGCAGGCAGGCTTCCACGTAAAACGGACCGAAGTCGGTCTCGAAGGGGATCTGGACGATGGGGAACCGGGTGATCACGGCGATGGAGTGCCCACGCCGGGTGATCACGGACGGGATGGCCATCCGGAACGAGTAGCTCTTGGTCTCGAGCTCGGCCCGGGCGGCGCCGGAGATCATGTTGGTGAGCTCGCCGACGGCGTCCTCGATCTCGTTGTTCAGGTCGGTGATCTCCTCACCGAGCATGTTCGAGACGACGCGGAGGATGCACGACTCGGCGAAGCTGATCGCCATCGTGCCCTCGACCCCTTCGCCGAGCAGGCCGATGATCCCGGTCACGTCCGCGTAGGTCCGCGAGTCCGTCTTGATTCGCGGCCGGCCGGGGAGGGGCTGGATGGCGGCCATGGTCGCGATGACGCGCACGGTCGATGTGATGAACGGGTTGATGAAGTCGGCCCGCATCGCCGGAAACTGCGACTTCGCTGCCTCGGTCTGGCCTGGGGCCTGAGCTGTCGGCTGCATGGAGTTGTCCTCTCTCGAGCTCGATTTTCTGGGTGTGTCAGGAGTGGCCGAGGATGGCGACGTCGAAGCGATGCCCGTCCCGTTCGAAGCTGACGAAGTGGCGCTCGTTCGCCGGGTCGCCGTCCGTGGGCACGGCATCGAGCCCGCGGCGCTGGAAGTCCGACCTTCCGATGATGGGATTCGGCAGACTCAGCTGGCAGCCTTGAGGCAGGAGTGACTTGAGATTCCCCCCGATCTGATTGGCCAGCTCGGCCATCAGCTCGCCCATCATCTGGCCGTCCACGCTCTCGGGGGACACGCCGTAGACCTGCGCGGCGGCGGCGCCGGCGAGCACCGGCGAACAGTCGAGCACCACGCGCCCGCGCCATGCGCCGTCGATCTCGATGGACGCGCCGCAGGAGGGGTGGTCGTCGCGGCCGAATTCGGCCGTCGGCACCGGGCCATCGACCTCGAGGCCGATGAACGCGCGCCAGACGTCCTGGGTGATCATTGCGATGTCCATGTCGCTGACGAACATGTCAGTTGCTCCTGGGGCGCAGGCGGTAGGCCACGCCGCGGCCGATGGCCACGCGCTCGAACGCGTCGTCGATGTTGAGGGCGGTCTCGGCGCCGCCCAGGACCAGGTACCCATCCGGCGCCAGCGTGCGGCGCAGACGCATGAAGATCGACTTGCGCGTCTCCATGTCGAAGTAGATCAGCACGTTGCGCAGGAACACGATGTCCATGGTGCCGAGCGGCGGCCACGGGTCGACCAGGTTCATCGCCTTGAAGTCGATGAGCTTCTTCAGGTCGTCGCTGACGCGCCACTCCAGGCCTTCACGCTTGAAGTAGCGGGTCATCATGGCGGCGGGGAGGCCGCGGTTGATCTCGAGCTGGGTGTACGCGCCCTCCTTGCTGCGGGCGATCATCTCCGTGGAGAGGTCCGTGGCCAGGATGCGCGTGTTCCAGCTGGCGGCCTGGGGGAAACCGTCCCGCAGGACCATCGCGATGCTGTAGGGCTCCTGGCCGCTGGAGCAGGCCATGGACCAGATGTTGAGCCGGCGCGTGGCGCTGCGCAGGCGGATGAGCTCGGGGAGGATGTGACCGCGCAGGGCCTCGTAGGGGTGCACGTCGCGCATCCACGAGGTCTCGTTGGTGGTCATCGCCTCGACGACACGACGGGAGACCGTCGCGTCGCGCCTCGCCTTCGCCACCAGGTCGAGCACGGAAGCATAGCGATCGGTGTGCGCCAGCCGCTGCAGCCGCGTCTCGATCAGGTAGTCTTTGCTCTCGTCGAGGACGATGGCGGACCGCTCCCGAACGAGCCCGCGGATATAGTCGTAGTCTGCTGCCTGGAGCATGGGGGGCCGCCTCTCTCAGAAACCGAGAACCGCGAGCTTCTCGACGAGGATCTCTCGGGTGAATGGTTTCATGAGGTACTCGTCGGCGCCGGCTTCCAGGGCCGTCTCGACGCGCGCACCTTCCGTCTCGGAGGTGACCATCATGAGGCGCACGTCGGAGAAACGCGGCTCGCGGCGGATCGCCTGGACCAGCTCGATGCCGTTCATCGTCGGCATGTTCCAGTCGACCAGGGCGATGTCGGGATGAGCGCCCTGGCGGTTCAGGGCTTCGAGGGCCTCCTTGCCGTCGCCGGCCTCGGTGACCTCGTACCCGAGTTCCTTCAGGTAGCGTCCCATCACCAGCCGCATGGCCCGTGAGTCGTCCACGATCAGGGCTGTCCGTTTCATCACACGGTCCTTCGCAAGCGGTGGCGCAGGCACCCGTCGAGGGGCCGCGGCCGCGGTTCGTTGCTGTGTTCCTGTCATTCAGCATCGGCACAATGGGGCGGGTACTGTGAAACCGGGTTTTCCCGGACCCTGCCCGGGGGTCACGGGCGGTCGAGGTCGCCGGCCTTGGGGCCATCGCGGAGAAACTCCGCCAACAGGCGGCCGATCAACGCGGCATCGAAGGGTTTGTCCAGGCACGGGTTCGATACGGACCGAAGGAAGGCCCGGGCCTCGCCCGTGAAGGCCCCGCCGGTCAGGAAGACGGTCCGGTCGGCCAGGGCGGGCGCGATCGCCGTGAGGGCCTCGTGGAACTGCATGCCGGTCATGTCGGGCATGTGCAGGTCGCAGAAGATCACGTCCCAGGTCTCGCCGGCGCGGAGCCGATGGAGCGCGTCCCGGGCCGAGGTGAACGTGGTGATGCTGTGGCGGTCGTCCACGACGTGCCGGAAGGCGCTGGCGATGGACGGCTCGTCGTCGATCAGCAGGATGCGGCCCGGCGGGCAGTCCGGCGTCATGTTGCCGGTCAGCCGCGGGGAGCGCTCGTCCTCGAGGGTGGCGGGCAGGACGAGGCGCGCGGTGGTGCCCATGCCCGGCTCGCTCGAGAGGGTCAGGGTGCCGCCGGCGGCCTCGACGATCTGCCGGCTGATGGTCAGGCCGAGGCCCGCACCCTCGCCGGGGGGGCGCGTGGTGTAGAACGGCTCGAAGGCCCGCGCCAGTGCGTCCGGCGACATGCCGCAGCCCGTGTCCATGACATCGACGTAGACCCGCTCGGCGTCCGAGTACATGGCGATGCGGATCTCGTTGGCGTCCGTGTCGCCCTCGGGGATGGAGTGCGCGGCGTTGAGCAGAAGGTGCACGAAGACCTGCGTCAGCCGGCTCTCGGAGCCGAAGACGCTGGGTACGGCCATGTACTGCCGCTCGAGGCGGGCGCGGTGGCGGATCTCGTTCCAGGCGACGCCGACGGCGTGATCGATGACCCCGTCCAGACGGAAACGGCCGCCGACGGGCTCGTCCCGGCGCGCCATGCTGCGCAGCGAGGCCACCGTGGAGCGCACGCGGACGGCGCCCTCCTGGGCCTCGTCCAGGGCGCGGGCGATGTCGTCGAGGCGGTCGGCGACGTCCTCCGGACCTCGCTGGAGCAAGCCCGCGCGCATCTGCGTGGCCAGGCGTCGCAGCTCGAGGCGGGCGAAGTGGGTGTTGCCCAGGATGTAGGTGAGCGGGTTGTTGATCTCGTGGCCCGCCGCCGCGGCCAGGTTGCCGACGGCGATGGCCCGGTCCATCTCGTACATGCGCGCGGCCAGGCGGTGGCGCTCGGTCACGTCCCGGGCGACCATCACGATGGCCGGCTTCGCGTCGAAGTCGAGGACGAACTCGCGCGTCTCGGTGACGACCTCGGTCTCGCCGCGCACGAAGCGGACCTCGCGGGGTGAGTTGGCGCCCTCGATGCGCGCGGCGCGGGCCGCCGGGTCGTCGACGGCCGGGAAGAGCACGCGGCGGTCTGCGGCGCCCAGGAAGTCGGTCACCGGCCTGCCGATCATGCTGCGCAGGTTGGGCAGGTCGAGCAGCTTCAGAAAGCCGGGGTTCACGTAGACGACCAGGCCGTCGCGGTGCACGAGGATGGCGTCCGGCGAGCCCTCGATCAGGGCCCGGAAGTTCGTCTCCGAGCGGCGCAGGGCGTGCTCGGCGCGGACCCGCTCGCTGACGTCCCGCACGGCGGCGCAGCACACGGGCTCGCCGTCGAGGGCGCCCATCTGGAAGCTGACCTCGATGGGCACCGTGGCGCCATCCGCGTGGAGACCGGTCATCTGCGTGGGGGGGGCTCGGCCGCCGGCGTCGCGGCGCTGGCCGGGTCCGGCCTCGAACAGGCGACGTCGCAGGACGCCTTCTTCGGACCGATTGGCCTCGTGCAGGAGCTCGGCGAAGGGCTTGTCCGAGACGGCGAGGCGGTCGATGCCGAAGATCCGCTCCGCCGCCGCGTTGAAGCTCTGGATGCGACCGGCGGCGTCCGTCAGCACGATGCCGTCGGGCACGCTCTCGAGCACCGTCCGGGCGAACTGCCGCAGCCCGGACATCGCCTCGCGGTCGATGTGCGCGCGCGTGTGCAGCATGATGCCGATGTCCAGGAACGCGACCTTGAGCAGCGCCCGCACGCCCTCGGCGAACAGGGCGCCGTCGGCGGGGGCGTCGCCGGGGGACGCCGGGCCCACCGTCGCGCCGCGCACCGCCGGCAGGATCTCGGAGAGCGCGACGGACCAGGCCGAGGCGATCCAGTCCGCGGGTACGCCGGCATCGGCGGTCTGCAGGCTCATGCGGATGCGCTCGGCGAGCCAGGCCTCGTCGTACTCGCCGGAGGTCAGGTCCGTGACCTGGTCCAGCAGTTCGGCGCGGAAGCTCGTCGTCGAGCGGTCGGCCCCGAGGGCGGCTTGAATCTCCGGCTGACGCGCGGCGTGGCCGAGCATGCGGTCCATCGCCGCGCTCCAGGCCGAGCGGAGCACCGGGTGCAGGCGGCGGAGGGCGGACACGTCCTGGGCGGTGAGGCCGACGAAGGCCTGGCGCCGGGACGGCCCGAGCGGATCCTGGCTCAGGATGTCCAGGACCATCTCCGTCGTATCTCCGAGCGTACGTTCGTTCATTCGCGACTACCCTGACATCAGGCGCGCGGCCACCGGACCGCGGCGGGCCCGACGGTGTGCGTCCTGCCCGAATGGTCCGAGGGTGAAAGCGCTTTCGTTCACGAAAACGGCAGACGGGCCCGTCTCCTTTACCCCGGCCGCGACGCACCCTTATGCTGCAGTCGTTCCCCCGATGCCGGAGTGAAGCGCCATGCGGCTGAGTCGCGTTTTCGAGATCTGCTGTGGGCTGGGTCTGGTCGTCGCCACGGGCTGTGGCGAGGGCGGGGCCGGTGGTGGTGCCGGCGGGGCCGGCGGCGGCGTCGACCCCGGCGACCGCGGCGTGCTCGCCGACGCCGGTGAGCCGGACGCGGTGGCCGCGCCGAAGGCGTGCGGCGACGGACAGGACAACGACGGCGACGGCCGCGTCGACCTCGACGACCTCGGCTGCGTCGACGCCCTGGACGACGACGAGAGCGAACCGCCGGTGGCCGCCTGCGCCAACGGCGAGGACGACGACCTGGACGGCCGCACGGATCGCGACGATCCGGGCTGCTCCGGTCCCCTGGACGCCGACGAGTCGGACGACCCGCTGCCCGCGCAATGCGGCGACGGCGCGGACAACGACGCCGACGGCTACACCGACTTCCCCGCCGATCCCGGCTGCGGCTCGGACCTGGACGGGGACGAGACGGACACGGGCATGAGCCTGCCCGAGTGCGCGGACGGCGAGGACAACGACCGGGACGGCGAGGTCGACCTGCAGGACCCGGGCTGCTCCTCGCCCGCGGACCCGCGCGAGGCCGATCCGGACGAGCCGCCCGCCTGCAGCAACCGCGTGGACGACGACGGCGACGGCATCATCGACTTCCCCCTGGATCCGGGCTGCCAGGCGGCCGGCGACACGGAGGAGCTCGACTCCGGCGAACCGGACTGTGGCAATGGCGCCGACGACGACGGCGACGGCCGCTTCGACTACCCGGACGATCCGGGCTGCGCCGGCGTCGGCGACCGGGACGAGGGCGACCCGGCCATCGCGCCCGCCTGCGCGGACGGTCTGGACAACGACGACGACGGCGACGTCGACTACCCCGAGGACACCGGCTGCGGCGCCGCCGGTGACACCAACGAGGCCGGGAGCTGTGGGCAGCGGTATCGGCCCGTGGAGCTGATCGTCGGGCGCGACGCCCACTCGGACACGAGCCAGGGCGTGTTCGTCTCCGAAGGCTCCTGCGGCGGCCGCGGGGCCTCGGAGGTCGTGTTCGTGCACCGCGTGGATCACGTGCTCGAGCGCCTGGTCGTGCGCACGGACCTGCCCGGCACCGAGGCCGAGACGACCCTGTACGTGCGCACTGGCTGCCTGGACGAGGGGACGGAGGTGGGCTGCGCTCGCGAGCGCTCCGGCGACGGCCTGGCCGGCAACGTGCTCGAGCTGCCCGACCCGCCCCCCGGCGACTACTACATCTTCGTGGACGGCGCCGCGCAGAACGGCGGGCCGGTGACGGTGCGCGTCGAGGAGATCGAGCGCGCCGCCTGCCTGAACGCCGTGGACGACGACGCCGACGGCCGGGTGGACTACCCCTTCGACCCGGGCTGCGCGGCCGCCGACGACCGCGACGAGGCCGATCCCGACCCGCTGCCGGCGTGCGCGGACGACGAGGACAACGACGGCGACGGCATCGTGGACTACCCGCTCGACCGGGGCTGCCGTGCGGCCGCGGACGACGACGAGACCGACGTTTGCGGCAACGGCGTGCCCGTGGCCGACTACCCGGCGGGGGCGCCGTTCATCCTGGACGACCAGAACGTCGAGGGCAGCAACGGCTTCGAGGGCACCTGCGGCGGCGCCCGCATGCCCGAGAAGATCATCCGCTACACCAACCCCTTCAACGCACGCCTGACCTTCAGCGTGGACTACGAGGAGACGGCGGCGAACACGCTGCTCTACGTGCGCCGCGACTGCCTGGGCGCCGAGGTGGCCAACGGCTGCAGCGCCGGCATCGCGCCGAACAGCCGCGGCCGCGTCCGCATCGACCAGGCGCCGCCGGGGGACTACTTCGTGTTCGTCGACCGGCAGTTCGGGGCGGCGGCGCCGTTCAAGCTCTCCGTCGAGAGCGAGCGGCTGCCCGCGGGCTGCGCCGACGGCCGCGACAACGACGCCGACGAGGCCGTGGACGCCGAGGACGTCGGCTGCACGGACGCGCTCGACGAGGACGAGCTCGACCCGCCGGAGGGCGCGGCCCTGCCCGCCTGCGCGAACGCGGCCGACGACGACGGCGACGGCACCGCCGACTTCCCCTACGACCCGGGCTGCATCGGCCGGGGCGACGCGGACGAGGCCGATCCGGCGGCGCCGCCGGCCTGCGCCAACCGGCTCGACGACGACGCCGACGGCGTGGTGGATTTCCCCGCGGAGCCCGGCTGCCAGGGGCGGGGCGACGACGACGAGACCAACCCCCGCGCGGCGCCGCAGTGCAGCAACCGGCTGGACGACGACCAGGACGCGGTGACCGACTACCCCGCCGATCCGGGCTGCACCAGCGCCGGCGACGGGCGCGAGATCGACCCGGACATCGCCCCCGTCTGCGGCAACGGCGAGGACGACGACCGGGACGGCCTGGCCGACTGGCCCTTCGACTCCGGATGCGCGGCGGCCTCGGATCCCGACGAGGCCAACCCCGAGGACCGGGCGGATCGCACGGCCTGCGACAACCGACAGGACGACGACGGCGACGGGCGCCTGGACTTCCCGCGCGACCCCGGGTGCGCCTTCGCCGGCGACGAGGACGAGGCCGACGGCAACGCGATGACGCAGTGCGCGAACGGGCGGGACGACGACGGCGATGGGCGCCTGGACTTCCCCGACGATCCCGGCTGCCGCTTCGCCGCGGACAACAGCGAGCTCAACGAGGGCGCGCCCCCGCCCCGTTGCTCGGACGGCATCGACAACGACGACGACGGGTTCCCCGACGCGCTGGACGTGGGCTGCGCCGATCTGCGGGACGACGACGAGACCGACCCGATGGGCGACGCGCCCTACTGCGCCGACGGCCGCGACAACGACGGCGACGGGGCGACGGACTGGCCGGCGGACGAGGGCTGCGCGGCCCAGGGCGACGCTTGCGAGGAGCCGGGCTACGGGCTCTGCGGCGGCGTGTGCCAGGACCTGGTCGCCAACGCGAACAACTGCGGCCGCTGCGGGCGCGTGTGCGCGCCGGGCGTGATGTGCATCGCCGGCCGCTGCGGCGCCATCCGGCCCCGCGTGCTGGCCTGCGGCAACCCCGGGCGCCCCGTCGACGAGTTCATCCGCGGCGAGCTCGTCGAGGCCGAGGTGCGCGTCGAGGCCGGCTGCGTGCCCGACGACGACACACAGGCCATCGTGATGGCCCGCGGCGGTGTGGGTGAGGTCGTGGCCAACATGGGGACGATCCGGCCGTGGCTGGAGGACGGCGGGCAGCTCCTGACCGAGTGGAACGCCTCGGACGAGGTCTACAACGCCGTCTTCGGCGCGGCCATTCAGGCGGGCGGTTGGAACGGCGGGTGCCAGGACAACGTGCAGCCGGCCTTCCAGTTCTCGCCGGACGACCCGTTCTGGCAGGACAACGTGTTCGTGCCCGTGCCCGGCGGGGCGACGGCCTGCGGTTACGCCATCCCCGCCGCCGCGATCCCGGACTTCGTGCCCCTCGGCGGCTGGGACGCCAACAACGTGCAGTTCGGCTACGTGGACGTGGACGCCGGCCGATTGTGGCTCATCGAGGCCGACTGGCAGGACCGCGAGGGCGCCTTCACGGACGTCAGCCGCGACCTGATGGCCTACATGATCGCCGGCGGACGCCGCGCCGTGCGCGGACCCGCCTGCGGCAACGGCCGCGACGACGACCGCGACGGCCTCGCCGACCTGGACGATCCGGGCTGCGCCGCCGTGGACGACGCCGACGAGGCCGATCCCATGCCCCTGCCGGCCTGCGCCAACGGTCGCGACGACGACGGCGACGGCCGCGCGGACTGGCCCGCCGAGCCCGGCTGCAGCGCCGCCGGCGACGACGACGAGCGCGATCCGGCCCCGGCGCCGGCCTGCGGCAACGGCCGCGACGACGACGGCGATCAGCGCGCCGACTACCCCCTGGACCCCGGCTGCGCCTTCGCCTCGGATGACGCGGAGGACGACCCCATGCCCCCGCCGGCCTGCGGCGACCGGGTGGACAATGACGCCGACGGGCGCGTCGACTTCCCCGACGACCCGGGCTGCCGGGCCGCCGCCGACGCGGACGAGGCCAACGCGGGCATGCTGCCGCCGCGCTGCGCGGACGCCATCGACAACGACCTCGACGGGGACGTCGACGGGCGGGACCTGGGCTGCGAGGACGCCCTGGACGACGACGAGACGAACCCCGCCGGCGACGTGCCCTTCTGCGCGGACGGCGCCGACAACGACGGCGACGGGCAGGTGGACTGGCCGGCGGACGACGGCTGCGCGGCCCGGGGTGGTCGCTGCGAGACGGCGGGGCAGGGCTTCTGCGGGGGCGTGTGCCTCGACCTGCAGTCGGACCCGGCGAACTGCGGTCGCTGCGGCCGCGCGTGCGCCGGCGGCGCTGCCTGCGAGAACGGGCGTTGCGGGGGCATCCGCCCCGTCGTCCTGGCCTGTGGCGCGCCCGGGCGCTCGGTGCAGGAGTTCATCCGCGGGCCCCTGGCCGACCTGGGCCTGATGGTCCAGGCCGGCTGCGTGCCGGACGACAACACCCAGGCCGTGGTGGTCTCGCGCGGCGGCATCGGCGAGGTCCAGAACAACGCCCCGGCGCTGGCGCGGTTCATCGACGGTGGCGGCCAGGTCATCAGCGAGTTCAACGTCTCGCACAGCATCTACAACGCCGTCTTCGGCGCGAACGTCCCCCAGGGCGCCCGCAACGGCGACTGCTTCGACAACGTGCAGCCGGCCTTCCAGTTCAGCCCGGGCGACCCGTTCTGGCAGGACAACGCGTTCGCGCCCCCGCCCGTCGGTCAGACCGGCTGCGGCTACGCGATCGACTCGGCGCAGGTGCCCGGTTTCGTGGCCCTCGGCGGCTGGAATCAAAACAACATCTCCCTCGGGTACGTCGAGTCCGGCGCGGGGCGGTACTGGTTCGTCGAGGCCGACTGGCAGGACTCGCAGATGGAGTTCTCCGACGTCAGCCGCAACCTGATGGCCTACATGATCGGCGGCGGCGCGGTGGTCATCCCCTGACGCCGGTGGTCGGCCTCACGGGGTGAGGGCGAGGCAGTCGAGCGTCTCGCCCTCGGCGTCGGTCGAAAGGCCGCAGGCCAGCGCCGTGTCCCGGGCCCACAGCAGGACACCGGGCAGCGACCCCTCGGGCAGGTACGCCGGCTCGCCCGTCGGCTGCAGCGCGGCGTCGAAGCGCGTGACGTGGCGCCCGTGCCGGAGCGCGAGCCCGCCCGCCGGGCGCAGATGCGCCGCGAAGTCGCAGGGCACGGCGGACTTGGCCAGCATTCGTGGCGCGCCCCGCGGCCGGCCGTCCGCGTCGAGGCGCTCGGCCACGACCGCGCCGGGCTCGCCGGGCAGATCGCCCAGGCAGGTCACGGCCAGCAGGCCGTCGCCGTCCGCCAGCAGGTCCGTGCGCACGTCCGCGCGCCAGGGGAGGGGCGGGGCGTCCACATCGAGCCGCCGCAGGCCGGCGGTCTCCGGGCCGTCGAAGGCCAGAAACCGGGCCTCGCCCGTGTCCGCGAGCTGCAAACGCCGCGTGCCGGGCAGGTGGAGCCGGTGGGGCGAGGCGAGCGGCGCGGTCGCATCGGCTTGCAGCGCCGTGACCGCCACGGTGTCCGGGCCATCGGCGTGGGCCAACAGGAAGCCCTCTCGCGTGCGAAGCGCCGCGCTCGCGACGGGCGCCGCGTTGGCGGAGGGGGCGGCCGCGAGCTCGACGACCGGGCCCAGGGGCGCGCCCGCGGCGTCCAGTCGGGCGGCGCGCGTGCCCGCAGTCGTGTCGGCGACCACGAGCACGACGTCCCGCCGCCAGTCCCGGGCCACCAGCGCGGACGTGAGCGCCCCGGGGCCCGAGAGCACGGGACGCGGCGCGCCCGCGGCCTTGCCGTCGCGCGAGACGGGGAGCGCCACCAGGTCGTGACGCGAGGCGTCGCCGGCGTCCCAGACCAGCAACGCCCCGCGACCGGTGAGGGCGCCGCCGAGCCAGAGGGGCGGGGTCGCGAACGACACGAGCCGCGTGCGCCGGGGCGGGCCCGCGGCGGGGGACTCGAGCGGCGCGGCCTCGAGCGTCACGCCGGCGTCGTCGGGTCCGGCGTCCCACCAGAGCGGCGGGTCGGCGTCCGGCGGGGGCGCCGCGGGCGTGCGGCCGGTGACCGCGCCGGGGGGTGAGGTGTCGGCGCAGCCGAGGCCGGCGCCGGCGAGAAGGGAGAGCAGAGCGACGTGCGCCAGAAATGCGGGGCGGATCATGGGGAGCTCCTTGCAGTGGGTGTCTGCAAGGTCTCGTCGGCCAAACCGGGCGCGTGTCGCCGATTTCGCGCACTTTTTCGAAAAAATGTGGGGGCGGGGTCGGGAGCGCGGTTCATGGGCGCTGTGAACGCCGGTTCACGGCGCGCGCGCCGGGCCGCATGAAACGGACCGGCTTCCCTTGGCCCGATTGGTGCACAGTATTCACGGCGACAGCGGCCGCACCCAACCCGGGCCCGGCCGCGACCCAGGAGGCGAACATGCACGACATCGACGAGAAACGACGGTCGACCCGACGCCCGAAGCGGCGCGCGGGACTCGCCGCGGCGATCATGGGCTTGACCGGCCTGGCCGGCCTGACGGGCTGCGGCGACGCCGGGATGTCCGACGAGATGGCCGGCGCCGGCGCGCCCAATGCGAGCGCGGACGCCGGGGCCGGCGAGGGCTCCGGGGCGGGTGGCAGCGGCGGGCAAGGGCCCGAGGACGAGACCGAGTCGCTCGCCTTCAGCCCGCCGGCGGTGGGCGACGACCACGTGTGGGTCACCAGCCGCGAGAACGACCTGCTCCTGCGCATCGACGCCCGCTCCCGGGCCGTGACCCCCATCGACGTGGGGGACGCGCCGAGCGCCGTGCTCACGCTGCCCGGCGTCGAACGGGGCGTGGTGCTCAACCGCGGCAGCGACGAGCTCGCCGTGGTCGACGCGACGGTCGACCCCGCCAAAGTCGCGTTCATCGCCCTGCCCCGGCACTTCAACGCCCTGGCGCTCTCGCCCGACGGTCGCCACGCGGTCGTGTGGTTCGACCTGGCGCTGGCCGAGGTCGGCGAGGACACCACGGCCTTGCAGGACGCGGCGATCCTCGATGTCGAGGCGATGGAACTCCGCGCGATCTCGACGGGCTTCCGCCCCCGCTCGCCCATCTTCACGGCGGACGGCGAGACGTGTTTCCTGGTCACGGAGGACGGCGTCTCGGTCGTCGATCTGGCCCACCCCGAGGCCGCGCCCCGCCTGTTGCCGACGGCGACGGACCCGTTCCTGCAGGATGGCCGCGAGGTGGCCATCAGCCCGGACGGGGCGTACGTGGTCAGCCGCGCCGGCGCCGGCGGCGAGTCGAGCATCAGCGTGCTCACCCCCGCGGATGGCGCGCTCGTCGAGATCGCCCTGCCCGGTGAGCCCACGGATCTCGACCTCTTCGCCGAGGGCCGCAAGGCGCTGGTGATGCTGCGCGAGGCCCGGCGGGCCGTGATCGTGGACGTGGCGACGGGCGCCCTCGACGTGAGCGTCGACCTGCCCGCGGCCTTGGGGTCGGCGGCGGTGGCTCCGGACGGCGAGCGCGCGCTGCTCTACACCACGTTGCCCTCGGCGGACCTGAGCCCGCGCTTCGCCGCGCTGGACCTGACGACGGACCCGCCGGCGCTCACGCAGCACCCGGTGCGCAAGGAGATCGCCGGGGCGGTGATCGACCCGGGCGGCCGCGCGGCCTGGCTCCTGCACCGCAAGGCCGAGGGCGAGCCCGACCCCACGCTCTCCGAGGCGGACTTCCTCTCCCGCAGCTACGGCTACTCCCTCGTGGACCTGGAGTCGCTCTTCGTCCGCCTGGTGACCACCCCGGCGGAGCCGCGAGGCGTGCTGTTCAGCGCCGATCTGGCCCGCGCCTGGGTGCCGCTCTCTCGTCCCGAGACGGGCGTGCACGAGCTGCAGATTCTGGACCTCGACGGCCTCGCCGTCCGCAGCGTACCGCTGCCCTCGTCCCCGGAGATGGTCGGCGAGGTGCCCTCGGCGGACCGGGTGTTCGTCACGCAGAGCCACGGCGAGGGGCGCATCAGCTTCCTCGACCGCGACAGCGAACGTCGCGAGACGGACGCGCTCGAGACCCTCAGCGGCTACCTGCTCAACGGGAGGATCGAATGAGCCGCCACCTCTGGAATCGTCTCGGGCTCTGCGGCGTCGCCGCGATGGGCCTGCTCGCCGCCTGTGACCGCGCCGACGTCTGGGAGCGCCCGCTCTCCGCCGGGGAGGCCGTGTCCCTGGAGCGTGTGGTCGCCTGGCCCGTCGCCGGCCGCCGCGAGGTCGTGCTCTACGCGCCGGGCCCGGACGTGGTCGACCGCGCCGCGCTCGACGCCGCGCCGCGCCGCCTGCTCGCCGGGCCCGACGGCCGCTCCCTGCTGGCGCTCGACGAGGCCGGCGGGGCGACGCTGCTGCGCTTCAGCGAACGCGGCTCCGTGGAGAAGCGCGTGGACTACGACCTCGGCGCCGTCTTCACCGGCGTCGAGTGGGCCGCGGACGGCCACTACGCCGTCTTCCACCACGGCGGGTCGTCCGCGGGGGACACGGCCGGCGAGGTCGTGCGCAACCCCAACGAGATCGCCATCCTGGACCTGGAAGCGGCGGCGAGCGGCACCAACCCCGTTCGACGCACGCTGCGCTCCTTCGGCGCGGGCCCGCGCGCCATCGTGCTCTCCGGCCCCGGCGAGATCGGCGGCGCCGAGCGGCGCTTCGCCTGGGCCTTGTCCGACCGCTACCTGGCGCTCTTCGATCTGGCCCGGCCGACGGCGGCCGAGGTCATCGTGCGCTTCACGCTGCCGCAGGAGACGCGCGAGGTCGTGCCCGTGTCCGTCGAGGCCGTGCCCGGCGTCGACGGCGGCGCGCCCGGCGCCCTGGTGCGCGCGGCGGGCACGGACGATCTCTTCCTGCTGAGCTTCACCGACGACGCCGCCCCGGACACGGTCCCCAAGCCCGTGCTGAACGCATTGCCGGGCAGCGCCTCGCTCTCGGACACGCTGTCCGTCGTCACGGCGGCGGGCCTGCGGATCTTCACGCTGGCGGGGAATCAGCTCGCCGCGGTGGACCCGGCCACGGGCGGCCGCAAGGGCGTCACGCTGCCGGCCTACGGCGGGCATCTGGTGCCCTTCACGGGCGAGGACGGCGCCCCGCAGGCCCTGATCTGGGCCGAGGGGCAGGCGACGGTGGCCTTCGCGCGCCTGAACGAGGTCGAGCAGGCCCGCGGCCGCGCCGTGACGGTGCTGACGCTGGAGAACGGCATCGAGCGCCTGGTGCCCGTGCCGGGGCAGGCCGTCGCGGTCGCCGTGAGCACGGCGCGCCTCGTGGTGCTCGACTTCCGCGCGCAGACGGCCACGCCCTTCGACATCGGCGGCGTGATCTCGGGTTACGGCGGCTACTACGACGAGTACGGCGGCTACACGCCGAGCGCGGGCATCGACGAGAGCGTGCAGGTCTCCGGCGACGGCAAGACGGTGTACGCGATGGTGTCGGCCGAGTCGCCGACGCTCGTGTCCGTGGATCTGGCGACGGGCGCCGCGGGGGCGTTCGAGCTGCCCGAATCGGGTCGGCTCATGCAGTTGCCCGGGGCGGGGCGGGTCGTCGTCGACCACCTCGACCCCCTCGGCGCGGTCACCGTGCTGCCGGACGGCGACCTCGGCGCCCTCGAGGACGCCGACGTCGAGACGCACACGGGCCTTTTCCTCTCGGAGGTCCTGGACCGATGAAAACGCACGCACTTCAGAAGGCGCTCCTGGCGCTCGCCCTCACGGCCCCCGCCATCGCCCACGCGGACGACGCTCCCTTCCCCGAGCTCCGGCTCACGCTGCGCGGCGGCATGAACGTCGTCGAGGACGAGTCGTGGCAGGCCGTCGGCGACGGCCGCCTCATGGGCGGCGGAGAGCTCGGCTTCGACGCCATCCTGGGCGACCGGCTCTTCGTCGGCGCGAGCTACGGCGGTCGCTCCATGAGTGGCGAGACCTACGGCCTGGTGGACAGCACCCTCGGCGGCAGCACGCTGCGGGGCGGCGCCGGGTGGCGCTGGCGGCCGGCCTCGATGGTCCAGGTCTACGGCCGCGCCGGCCTGGGCTGCTGGTGGTGGTCGCTGGACTACGATCCGCGCAGCACCGGTGACACGCTCTCCGCCGAGGCGGTCCGGCCGGGCTTCTACGCCGGGGTCGGCGTCGACCTCTGGTTCATGGGCCCCGGCGACGCGCCGGTCACCACGCGGGCGGACCGCTTCGCCTTCGGCGCCAACCTGGAGATCACCTACGACCGCTTCCTGCCGGCGGAGTTCAAACACGACGGCCGCAGCCTCGGCACCATCGACCCTTCGGGGCCGGGTTTCCTGTTCGGCGGCGTCGTGCAGTTCTGACGCGGTTGCGCTCACCCGGGCGTTTGCAGCTATGCTCCCGGTCGATGAACGTCCCCACGCCTCGCACTCTCTCCGCCCTGCGCTCACTCTTCGCCTGCCTGGCGCTCGGCGCGGCGCTGCCCGCCTGCGACAAGAGCGACGCCGACGCCTCGAGCGGCGAACTCCAGGGCGCCTGCTGCGACAACAACCTCGGCTGTGAGATCCGGGGCGTCTCGGCCTGCGAGGCCGAGGGGCGTCTGTTCACCGGCGCGGCCACCTGTGAGCCCAACCCGTGCTCCCTCGGGGTGCGCGGCGCGTGCTGTCTGCGTGACGCCGAGAACCCCTGTGAGATCCGCGAGCAGAGCGCGTGTTTCACGGACGGCGGCGACTTCGCCGGCGCCGGCACGGAGTGCACCGCGGACCGCTGCCCGCAGGCGACGACGGGCGCCTGCTGCAACGATCTGTCGGAGTGTTCGGCGGTGACCTCGCGCGAGTGCGCGAAGATCCGCGGCTTCTACCAGGGGGACGGGGCGCTCTGTGATCCCAACCCGTGCCCCTCGCTCGTGATCGGGGCCTGTTGCCAGGCCAACGGCACCTGCCAGGTGGACGACGAGCGGCGCTGCGACGCGAGCTTCCAGGGGGCGGGCTCGACCTGCAACCCGAACCCCTGCGCGCAGCCCGTGCGGGGCGCCTGCTGCAAGGACGACAACGCCTGTGAGAACGCCACGAACGTGAGCTGCAACGGCCGGTTCCTCGGCGGCGAGACGGCTTGTCGCCCGGCGGACATCTGCGCGACGACGGCGCCGGGCGCCTGCTGCGACGCCGCCGGCATGTGTTCCATGACCTCGCCGGACGCCTGCGATGGCTCGTTCGGGGGCCCGGGGACGCGCTGCGACGACAACCCCTGCGCCGCCGTGGACATGGGCGTGACCCCGGCGGACGCCGCGCCACCGCCGCCGCCGGCCGACGCTGCCGTGCCGCCGCCCCCCCCGGCCG
>CAINDO010000221.1 GCA_903847385.1 uncultured Myxococcales bacterium
CGGCCGTGCCGCCGCCGGCCTCGCCGCCGGCGTTGCCACCGGTGCTGCCGCCCGCGGCCTCGCCGCCGGAGCCACCCGCGGAGGCGCCGGCGTCGACGACGGCGTCGTCGGCCTTGTCACAGGCGGTCACGAACAGACCGGCGCCGAAAAGCGCCGCGAGCGCGAACTTGGACTTGAGATGGGTCATTGCGAATTCTCCCCCGTTTCGTCGGGCATCCCGAATTTGGGCGCTTCCCCGCGCCACAATCGCAGGCCGGCCATCATCGCCGGCTCAACGGCGGAGAGCTATCACCACTGCCCCGATGGGTGCAAGTCCGGGTGTGCCCGGGAGCGCCGTCTCCCTACATGCGGTCGACGTCCCCCGGCGGGCGGCCGGTCGTCTCGAACCCGGCGTCGGCCAGGGCCAGGCGCGCCCACTGCGGCTGGAGCACGGGGTGCCGCGCGAGCTCGGTCTGGCAGGCGGCGGTGCCGTAGCGGCAGGGGTGGATGTCCACGGGCAGGGCGGCCCCGCTGGCGCGGGCGTGGGCCGCGGCGACGTACAGGAACTCGATGGGGCCGTCGCGCAGGGGCAGGCAGCCGATGGTCACGCAGTCCCCGTGGATCATGATGTCGCCGCCCGGGTCCAGGCCGTGGTCGGCGGCGAAGCGGCGGTCCTCGGCGTTGGGGTAGCTCACCTTCAGCGCCAGGTGGTAGCGGCTGTGGGGGTTGTAGGCGGAGATGGCGTAGTGGCCCTCGGGCACCTGCAGATCGCCGGAGAACCGCTTGGGGCCGAGCACGCCGGAGGCCCGGCAGATGTCGAAGGTGCGGACCCGCACCCGCCGCGCGCCCCGCTCGGCCTGCGCCCAGAGCTCGACCTCGCCCTCGCGCTTGAACGCCCGAAGGTACAGGCCCCGCGGCGGCCACAGCGCGCCCGCGTCGCGGAACGCCGCGGTGATCTCCGGCAGGCGCTGCGCCTCGGCCTCGCGGAATCGCGAAGCGTGGCGCTGCGCCTCCAGGAAGCTCTCCGCCCGGGCGGCCTTCGCGTCGGCCAGGCCGATCAGCAGAAACAGCACGGCGGCCAGCGCGGCCAGGGTCAGCATTTCCAGGTGCGTGCGCATGTCGATGCGAACGCACCACCCGGCGGCGGGATCTAGCAGGCTGCCGAAAAAGCAGCCTGCCCGGGCCAGGATGGCCCGGCGGAATCACCGAGGCTTTGAAAAAGCCGAATGATTCCGGGAGCGGAGCCGAATTCACTTCGGCGCAGCGGGGCTGAAAAAGTCCAAGGATGGACTTTATCAGCGTCCTGCTAACGCCGCGCGCGGTTTTCGCGGCGCCGCCGCGCGACCGAGGCGGCCAGCGCCAGGCCAGCGAGCCAGAGGGGTCCGCCCGCCGCACGACCGCCCAGGGTGCAGCCGCTCGACGCCTTGCCCGACTCCTTGCCCCCCGCCGCCTCGGCGCAGGTGGGCACGCCATCGGGCTGGCAGGCGCCGCAGCCGTTCGCGCAGCTCGGATCCCAGTAGGTCCCGGCGCCGCAGATGGCCTCGCACTTGCCGTCCACCAGCTGGGTGCCCTGCGCGCAGAAGCTCTCGGCCGTGCCGTAGGGGCAGGCGTCCCGCTCGGGGCCCATGTCGGCCGAGGCGCTCACGCAGCGACCGGCGGCGTTCAGCACCTCGTCGGGGCCGCAGATGACCGGCGCGCCGTCCGGGCGGGGCGCGGCGTCCCCGGGGGGCGGCGTGATGCCGAAGTCGGGGCGCGGCGCGGCGTCCGGGCCGGCGTCCGGCGGCGGCGGGAAGCCCCCGTCCGGCAGCACGCCCACCGAGTGCACCACGGGATCCGTGCGCACCTGGTCCAGGCCGTCGGCCGTGATGCTGGCGATGTTGGTCAGGATGGTGCCGTCCGGCGCGTCCGCGTCCACGCGCACCTTGAACTTGACCAGGTGGCGCTCCATGGGACCGATGGCGTCGATGCCCGGGATGCGCGTGAGCTCGAGGCCCTGCGCCAGCACCGTGGCGCCGCCGGCGGCGTCGGGGATCTGGATCACGTCCACCGTCGTCGAGCCCGGCACGTACGTCGTGCCGGGAGGCGGGGCGTCGCGGACGATCACACCCGTGGCATCCTCGCCGCCGCTGTTCTCGACCAGGATGGTGTATTCGATCTGGTCGCCGGCCTGAACGACGCTGCGCGAGGGCGGCTCGGCGGACTTCTCGGGCTTGAGCGTGTCGAAGTTCGGCGGCCGGTGGTCGAAGGCGATCATCAGCCAGTCGGTGAAGATCTGTTCGCCCGGCGTCAGCCCGTTGCCCATGGGCAGCGTGATGGTGATGTCGGCCTCTTCGTCCCCGGGCTCGATGGCGTTGTCCAGATGGAACGTGTCGAGGTCGACGCTCGACGTGTTGCGCCGGCACATGCCCGCGGCGTTCACCGTCTCGTTGAACACGTTGTTGAACGGGTTGCAGTCGTCCTCGACGTCCGTGTCGTTGATGGTCAGCGAGTCGCCCTGCGTGCCCGTGTCGCCCTCGAGCGCGAAGAAGGTCACGTCCACGGCCGGGTCCGGCGGGGCGCGGAACCCCGTGGGGTGCAGGCGCCGGACGCCGCCCTCGATGAGCTCGAAGCCCTGGTAGTAGTACAGGCGGCGCAGCGGGAGCGAGGCCTCCTCGTACACCATCAGGAGCGACCAGCCGCCGACGGTGAGGCTGCCGATGGCCGCGATGGCCGTGTCGGGGTTCGAGTCGTCGCCGCCGGGCACGTCCACGTCGTCGATGCGCCAGTCGCCGTTGAGCACGCCGCCGGTGGCCAGGTGGGCGTTCACGGCGTCCGTCACGTCGGCGAACATCGAACCGAAGGTCAGCCCGCAGTTCCCGACGCTGCAGAGGACCTGCACGAGCTGGCAGGTCTGGGCGTCCGCGGCGTCGTCGAACTGCTCGGAGCGCGCCGGATCGGCCTGAGCCGCGATGGGCGCGCCGCCCGGGGGCGTGAGCGTCACGGCCGAGTCGGGCATCGCGCCCTGCGGATAGGTGGCCACCCAGTTGAGCTGGGCGTAGGCCACGCGCAGGCCGGGCAGGTCGCCGGGGATGCCCGCGATGGGCGCCGTGCCCGTATCCAGGCCCTGGCAGTTGCCGCCCGTGTTCAGGTCGCAGGTGGCGCCGCCCCCGCACTGCAGCAGGCTGCCGGCGGTCGCCACGTAGTTCATGTGGCCCTCGAAGACGTCGTGCGGATCGGGGCCGAGCGACTGCCCGGCACCCTGCGCGGACGCGGCGAGGGTCAGCGTGAGGAGCGCGGAGGTGACTGCGACGGCACGTGACGACATGGGTCCTCGCGGTGGAATTCGGGAGGCCGACAGTATGACACGAAGCGGGCGTCGAATCCGAATCAGAACCGCTCGGAGGGCGCCCCGGCGACGTTCTCGGCCACCCCCACGGCGGGTTTCGCGGTGGGCTGCGCGAAGTAGAGCAGGTACCCGGCGTCCGTTCGGACGTTGCTGGGCGCGGTTCGGCTGCGCTGGCTGTCCTTCACGACCGGATTGAAGGCGTAGGGCGTGAAGGTCTCGTCCGGGGCGTAGGCGGCGGCGAACCCGACGGCGTCCAGCTCGCCGCGCCCGCCGGCGTAGAACATGCGCCACACCCGCGCCCCGGCGGCCGTCTCGGCGAGGCGCACCTCGGGGTCCCCCACCCGCTCGGCGTCCCAGCACGGGAATGGCATGCCCTGGGGATCCGTGCAGTCCTCGCCCGGCCGCAGCACGGTGACCCGCTCGCCGAAGGCCCCACCGGAGAGCGGCCGCGCGGCGTGGCGGATCACGATCGCGGGCGCGTCGCCGGCGCCGCGGGCGCGGTAGAACACATGGGCGGTGCCGGCGTCGATCACCAGGCTCGGCGCGCCGACGCCGCCGGCCTCGTCCGGGTCGTCCGGGTCCGCGACGAGCCACGACTCCGGCGACGCCAGGCCGGGGAACGCCCGCCCGTCGGCGCTGGTCGTGTGGAACAGACCCTCGGGGGTCTCGAAGAGCAGGTGCCAGGTGCCCGTGTCCGGGTCGCGCGTGACGGCGGGGGCCACCGCGCCGTCAGGCTGGGTGTCCGCCAGCGCCGCGAAGTCGCCGAACGCGAGCCCGGTCGCCCCGATGGAGTCCGCCCGGGCGAAGCCGGCCGCGTCCGCGGTCGTCACGTGGGCGAACAGCGCCACGCCCTCGGGGGTGGTCACGGCGGAGGGATCGCGCACGGCGGGCAGGTCGGGGGTCAGCGGCGGCGGGTACAGCCAGCCCGTCGGCTGGGTGCCGCGGACGAACTGGACGACCTCGTAGGGCACGATGCCTCGGTTGGGCAGGTTCGCCGCGCCGCCGGGATGCGACTGCGCGTCGTCCTCGCCGAGCGTGGCGCAGCCGAGGGTCAAGAGCGCGCAAATGCCCGAGGCGAGCGCGGATGACGCTGTGTCGGCCATCAGAACAGCACCCCCAGTGTCATCGCCGTGCCGAGGACGTCGCCGCCGGCGGTGTAATCCCCCACCCCGTCCGCCGGGTTGGACTTGTGATACTTCCGCTCGCGCAGGTGGATGTATTGACCGGCCAGGTCCAGCGTCAAAGGCCCCGGCCACACGGCCTCGGGGCCGGGGTGCAGCGCGCCGAAGCGCAGGCCCACGCCCGTGCCCACCCCGAGTTTGTCGCAGTCGGCGTAGTTGGTGAGGCCGCGCTGGTCCGGCGCCGGCGAGGGCTCATAGAACCCGCCGAGGCGCACGGCGAGGCCAAAGGTGTCGCCCTCGACGGGTCGATACTCGACGCCGGCGCGGGGCACGACGATGTCATGGAACCCGGGGTCGAGCGGCTTGTCCGGGATGGGGATGGTGTATTGGATGGGCTCGAGATCCAGATCGAGGTCGATCGCGGCGGTGGACGACGGGAAGCCGCTCCACTGCAGCCAGGCGAGGTCCAGCGAGAAGGTGAACGTGTCGTTCTCCCAGGCCGCGCCGCCCACGACCTGCCGGGGCGAGAACAGGTTGTCGTTCACCGAGGTCAGGAAGAACCGGCCTTCTTCCACGACCGTGGTGTTGGTGGGGCCGGCGACGATGCGGCCGTGCACGTCGACGTCCAGATCCAGCGCCAGGCTGAAGGCCTCGCGCTCGGCGAGCCCGAACCGCCAATGCGCGCCGGGGCGCCACATCAGGCCGAAGCTGGGGTAGCGCACCGCCCGCAGGTTCACGTTCACGGAGCTCAACAGACGCGTCTGTTCGACGTCCGACGTGTGGACCACCCCCTCGACGTCCAGCTTGCCCTCGGTGTTGCTCAGGTAGGTCACGCCGGCGCCGAAGAACAGATCGTCGATGATCTCCACCGAGGCGCTCGAGGTGATCACGAGCCGCTGCGGGCGGTTGTCGTAGAGCTCGAAGCGCGGCTGCGACTGGCGGAGCGCGCGCAGGCGCGTGATGCGGTCGTCCGGCAGGAACAGCCCGAGCGAGAACGCCACGCGGTGGCCGAACAGACGCCCGGGCAGCAACAGACCGCCCTGGAAACCGCTGGAGCGGTCGATGTCCACGTCCGCGCCGTTCAACTCGGCCCGCGGCTGCGTGTAGACGTACCCGAGGTCGATGTGCAGGTGCTCCGCCGCGGCCAGACCGCCGGGGTTGTAGTAGTTGGCCGAGACGTCGCGCGCGGTGGCCGTGACGGCGCCGCCGAGCGCGATGCCGCGGGCGCCGAAGCCGAAGGCGTCCAGGGGGTTGGCGTGCGCGGCCCCGGCGAGGCCGGAGACCAGCGCGACGATCAGGTGGCGCCTCACAGGTGCACCCCCAACTCGGCGCCCCAGGCCAGAATGTCGCCGCCGTGCCGCCACGTCGGAGGCTCGCCGGACGCCTTGTGCTCCGTCCGCAGGACCAGGTGGTGCCATTGGCCGCCCAGGTCCAGGCGCAGCGCGCTCCAGGAGAGCCCGACGCCGGCGGCGAAGACATGGCGATCGTTGTCCAGGTAGGTGTGAAAACCCGTCTGCGGGGGCACCGGCGTGGGCTCGAAGGCATAGCCCAGACGCGGCTGCACGCGGACCGCCGTGTCTTCGAAGAGTGTCGCCTCGGCGCCCATACGGGCCACCCAGGTGTCCGCGAACCCGGGCTCCGGCTGCGGCAGGTCGTTCGGGCGCACCGCCGTGAAGACGATGGGGTTGGGGAAACCGCTCCACTGTTTCCAGGTGGCGCCGGCGGCCACGACGACGGGCAGGCCCGGCGGCCGCCCCGAGAGCTCGAAGGCCAGCTGCCGCGGGTCGTACTGCGCGACGCCGGTGATGTCCAGGCGCGGCACGGGCAGCGGGAACGACTCGCCCAGGTTCGCGTCCAGGGGCAGGCTGAACGTGGCCTTCGACTCGCCCCGGAAGACCAGCGCCGCGGACACGCCGCGCCCGAGACGCGCGAGCGCGCCGGCCGTGGGCGCGTAGTCCGCCAGCAGCTCGTCCCGCACCGTGGAGCCGATGCGGCCCGTCTCGTTGGGGGCGACCTGGATGCCGCCGCCGAGCTCCGCCAGCGCGATGAACCCCGCGCCGACGCTGAAGGCATCACACAGGCGCAGGCCCAGGCCGAGCTGCAGGCTGACCGTCTGCGCGCGGCTCTCCAGGAGCACGAAGCTCGGCTCCCCCGGCCGCGGCACCTGGGCCAGGAGCACCGTGCCGAAAGGGATCACGAACGCCGCGCCCATCGTGAGGCGATCGGCCATCACACCGCGCAGGGGCAGCGGGATCGCCATGCCGATCAGGGTGGCCGGCGCGCCTTTGGCGTCTGCGGCCTCGCCGTTGAACGACAGGTCGAAGACGGCGTGCTGATAGCCCAGCGAGAACGTGCGGTGGCGCTCGAAGCCCAGCGCGGCGGGGTTGTAGTAGACCGCCGCGTGGCCCTCGGCCGTGGTCGCCGCGGCCCCGGCCATCGCCAGCCCGCGGGCGCCGTAGCCGAAGAGATCGAGCATGCTCGCCCGGGCGCTCGTCGGCGCCGCGACCAGCAGGGACACCAGGAGCGCGGCGCCCGGGGCGGGACGAGGCGGCGATGGGGGCGCGTGCATGGGGGTGAAACCTACGCAATGCGCGGGCGGCGTTGAAGGGAAATGGGCTTTGCCCGAAGATGCGCCCATGTCGTCGCTCCCCGAGTGGTTCCCACGCGTCGTCCAGTTCATGGAGGAGGCGATCCCGTTCAATCGTTTCCTGGGCATGCGCGTGGAGACCGTGGCGCACGGCCTGTGCGTGCTGCGCATTCCCTGGCGGCCGGAGCTGGTGGGTGATCCGTTCCGGCCCTGCGTGCACGGCGGCGTGACCGCCACGCTGATCGACACGGCCGGCGGCGCCGCATGTTTCACCATGCTCGAGCGGACCTCGGACCGCGTGAGCACGGTGGACATGCGGGTGGACTACCTGCGCCCCGGCGCGGGCGCGGACCTGCTGTGCCGGGGCCGCGTGATCCGCATGGGCAACCGCGTCGCGGCCACCCACACCGAGGTCTTCGTCGGGCAGCTCGACCACCCGGACGGCCCCATCGCCACGGGCAGCGGGGTGTACAACGTGCTGCGCAAGGGAGATCGCGCTTGAGGCGCCCGCGCGCGCCCCGAGGCCGGATGGTCCTCGCGCTCGCCGGTGCGCTCGCCGGTGCGCTCGTCGGCGGCTGCGAGACCTCGAGCGCGCCCCCGGGCGAGGCGCGCTCCCCGGCCGACGCCGACCTGTTCCCCTTCGACTTCGGCCGGGCGGACCTGGGCGTGCCGCCACCGGACGCCGCGCCCGCGGACCCGGCGCTGTGCACGGCCGTGTGCGGGATGCTGGCCGACTGCGCCGGCGCGGACGATCCCGCCCACCTGTGCGATGGCATCGACGCCCGCGAGATCGAGGCCTTCGCCGAGCTGTGCCAGTCGGTCTGTACCGCGGACGCGCGCTTCGCCCCCTCGTTCACGGGCCGTACGACCTGTGAGCCGCTGCTGGAGCAGATGCGCGCGATCTCCCCCGATCTGGCCTACGCCTGCGTGCCGAACCCGCCCCCGGAGACCCCGGCGTGCGCCGACTTCGCCGCGCGGACCGCGACCTGTGTCTCGGAGGCCTGCGCCGCCGCCGCCACCATCGAGCCGGGGCTGGCCTACTGGCTCCGGCTGAGCTGCGATCAGAGCGTGGCCGCCGGCCAGCTCCCGGCCGACCGCCTCGAGCAGTTCCCCGGCCCGGACACGCCCTGCGACGACCCCATCGCGGCGAACATCGTGCAGAGCCTGGTGGGGAGCCCGCTCGACCCGCGCACGCTCACGGCCCTGTGCACGACCGGCCCGGCCCTGCCCGACGGCACCTGCGCCGCGGCGTGCCAGCACCTGCGCCCGTGTCTGCCGGCCCGCAACGCGCTGCGCAACGAGGACTACTGCCGGTTCCTGTGCGCGCTGGACCCCACGCTGAAGGACATCCTGTCCTGCGCGGCCCGCGCGCCCGAGTGCGGCCCCCTGTCGACCTGCTTCGGGCCCTGACGCGCGCTCACTTCTGTTGGGCGACCCAGGCCTCGACCAGGCGCCGCGCGGTGGCGAGCGTGACCGCACCGTGGCTCAGGAGCACGTCGTGGAAGCCGCGCAGGTCGAAGCGCTCGCCCAGCGTCTTCTGGGCCTCGTTGCGCAGCTTGCGGATCTCGAGCTCGCCGATCTTGTAGGCCACGGCCTGCCCGGGCCAGGTGATGTAGCGGTCGACCTCGTTCGTCGCCTCCTCGACCCGATGCCCCGTGCGCGCCACCAGGTAGTCGATGGCGCGCTGGCGGGTCCACCCCTGGGCGTGCAGCCCGGAGTCGACCACGAGGCGCACGGCCCGCCACATCTCGTAGCTGAGCTGGCCGAGCTTCTCGTCCGCCGTGCGATACAGGCCGAGCTCGTCGGCCAGTCCCTCGGCGTAGAGCGCCCAGCCCTCGACGAAGGCGGTCAGGCCCACCTCGCGCTGAAAGGTCGGCAGGCCCGTGTTCTCGGCGGCCAGCGCGATCTGCAGGTGGTGGCCGGGCACGGCCTCGTGGAACGCAAGGGCCGGCATCTTGTAGAGCAGGCGCGTGTCCGGCCGGAACGTGTTGACGTAGTAGTACGCAGGCCGGGAGCCATCCTGCGGGGCCTCGTAGTAGTAGGCCGCCGGCGCGTCCTTCTCGCGGAACGCCTCGATGGCCTTGACCTCGATGATGGTCTTCGGCAGGCGCCCGAAGGCCCGGGGGAGCGCCCGCATGGCCCGCGCCATCAGCTCGCGGTTGTACTCCAGGAGCCCCGCCGAATCGGGCAGGTACTGGTCCTTGCGCTTCGAGATCGCCTCCAGGTACGCGGGCAGCTCGCCGCCGCCCGCCGCCTTGACGACCGACGCCATCTCCCTGGAGATGCGCTCGACCTCGGCCTCGCCGAGGCGGTGGACCGCGTCCGGCGTGAGGTCCAGGCCCGTCTCGGCGCGGATCGAGGCCGCGTAACAGGCGGCGCCGAGGGGCAGCGCGCCCACGCCGACGCTCTCCCGCGCCCGGGGGAGCAGCTCCTTCTCCAGGAACTCGCCGTAGGCCCGCAGCCCGCCGTAGACCGACTGCTCGACAACGGCCAGCATCTGCGCCTTCCAGGGGTCGCCGAGGCCCTTGGGCATCGCCGCCCCCTCGACGCTCAGGAAGACCGGCGCGATGAACGGGCTCTCGGCCACGGGCTGCGCGAGCATCTCGCGGATCTGTCGGAGGACCCGGTCGACGTTGATCTTCGGCGCCACGAGGCCCTTGGACAGACCCTCGCGCAGCCCGGCGACGACATCCCCGAAGTACTCGTCGATCTGTTGATACCGCGCGAGGAGATCCCGCCCCTGCTTCGCAGTCGTCACGGTGTGCGCGTTGGGCAGCTCGGGGAAGGTCGTCTGCGGCCCCGAGAGCTGGTCGACCGTCCACAGGCGGCCCTGGCAGGCGTCGTGGACCTCGATCTCGCGCTTCAGGACGAAGGCGAGCATCTCGGCGGTGATCTGCGCGTCCGCGTCCAGGGCCTTGCGGTTGACCAGATCGACGCGACCGGCGAACCCCCGCAGCGCCCGGACATGGCGCTCGTCCTCGCTCGCCGAGGCGCGCCCCAGCTCGCCGTCCCGACTCCGGTCCCCCAGATACGTGGCCCAGGTCGGGGCGTGACGCATCTGTTCCTCCCAATAATCCTTCGAAATGTCCGAAAGGGTCGCGGCGTCGTCCGGGCGGCGCCCCTGGGGCGGGGCGCCACCGCCGCCACAGGCGGTCGCGAGCGGGATTGAGAGACAGACGACGAGGGCGGCGCGCAGGTTCATGGGCGTTCTCCGGGGGCGGTGTTGTAGCAGCCCGTGGCCGCGTCGATCGCGAGAATTCGGCGCGACGCCCGGACGTTCTCTGCTAGGCTGCCGCCGCTCTCGGCCCGCTTTCGATACACCCCTGGCCCAATCTTTCTGGGAGGACCTCGCGATGCAGTCTCGAATCCGTCTCGTCTCGACCCTGGCCGCGACCGTGCTGGTCCCGACGCTGGTCTGTGCGCAGGTCGCGCCGGCCCCGTCTTCGACGCCCGCGCTGCAGCCGCAGACGACCTCGACGATCACGCTCAAGCTCAAGCTCGACGCCGTGGCCGAGCTCGCCGCCGGACGCACGAAACTCGACGGCGCCCTGCCCGTGGTGAAGACGGCGGCGAAGGGCAAGGCCGAGTGGCGCGAGGGCGTGATCCTCTTCGCGGCGGCCGAGGCCGCCCGCAAGGACAACAACAACGCCGTCGCCTACAAGAAGCTCGTGACCGAGGCGAACACACGCTTCGACCTGGCCCGCACCCTGGCCGGAGGCGGCGCGGGCACCGCGGCGGGGCTCACGGCCCTGAAGGCCGATGCCACCGTGGGCAAGTACATCGGGACGCTCGAGAAGGACATCCCCGTCGTCGACACCCTGCTGGCGACCCCGACGGCCTGGGCCGAGTCCTCGGCCAACGGCAAGCGTTTCTTCGAGCCCGTGACGTTCTGACGTCAGACCCCGTCTCGCGCCGCCAGACACCGTGGAAGACTCCGCCTCCATTCCGCTCGGCGCCTTCGAGCTGACCGCGCCCCTGGGCCGCGGCGGCATGGGGGTCGTGTGGCGTGGTCGCCACCGCCAGCACGGCACGCCCGTGGCGGTCAAGGTGATCACGGACGCCTCGGCGCGCGAGGACCGCTACCAGGCGGCGTTCCGCAACGAGGTCCGCGCGGTCGCCGGCCTGTCGCACCCGGGCGTGGTGCAGGTCTTCGACTTCGGCCTGATCGACGCCGCCGCGGACGTCGCGTCCGGGGGGCGCCTTCTGGCGGGCAGCCCCTACCTCGTCATGGAGTACCTGCGGCCGGATCCGCTCAGCGCGCCGATCGAGAGCTTCGCCCAGCTCCGCGGGATCCTCGACCAGCTCCTGGAGGCCCTGGCCCACGCCCACGCCCGCGGGGTCATCCACCGGGATCTGAAGCCGGACAACGTGCTGGCGGATCCCGTGACGGGCCGGCTGAAGATCACCGACTTCGGCCTGGCGCACACGGTCAACCGCGAGGCGACGGCGGACGACACCCTGGCCGGGCTGGCCCACACCACCGCCGGCACACCGGACTACATGGCACCCGAGCAGGCCCGCGCCCGGCCGCGGGAGCAGGGCGCCTGGTCCGATCTCTATTCGCTGGGTTGCATGGCTTACGCGCTGGCGAGCGGTGTGCCGCCCTTCGTCCGCTCGACGCCCATCGCCACGCTGATGGCCCACCTGACCGAGCCCGTGCCCGCCCTCGCGGCCCGCATCGCCGTGCCGGCCGGGCTGGACGCCTGGGTCCAGCGCATGATGGCCAAGACGCCCCAGGCCCGCTATCGCCGCGCCGCGGACGCCGCCTACGCCCTGGAGTCCCTCGCCGCGGGCTTCGAGCCCCCGCCTGAGCTCAGCTCCGCCGTCCTGGCCGTGCCCAACGACATCAGCCGCGACCGCACGCTGGAGCTCGACGAAGCGGCCATCGCCGAGGCCGAGGCGCTGGTCCCGACCACCGTGCGGCTGACCGAGGCCGAACTGCGCGCCCTCGAGGAGGCCGTGCCCCACGGCCGCCCGCCGGTGCCATCCCAATGGCGCGCCCCCGACGACGCCCAGGCCCAGATCCTCCCCGGCACGGGCCTCGGCCTGTACGGCCTGCGCGCCGTGCCCTTCGTGGGACGCCTCGAGGAGCGCGACCGCCTGTGGCGGACGCTCCGGGCCGTCGACCAGCTCGACCGGGCACAGGTGGTCGTGGTCACGGGGCCCTCCGGCTGCGGCAAGAGCCGGCTGTGCGAGTGGCTGGCCGAGCGCGCCCACGAGGTCGGCGCGGCGTTCTCGCTGCACGTGCGCAGCGCCGTGGTCGAGGACCAGGGCTCGGGCTTCGGCCCGGTGTGGCGCCGCGTGTTCCGCGCGTTCGATCTCTACGGGGACGAACTGCGCACACACCTGCACTGGGAGCTGTCCCGCCTGGGTTTCTCCGAGGTCGAGGCGCGCGCCCTGGGGGACGCCCTGGCCGAGGTCATCGCCCCGGACCCCACGCACTCGGCCGTGCACTTCGCCGGCCCGCGCGAGATCTTCTTCACGATGGCGCGTGTGATCGAGCGGCTGGCCCAGGAGCGCTGCGTGCTGCTCTGGCTGGACGACGCCCAGTGGACACGCCACGGCCTGGACTTCGTGGACTTCCTGCTGCAGCGGCAGTCCGACGTCGGGTCCCGGCTGCTGGTGGTGATGACGGTGCGCACGGAGGCCCTGGCCGACCGGCCCGACGAGGGCCGCCGCCTGACGGACATCGTGCGCCGTGCGGACGTGTCACAGGTGGAGATTGGCCCCCTGCCGCCCGAGGACCGGCCTCGGCTCGTGCGCGCGCTGCTGGGCCTGAACTCGTCGCTGGCGCATCGCGTCGAGGCCCGAACCGCCGGGAACCCGCTGTTCGCCGTGCAATTGGTCGGCGACTGGGTGCAGCGCGGGGTGCTCGAGGCCACGCCCGAGGGCATCCGGCTTCGGCCGGGGCTCGTGGCGGACACGCTCCCCATGCCCCGTGATCTGCAAGAGGTCTGGGGCGAGCGCGTGCGCCTTTTCTTGTTGGGTCGCAGCTCGGACGAGGCCACGGCGCTGGAGCTGGCGGCCGTGCTCGGCCTGCACGTGGATCGCGACGAGTGGCGGCAGGTCTGCACGCTGCGCCGCCTGGCCCCGCTGCCGGACCTGGGCCGTCTGGCCGACGCCCTGATCGACTCGGGACTGGCGGAGCGGGACCCCGACCAGCCCGATCGCGCGTTCACCTTCGTGCACGGCATGTTCCGCGAGGCCCTGGAGACGATGGCCGCCGAGGCCGGGGCGCGCTGGATGGCCGACCACCAGCGGATGTGCGCCGCCATGCTGCGCCCGCGCCCGGGCGCCCACGCCGCCGAACGCCGCGGCCGCCACGCCCTCGCCGCCGGCGGACCCGCGGACCTCGACGAGGCGCTCTCCGCCCTCGAGGTCGCCGCCACCGGTCGCATCGAGACGGGCGACTACGACGCCGCCGAGGAGCTCTTGCGGCTCGCCGACTCAGCCCGGGACGCGCTCTCGCTGCCCGAGTCGGATCTGCGGCGGGGCCGACTGGGGTTGTGCCGGGCCCAGATCGCCCACCTCCGCGGGGATCGCGACCTCGCGTTGAGGGTCTCCGTGGCCAACGAGATGGCCGCGCGGCGCTTCGGCTGGACCGACGTGCTGGCCGAGGCCTTCCGGCTGATCGGCGCCATCGCGCTGGACCGCAGCCAGTTCGCCCAGGCGCAGGCCCGCCTCGAGGAAGCCTCTCAGCTCGCGCTCGAGGCCGGCAACCTCCGGCTGGCCGGCCAGGCGCACGAGAACCTGGGCAGCGTCTTCGTGGGCATGGGGGACGCCGAGCGGGCCGAGCGCACGCTGACGGCGGCCCGACGCGAGCTGCTGGACGCCGGCGACGAGACTGGCGCCGGGCGCGCGGCCGTGGCCCTGGCCCGCCTGATGAAGAACCTCGGCCGCCTGGACGACGCGCTGAGCTTCAACGCCCTGGCCCACGCGCCGTTCGAGCACGCCGGCGACCGCAACGGTCTGGCCGCCTGCGCGAACCAGCGCGGTGAGCTGCTGCGCCTGCGCGGGGCCCTGGGCGAGGCCGAGATCCGGTACCGGCAGGCCCTGGAGATGTGGGAGGCCATCGGCGCCGGCAACGCGATCTTCGCGCGCGCCAACCTGGGTCTGCTGCTCGCCGAGGCCGGCCGCCATGCCGAGGCGCGCCCCCTGCTGCTCGAGGCGCACGCCCGCTTCCGCGCGCTCAAACTCCAGGCGCCGCTCGCCATCGCCGCCGCCTGCCTGGCCCCCACCGCCGCCGCCGCCGGCGACTTCGAGGCCCTCGACGCCCACCTCGGCGAGGCCGAGACCATCATCGAGAAGACGCGCCTGGCCGATCTGGACGCCGCCCGGATGCTGGAGAACGCCGGCAACCTGTGCGCGGACGCCGACGAGCCGAGCCGCGCACGACGGGCCTGGCGCCTCGCGGCCGCGCAGTGGCGGCAGTTGAAACACGAGGACCGCGCCCTCGAGGTCGAGCGCCGGGCGGACGGTCTCTGACGGTCGGCGTCAGGGCCAGCCGACGCGCACGCCAATCGTCCCGCCGAGCCCGGCCAGCGTCCCGCGACCAGCGCCGTCCACGGGCAGCGGCGCCGTGAAGGCGGCCTGGAGCGCCAGGCTGTCCAGCGGCTCGGGCAGGTCCTGCGCGACGGAGAGGGCGACGTTCAGGGCGCCGCGGCCGCTGTCGGACACCGCGCGGCCGTCGCGCACACTTTCGGCCTGCCAGCGGTGCCCCAAAGAGAGCGAGAGCGTCGTCGGGACGAGGGGCGACCAGCCGCCGACGAGCGCGCTCTGCACGTCGACCCCGCGACGACTGTCGTGGCCGCCCACACGGCGGGTCAGGGGCACGCCGACGTTGGTCTGCGCGCGCAGGAACAGCGTGTCCCAGGGGCGCATCAACACACACCCCAGCGCGGGCACCCAGTGGCCCTCGCCGGTCACGTCCGCCGCCAGGGCGCCCGATGCGGTCTCCGTCTCCTGTCCCGTCGGCGCCACCACCCCGAGCACCAGCGCGACGCCCAGCCCGGCCGGTCCCTCGCCCCCGGGGAACGCGTCCAGCCGCACGGACGCGGCCACGTCCCCCAGGCCACCGCCGTCGTCGTCGACGTCGCCGGCCCGCCGCCAGGTGTGCAGATAGGGCACGCGCACGCCGAGCTGCCAGGGCTCGGCCGGCCGGGCGACCGTCCAGAGCTCGCCCCGAACGAGCGTCTCGGCGTAGTCCTCGTGGCTCCGCCAGCGCCCGTCGGCGCCCCAGGCGCCCAGACCGTGGTCCACGCCGACGCGCGCGCCGCCGGCCAGGGTCTCCCAGAGCGCGAGGTGCTCGAAGCCGGGTGTGGTGCTCCCGGCACAGCAGGGCGAGGCCTGGGGCCCCGGCCCGGCCGGCAGCAGCGCGAGCCCGAGCGCGAGTCTTGCGGTCCTGTTCACGGCGACAGGGTGCCACGGGCCGCGCCCTTGCGCGCTGCGACCAATCGTCGCAGGGCTCACGCCGAGGGCGGGTTCTTCCAGAGCTTGCGCTGCAGTGAGCGCCGATGCATGCCCAGGCGCCGCGCGGCCTCGGAGATGTTGCCCCCGCAGTCGTGGAGCACGCGCTGCAGGTGCTCCCACTCCACCCGCGCGAGCGAGGGGGTGCCCTCGGCGATCTCCGGGTCCGTCGACGCCGGCGGCTCGCCCTCGAGTCGATTGCCCGGCTCGAAGGCCGCGAGGATCTGGTCCGCGTCCGCGGGCTTCTGCAGGTAGTTGCAGGCCCCCCGCTGGATGGCCTCGACCGCCGTGGGGATGCTGCCGTAGCCGGTCAGCACGAGCACGCGTGTGCCCGGGTCGATCTCGAGCAGCGCCGACACGAGCTCCAGGCCCGAGCGCCCAGGCATGCGCAGGTCGACGATCGCACGCTCGGGGGAGTCGTGCCGCGCTCGCTCCACCGCCTCGTCCGCGTCGGCGGCCGTCGTGACGACGTAGCCGCGTCGCTGGAGCGCCCGAGCCAGGCGATCGCGGAAGGCCGCGTCGTCGTCGACGACCAGAAATGTCGGCAGATCTGCGCTCATGTGTGCAGCGGAAAGTCGAGGATCACGCGGGTGCCCCCCTCGGGCGGGCACTCGATGGTGAGCGCACCGCCGACGGCCTCGGTGACGGCGCGGGCCAGGAAGAGGCCCAGACCCGCCCCCTGCCCCGGCGCCCGGGTGGTGAAGAACGGCTCGCCCACGCGGCGCAGCACGTCCGCCGGCATGCCCGGGCCGGCGTCGGACACGACCAGCCGGGCCATCTCGCCTTGCGCGCTCGCCTCGACCCGGACGGCCGACGCGGGGGGCCCGGCCCGCAGCGCGTTGTCCAGCACGTTGCGCAGACCCTGCACGCTCGCCCGGGGGAACGCCCGCACCCGCAGCGACGCGGGCACCGCGGCCTGGATGCGGCCGCGGTCCTGCAGGTCGGCGCTGGCCTCCGTCACGAGGCGGTCGAGCGCGAGGCCGCCGGCGACCTCGCCCGCGGACGCGCCGGCCTCCAGACTCATCCGATCGAGGATCGAGCGACAGCGGTCCGCCTGGGCGCGGATGAGGCGGACGTCGTCGCGCACGTCCGCGGGGGCGTTGGTCTCCTCGAGCGCGCGCGACAGCTCACCGCAGGCGATGGCCACGGTGCCCAGGGGCGTGGCCAGCTCGTGCGCCGCCCCGGCCGCCAGCCCCGCCAGCGCCACCAGTCGTTCGGCCCGCGCCGCCCGCTCCCGGGCCTGCGCCAGCGCCGC
>CAINDO010000222.1 GCA_903847385.1 uncultured Myxococcales bacterium
CAGCAACCGGTCGAAATCGCCATAGGCTGCGCCGTGGTCGACGGCTCGGTTCAAGCAAGGTTCGGAGCCCTGCCCGCGCATGTGGCGTGGCCGCAGAGCCGGGACTTGACCCGCGCGGAAGGGCGCCGCAACCTACTGTTTATGTTGCCTACACCCTCTGCTGGCCGCGGCCTCGCGTTTCGAGCCCACCATCGAGGTCCTGGCCATCAGCCTGGACACGGACTGGAGCGTGGTCGAGGCCTACTTCCCCGCGGGCGTGCCCCCCCACGTCTTCCGCGCCGACGCGCGCGACGCCAACCGCATCTTCGGGGTCTCCGCGTTGCCCGAGACGCGCATCCTCGACGCCGCCGGCAGCGAGGTGCATCGATTCGACGGGCCCCAGGACTGGGCGCAGCCCGAGGTCGAAGCGCGCATCCGGATGGCCCTCGGCGGCGGGGAATAGCGCGCCGACTCCGCTGGTTGACCCGGGGGAACGATCCTGTTCTACTACGACGCATCGTAGACCAGCGCGAGCACGCCCCTTGAGCTTTCACCTGACGAGACTCCGCCCCGGCGAGGCCGGTGCCCGCAGCGCCCTGTACGACCTCGAGGCCGCGATCATGGAGGTGATCTGGGGGCGTTTCCCCGGAGAGTTCACGGTCCGCGACGTCCTCGCGGTGCTCGAGCGGGAGCGCGAGATCGCCTACACGACCGTGATGACCGTGGTGGACCGCCTGGCCAAGAAGGGCCTGCTCGCCCAGCAGAGGGCTGGCAAGACCTACATCTACCGCGCGCTCATCGGGCGCGAAGCGTTCATGAGCAGCGTGGTCTCGCAGCTCGTGCACTCCCTGCCCGAGGACTACCGGCAGTCGGCGCTCTCGTGCCTGCTGGAGAGCGCCGGCGAGTCCGACCCCGCGGAGCTGGACCGGCTGCAGGCCCTCATCGACGCGCGCCGCAAGTCGCTGGAGAAACCATGACCGCGCTCGTGGCCCTGGTCGTCTGCAGCGTGAGTTTCCTGCTGCTGAACACGGCGTTGACGGCGATCGTCCGGCGCCTCGACGCGCCGCTGAATCGGTCGATCGACGGCCTCCCGCTGGGTCGCCGGATGGCCTGGCGCCTCGTTTTCCTGCTCCTGCCTTCGACCGTGTCGCTGGCGCTCCTCGTTCCGCTGCTGCTCGAATTGAGCCACGGGCGGGCGTCTGCGCTGGTCGCCCTCTGCGAGCGTATGCACGCGCACTGCGATCTGTTCCTGCACTCCGAAATGGCCGGCGAGACCCTGGCCTACGCCGGCGCAGGCCTCGGGTTGATGCTCGTCTTCTCGCGGCTCGTCGGGCGGATTCTTCGACCGACGCTCGAGGTTCGCCTGCACGCAAGGCCGGCCGCGAGCGAGTCACAGCGGCTCGCCGAGGTGCTGGCACGGACGACGCGGGAGACCGGCCTGTCGCCGGACCTCCGCGTGCTCGAAGGGGTCGACGCGGCGGTCTGCACGGGCCTGCGGCGCCCGACCGTGGTCTTCGAGCCGCGGTTCCTCGCGGCGCTGTCGCCGGACGAAGCGCACGCGGTGCTGCTGCACGAGGTCGCGCACTTTCAGGCCTGGGACGCGACTCGCAACGCGCTGCTGGCGCTGGCCGGGGCGTTCTCGGTGCAGTCGGGCGCGTCGCCCCTCTCGCGTCACTACGCCCTCGACCGCGAGCTGACGTCCGATCTCCGCGCCGTCGCGCGCGGGGCGGATCCGCTGGCGCTCGCCTCGGCCCTGGTCAAGGCCGGGCGCCTGCAACTGCAGGGTCATCCGCGCGGCCTGGGGCTGCCCGCCCTGCCCGGTGCGGCGCGCAGCGCGCTGGCGGTCCGCGTGGAGCGCCTCGTCTCACTGGCCGGGGTGGCGCCGCCCGCGACCACTGTGGTTCGCCTCTCTGCGGAGGGCCCGCTCTCGGGTCTGCTGCTCGGCGGGCTCGTGCTCCTCGGCGGCGGGGTCTGGGGCCAGTGGGGCGCCACGCTGCACTGCCTCATCGAGGATCTGGTTCACCTGATCTCCTGAACGGCGCGCGAGCGGCCGGCCACTTGCACCCGCGGGTTCCTCCTCCGCGGGCACGGAAATTACCGGATCTACTATGTTGAATCGTCGAATGAAAACCGCGCTGCGCCTCACCTTGTGGGGCGGCCTGTGGTGCTGTCCCGGCCTCGCCCTGGCCACGGTCGCGCCGGACAGCGTGACCCCGGACACTGTGACCCCGGACACTGTGACCCCGGACACTGTGACCCCGGACACCGTGAGCCTGGATCAGGCCCTGCGCCGAGCGTTCGCCCAGAGCCCCGACCTCGCCGAGGCCGAGGCGACGATCGCCGAAGCAGAGGGTCGAAGCACCACCGCCGGCACGTTTCCGCACAATCCGGCGTTGAGCGGTGAAGCCGGCGCGCGCCTCGGTCCGGGCGACACCGCGCTCGACTGGGCGGTCGGCCTCGAGCAGACGCTCCCCCTGGGCGGGCGCCTGGGCCATGGTCGGGCGGTCGCCGCCGCCGAGCTCGCCGCTGCCCGGGCCACCGCCGACACCGCCCGACGCGCCCTCGCGGTGCGGGTGCGCATCGCATTTCTCGAGGCCCTCCGCGCACGGGACCTGCTGGCGATCGAAGCCGCGCAGATCGAGCTGGCCCGGAGCCTCCTGGGCGTGGCGACCAAACGCTTCGACGCCGGCGCGTCGACTCGGCTCGACGTGAACCTGGCCAGGGTGGACGTCGGGCGGGCCGAGGGCCGCCTTCACGCGGCGGAGGCCCGGTACGCCGTCTCGCGGGCGCAGTTGGCCGAGTCGATGGGGAGCTCGCCCTCGCACCCGGTCAGACCGACGGGCACGCTGGAGCCGGTGCCGGGCGAGGCGCTGCCGGCGCTGCCGATTCTGTTGGAAGGGGCGCGGAGGCATCGCACCGAGATGCTGGCCGCCGCGCAGGCGCGAATCGCGGCCCGCTCGCGCGTCGAGCAGGCCGCGGCAGGCGCAATCCCCGAGCTGGGGGTCTCGGTGTTCTTCCGCCGCGAGGCCGGCACCGAGAGCATCGTCGGGGGTGGCCTCTCGATCCCGCTGCCGCTCTTCGATCGCAATCGCGGTGCGGTGGCCGAGGCCGAGGCGGTCGAGCGCCGGACGGAAGCCGAACAACGCCGATTGAACGCCCAGATCGAACGCGAGGTCGTCGCGGCGCTCGCCGAGCTGACGGCCACCCGCGCCAGCGCCGCCGGCCTGCGGGAACAGATCGTGGGCACCCTGGACGAGAACCTGAAGCTCCTCCAGGCAGCGTTCGAGTCCGGCAAGATCGCCGGCGCCGAGGTGCTCGTTTTTCGGCAGCAGTTCCGCGACAGCCATGTCGAGCTCGTCGAAGCCAGCGCGGCGGCCGAGCTCGCCCGCGTCCAGCTCGAAGCCGCCCTCGGCCAGACCCCGATTCCGACCGGCCCGACCGGCCAGCTTCCCCAGGAGTCCCCGTGATGATGAGACGGACCCAGCGCGCCTGCGTGTTCCTCGTGGTGCTGTGCGCCACGGCCTGCAAACCGGCGGCGAATGCCGAGTCGGGCCACAAAGAACCCGGCCACGAAGAACCCGGTCACGAAGAACCCGGTCACAAAGAACCCGGCCACGAAGAACCCGGTCACAAAGAACCCGGCCACGAAGAGCACGCAGATCACGACGAACCCGGTCACGACGAACCCGGTCACGACGAACCCGGCCACAAAGAAGGCGAAGAACCCGGGGACGGTCTCGTCATCCTGGCCCCCGAAGCCGCCGCGCGCGTGACTTTGACCACCGCGCCCGTTGTCCAGCGTGACCTCATGGGCGAGATCTCGACGACGGCCGAGGTCGGGTACGACGAGGACCACCTCGCGCACGTCACCCCGCGCATCTCCGGGCGCGTCCACGACGTGCGCGCATCCCTCGGGCAGGACGTGAAGGCCGGCGAGGTCCTCGCGGTCATCGACTCGACGGAGCTCGGCCGCACGAAAGCGGAGTATCTGCAGGCCAGGGCGCGTGCGACGCTGGCGCGCGACAACCTGACCCGTGAAGAACGCCTCGCCGCGGATCAGATCGCCGCCCAGAGTGAGCTGGCGACGGCCCGCGCCGCCAAGGCCGAGGCCGAATCGACGCTGTACACGGCCCAGGAGACGCTGCGGCTTTATGGCATGTCGCCGGCCCAGGTCGACAGCATTCGCCCCGGTGACACGCGCGCCGCACTCTACGAACTCCGCGCCCCCGTGGACGGTCGGGTCGTCGAGAAACACCTGACGCGGGGCGAGATCGTCGACCCGAAGGATCCATTGTTCACGGTCGCCGATCTGCGACGGGTCTGGATCTGGATCGATGTCTACGAACGCGATCTCTCGCGCATTCGCCCGGGAGATGCGGCCGAGGTGCGCACGGATGCTTTCCCCGCGCGTGCGTTCCAGGGTCGGGTGTCCTACGTGGGCGACAAGGTCGAGTCCGCCACTCGAGTCATTCGCTCGCGCATCGAGGTCGACAACGCCGACGGTGTGTTGCGCCCGGGCATGTTCGCCCGCGTTCGTCTGTCGACGAGCGCCGCGGACGGGCGGGCCGCCGGAAGCGCCGCCGCCCCGCTGGCGCTGGTGGTGCCCATCGGCGCCGTTCAGCGAAGCGGCGAGGGTTACATCGCCTTCGTCCAGGTCGGCGAACGACGTTATGCACGGCGCGAGATCCGCCTGGGCCGCAAGGCCTCGGACTACGTGGAGATCATCGAGGGTCTGTCGGCCGGAGAGCCCGTCGTCGTCCAGGGGGCGTTCATCCTGAAGTCCGAGGCCGCGAAAGCGTCCATGGGCGGCGGCCACGAGCACTGAGGGCCGACACTTGATTCAACGCATCATCGACTTCTCCCTGGACAACCGGGTGCTCGTTCTCATCGGCTGGCTACTCGTGGCCGCCGTCGGCGTGGACTCACTGCGCAAGCTGCCCATCGACGCCGTGCCCGATGTGACCAACATCCAGGTCCAGATCCTCACCAACAGCCCGGGGCTTGCCCCCGAAGAGGTCGAGCGGCTCATCACGACCCCCGTCGAGATGTCCATGAGCGGCCTCCCGGACGTGGAGGAGATCCGTTCGGTCTCCAAGTTCGGTCTCTCGGTGGTCACGGTGGCTTTCGCCGAGGGCACCGACATCTATTGGGCGCGCCAGCTCGTCGGCGAGCGCCTGGTCAGCGCGCGCGAAGAGATCCCCGATGGGTACGGCGAGCCCGAGATGGGCCCGATCTCCAGCGGTCTGGGCGAGATCTATCAGTTCGAGGTCCGCGGCGAGCCCATGTGCGCCACCGGCACGCCGGACACGGACCAGTGTTACACGTCCATGGAGCTGCGGACCATTCTCGACTGGTTCGTCATCCCGCAACTGCGCGCCGTGCCCGGCATCGTCGAGGTCAACTCCTTCGGCGGTGAGCTGAAGACCTGGCAGGTCACGGTCGATCCCAAACGTCTGCTGGCCCGGGGTCTGTCGATCAGCGCCGTCTACGAAGCATTGGCGGCCAACAACCGCAACGTCGGCGGTGGATACATCGCCCACGAGGGCGAGCAGTATCTCGTCCGCGGCGAGGGCCTCGTTCAAGACATGGAGGACCTGCGCGAGGTCGTGCTGTCTCTGGACACGGGCGGCGCGCCGGTCTACGTCCGGGACGTCGCGAGCGTGGAGTTCGCCCCGATGATCCGGCAGGGCGCGGTCACGCGCGACGGCCGCGGCGAGGCGGTCACGGGCATCGTGATGATGCTGATGGGCGCGAACGCCCGCGTCGTCGTGCAGGGGGTGAAAGACAAGGTCGAAGCACTTGCGCCCACGCTCCCCGCCGGGGTGACCTTCGACACGTTCTACGACCGCACGGAGCTCGTCGACCGGACGATCAAGACGGTCTCCAAGAACCTGCTCGAGGGCGGGGCGTTGGTGATTCTCGTCCTTCTGCTCGTGCTCGGGAACCTGCGCGGCGGGCTGATCGTCGCGCTCTCCATTCCGCTCTCGATGCTGGTCGCTTTCACCGCGATGCACGCCGTCGGTCTGTCCGGCAATCTCATGAGCCTGGGGGCCATCGATTTCGGTCTCATCGTCGATGGCTCGGTCGTGATGATCGAGAACATCGTGCGGGTCCTGCACGACCGCAGCCAGTATGCGTCGCTCTCGCATCTCGAGCGAGTGCGCCTGGCCGCCCGCCAGGTGGCCCGTCCCGTGGTCTTCGCCGTCGGCATCATCGCCATCGTCTACCTGCCGATCCTCGCGCTGCGCGGCGTCGAGGGCAAGATGTTCGGCCCCATGGCGCTGACGGTCGTGTTCGCGCTGCTCGGTTCGCTCGTGTGTGCGTTGACGCTCATGCCGGCACTGGCGAGCCTGCTTTTGAAACACGTCTCGGAGAAAGAACCGTTTCTCTTCCGCATCGCTCGCCGGCTCTACGTGCCGACCCTGATGGCGGCCATGCGGCGCAAGGGCATCACCGTGGGCATCGCGGTCGCGCTCTTCGCCGCGAGCCTGGGCCTCGCCCCGTTCCTGGGCGCGGAGTTCATGCCGCGGTTGGAAGAGGGCGCCATCGCTCTGCAGATCTGGCGCCTGCCGAGCGTTTCGCTGGAACAGTCCAACGAGATCTCGACCATCGCCGAGGCCGTGCTGAAAGAGAAGTTCCCGAACGAGGTGAGAACCGCCGTGTCTCGCACGGGTCGGGCCGAGATCGCGACGGATCCCATGGGCGTCGAGATCAGCGATGTGTTCATCATGCTCCAGCCCCCGGAGCAGTGGCGTTTTCCGAACAAGGAGACCCTGATCGAGGCCATCGACGAGGCGCTGAAAGAGAACGTGCCGGGGGCCATTTTCAGCTACTCCCAGCCCATCGAGCTGCGCGTGTCCGAGCTGATCTCGGGCGTTCGCTCCGACGTCGCGGTTCACATCTACGGCGACGACCTGAACCTCATGAAAACCAAGGCCGACGAGGTCGTGCGCGCCTTGCAGGAGGTCCCCGGGGCCGCCGAGGCCAAAGCGGAACAGACCGTCGGTCTGCCCATGTTGCGCATCCGCATCGACCGGCGAGCCATCGCCCGCTACGGGCTCAACGCCGAGGACGTGCTCGCGGTGATCGAGGGCATCGGCGGCAAGGTGGTCGGGACCATTCTGGAAGGACAGAAACGGTTTGATCTCCAAGTGCGATTCAGCCCGGAGGTTCGCCGGAATCCCGACGCGATTCGCGAGCTTCGGGTGGCCGCGCCGGGGGCCGAGGGCGAGCCTGCGAGGTTCATTCCCTTGTCGCAGCTCGCGGAGATCGACATCGAAGACGGACCGGCGCAGATCAGCCGGGACGCTATCAGTCGGCGCATCAACGTCGAGGTCAACGTGCGCGGGCGCGATCTCGCTTCGTTCGTGGCCGACGCCCGGGCCGCAGTGGAGCGCGAGGTGAAGATGCCCCCGGGCTGGGTGGTCGACTGGGGCGGCCAGTTCGAGAATCTGGAGGCGGCCTCGGGGCGGCTGGCGATTCTGGTGCCCGCCGCGCTGCTGCTGATTTTCGTGTTGCTCTACACCGCGTTCGGCTCGACGCGGCTGGCGATGCTCATCTTCCTGAACGTGCCGTTGGCCATCACCGGCGGCCTCGTGGCGCTCGCCGCGCGGGGGTATCCCTTCTCGATCTCCGCCGGCGTAGGTTTCATCGCGCTCTTCGGCGTCGCCGTGCTCAATGGGGTCGTGCTGATCTCCTACGTGGTGCAGATGCAGCAGGACGGTCTCGCCCCGGACGAAGCGGCCCGCGAGGGCGCGCTCGTACGCCTGCGACCCGTGCTGATGACCGCGCTCGTCGCCTCGCTGGGCTTCATCCCCATGGCCCTCGCGACGAGCGCCGGCGCCGAGGTGCAGCGCCCCCTCGCCACCGTGGTCATCGGGGGGTTGCTGACCTCGACGCTGCTGACGTTGCTGGTGCTGCCTGCGTTGTATGGGCGGTTCATGGGGCGGCGGCCTGCGGGGGAGGGGGGTGGCGTGGTGATGTAGGGTCGCGGGCGTCCAACAAGGGCGCGGTCTGATTCGGGGACGGGCAGCCGTGCTCTTGCGGGCCGGCGGCCCGACGGCCTTGTCGGGCATCAGCGCATGGACGTCCGGGCACGCGTCGGATCTGCGCGACGCTTTCGGCGCGCGCCAAGCGGCCTCGGCGCCGGCGGCACCTGCGCCGGCGGAACCGGGGGGCCCCCCCGCGCGGGGCCCGCGCCCCCCGGCGCCGCGAGGTCGCGCTCCCGACGCGGCAGCCTGGCGCCCTGCTGGCTCGCCATGTGATGCGAGCGAGCCCCGCCGCCGTGCTCGACCGGTCGGGCCATCACCCCCGGCGCCGCGCGGCCCGGGTCGCGTTTCCGCTTGTGGCCGTGCGGCCCGGCGCGTACGTTCCCCCCATGAGCGACGGCCGCGCTATGCAGTTCTGGATGGGGTGTCGCCGACGGCCTTTGAGGCGATATCCTGACCGGTACATTGCGAGTTAGCCGAGCAAGAGGACCAAGTCAGTGGGCTACTCTCTGCAAGCGCTAATCACGTTGCGACCGGCACTGCGCGCGTGCGACCTCGGGTTCCGCGAGGCGCGCGTCGTCCATCTCTCGCAGGATGTCGTGATGATTCCGATCACCGATGCCCTATACGACGAGGTTGGTGACGGCGGGGCGGTCGAGCGGTTCTGGAAGTTGTCGCCTGGTCTCGAGGGCTTGGCAAAGCGACTATCAGCCGCGGGCTCCGCTGTGTACGTGGAGGCCGAGTTCTTCGGTGGAGTGGGTGAGCAGAATTCGGTGGGTTGGGCCGAGGGGCAGCGTGTGCTGGGGCCAATCCACGCGCTCGACGCAATCAACCACGCACTGCGCTTCCTCGGGGTTCGCGCCAGCAGCGGTCAGGACGAATTCGACGCGCTTGGACTGGGCTCGCGACGAGAGACACTAGAGTGGCTAGGCGACGCGGGCTAACATGCCGTTGCAGCGTACGAACGAGCCCGCGACGCGCCCGGTGAAGTGCAGGTTCGCGGGGCACGCTCGCGGGTGAGCGGGGCTGTTCGAACCGCTGCGAGCACTTCCAACTCCAGAATGCCGTAGCGGGGGGATCGCAGCCAGTCGGAACTCAGCGCCCAGGCAAGCGTGAATCCGCCGGATGGCACGTGGTCTACGCCGCGAGCGCCCACCCACCATCCTCATTCCGCACGCGCAACTTCATCGGACCCGTCTCGTGAAGACCGGCCAGCCGTGGCAAAGCGGCGCGGAACCAACCCGGCACCGGCTCCAAGTCTCGAACGAGACCTCGGGCTACGCGATCCACGGCGATCGGAACGGGTGTGCGGCCGTTCTCCCACCGCGAGACGGTGGCCTTGTCGACGGCCAGATAGCGGGCGACCTCCTCCGCCGAGAGGTCGAGATGCTTTCTCAGGAACCGGAACTCGCCCGCGTCGAGCGGCCCTGCCTTCTCCACGAGCGCGAGGGCAACTGTGCGGCTGAGGGCCGCCGGGCGCGGGATCTCCACCTCGACTTCGCCGCAGGACTGACAGCGGTAGACGAGCACGTCGACGAGCGTCACGTCCGGAAGATCGACGAACGGATGGTCCTCTCGAGCCGAGGTCATGCCCTCACGGCCGCACGCGATGCACTTCATGGCTTCACCCTTTCGAAGGTCGTCACGACGATCACCAGCGCCTCGCCGTCGAATTCAATGACCACGCACAACCCCTTGCGTTCGACGCGGTATCGCCACGAGTCGCGCCGTCGGTATGCAGGCCGAACAACTTCGCCGGTTCGCAACGTGCGAAGGACTTCGTCGAAGCCGATGGAGCGCACTGCCATTTGCCGCGCCGCATGCCCGGCAAGTCTGATCGTTCCGTCGCCTCCGGCGAGGCGTCGCGCGAGACGCGTTGCATCTGCGATGGTCAACGGCTCGCTCGGCATGTTGGCATTTTGCCATCTAGGAAGATGGAATGTCAACATCCGTCACGCTCGACGCGGTGTCGCGGTCGCCACGCCGCAGGGGGCACCCCGCCCCAACACGACGCGCCTACGATTGACAGTAGTAGCCACCCGAAGTACCGTCTCCGGGCATGAACAAACCGCCTGCATTCGAACCCCTCGGCGAGCTGGAGTCGTCGGTCATGGCGGTCGCCTGGAGCCTGCCCACGTCCACGGCCCGCGAGGTTTGCGACCGGCTCACCGGGCGGCGTGAGCGGGCGTACACCACGATCATGACGACGATGGACCGGCTGCACCGCAAGGGGTTGCTCGACCGGGAGAAGGACGGCCAGGCCTGGCGCTACCGTCCGACCGTGTCGCGCGCCGAGTTCGAGCGGGCGCTGGCGGACGGCCTGGCCGTCGAGATCCTGGCCTCCCACGGGGCGGCGGGCCTCGCCGCGTTCGTCGACGCGGCCGCTCGGGTGGATGAAGAGCTGCTCGACCAGCTCACGGCGCTCATCGAGCAGCACCGTAATGGCCCGAAAGGCAAGCGCTGATGGCGGCGCTGGTCTTCGTGCTGGCGTGCGCCGGGTTGGCGGGACTGGTCGGGGCGGCGGTGAGTCCGCTGGCGCTCTGGCGTTCGCAGCGCGCCGCGGCCGCTCGGGGTCGCCGCTCCGCCGCCGCGCGGGCAGACTCGGCGTTTGTGCTCGGGCTCGCCCCGGCGCTGGCGGCGCTGGGGGTGGTGGGCGGCACGGCGCTGCCCTCCATGCTCACCGCGGCGGGTCTCATGGCCGATCACTGCGACGACCACGGCCACCACGTCCACCTGTGTCTGGTCCACGCCAGCGAAACGCCCGTCTGGCTGACCGCCCTCGGTGCGGTCGCTCTCACGACCTTCGTGATCCGGGCTCTGCGCCTGGCCGCGACCTCGCTGCGCCGGCATCGGTCGATGACCGCGCTGGAACGCCTCGGGACCATCGACACACGGTCCAGGTTCCCGGTCGTCCGGGTCCCGGGGGCGCCCCGCCTGTGTCTCGCCACGGGTCTGTTCCGGCGCCGCGTGGTGTATTCGGCGTCGCTCGCCGAACACTTGCCGCCCGCTGAGTTGGCGGCGGCGCTCGCCCACGAGGCGGCGCACCTGCGTCGTCGAGACACACTCTCGCTGGGCCTGCTGTCGCTGGCGGGCCTCTTCACGTTCCCCGGCGCGGCGGGGCGCTTTCGGGCCCTTTTCCTCTCCGCCGCCGAAGAGGCCTGCGATGCCGAGGCCGCGGGCGAGCACGGCGCCGAGACCGTCGCGCGGGCCCTCGTCGCGGCCGCCCGGCTTCAACTGACGGTGGCCAGCGGCCTTGGTTTCACGGGCAACACGCTGGCGGCGCGTGTCGCGGCGCTCCTCGACGCTGCTGCGGTTCGAACCACGCCCGCCCGCGCCCTCGCCGTCGCGCTGGTTTTGCTCGCGGCGAGCGGCGCCGCGGTCGGTGTGTTCGGCCTCGACGTCCACCACGCGGTCGAGACCGTGCTCAGCCTGCCGGACTGAGCGGTCCCCCGGCGCGCCCCCGACCCGACCAAGCCCGAACAGAGCCCACCCGCCCGACCCCCTGGAGTGGCCCCCGATGAGAAGCTTGTCCCCCGTTCGACGTGCCTGTGTCTGGCTGGCTACTATTGTCGGTAGTTTCGCCGTCGCCTCCGCGCAGCCGGCCCCGCTGACGCGGGAGGCCTTCGTATCGCAGGTCCTGCGGACAGGGCTCGCGGCGCGGGCCCTCGACGCGCAGGTCGCCGTTGCCGGCGCAGCGCGCGCGGCCGCGGGGCAGTGGCTCAACCCGACGGTCGCGTGGGAGCGCAGCGCGGCGGTGACCGGTCGCCGCGCGGACGAGAGCCAGGACGAGCTCGCGCTCCGCGTGCCCCTGGTGCTGTCCGGACGCCTGGGCCTGGAGCGCGAGGCGTCCGCGGCGAGCGCCGAGTCGGCCGAATTTCACGCCGCCTGGGCCCGCGCGGCGCTCGGGCGAGACGCGCGGCTGGCCTTCGACGCCGTGCTCGCGGCGCGCGCCCGTGCCGCGGTCCTGGAAGAGGCCGCCGCCGCGGTCGACGCGCTCGGCCAGGTGGTCGCCGCCCGGGAGAAGGCGGGCGAGTCCACGGGGTACGAACGCCTGCGAATGGAGCTCGAGGCCGCCCTGGTCGCCGATCTGCACACCGCCGCGGTCCTCGAACGAACGAACGCGGAGTCGGTCGCCGGGGCGATGCTCGGCTCGCCGGACGGGGTCTTGCCCGCCCTCGCCGGCGACGATTGGGCCGAGATCCCGCAAACCCTGCCGAGCGGCCCGCCCATCGCCGAGCGTGCGGACGTGAAGGCGCTGGCCAAAGAGGTCCAGGCCGCAGAAGCGGCCGCGCGGGCCAACCACCGCCGCGGCGTGCCCGATCCGGTGCTCACCGCGGGCGCACAACTGCTCGACGCCGCCGACTCCGGGCGGGGCGCGGCCTATGTCGTCGGCGTCGAGGTGCCGCTGCCGTTCTTCGACTCGGGCGCTGCGGCCGCCGAGGTCGACCGGGCGCGGGGGCAGGCCGCCGAAGCCGAGCGCCTCGAGGCAGTCCGGCAGGCCGAACGGACGCAGGCGCTCGCCCGAGACACACTCGAAGCAAAACGCGCTCGCGTGGTCACCCACCGCACGACCGTGCTCGCCCGGGCGGAGCGCCTGCGTGAGCTCGCGCTCGGCGCATGGAAGGCTGGCGGGGCCGACACGCTGACTCTCCTGGACGCTCAACGGGCCGCCCGTGACGCTCGCCTCGCCGCGCTGGACCTGGCGCTGGACGCCCGGAACGCGGAGACGGACCTGGTCTACACACTTGGGGCACTCGGACCGCTGGGCGCCCGCACTTCTCCGACGGGAACCGAAAAATGACACGACGATACACGGGATGGATGTTGGCCCTCGTGAGCGCGCTGGCGCTGGCCGCCTGCGGAACACACTCGCACGGCGAAGCGGGCCACGGTGAACACGGCCACGGCGAACATGGGCCCGAACCAGCCGAAGATCCGCGCCCCGACCTCAGCGTGACGCTGTACCAGGGCCCGCTCGAACTCTTCATGGAGTATCCGGCGTTCGTGGTCGGCGCCGAGTCACCGCTGATCGCTCACTTCACGGACACCCGCGATCCGGAAGCGTTCCATCCCATCGTGCGTGGCCAGATCACGGCCACCCTGCGTTTCAAGGATGGCTCCCAGGAGGTCTTCAAGGCCGAAAAACCGTTGCGGGACGGGATCTTCAAACCCATCGTCAAACCGACGAAAGCCGGCGAGGGGACCCTGACGCTCTCGCTCACGGGCGATCAGGTCCAGGGCAGCGTCGAGGTCGAGGGTGTCATCGTGCACCCGAACACTCAGGCCGCGGTCGCCGCCGAGCCGGAGGAGGCGCCCACCGCCGAGCAGCCCGTGCCGTACCTGAAAGAGCAGCAGTGGAAAACGCAGTACGCGACCGCGCCGGCCGAGACTCGGCCCCTGCGGGCGAGTGTTCGTGTCTTTGGTGAGCTGCGCGCGGCGGCGGGGCGCGAGGTCGACCTGTCGGCCCCCGTGAGCGGGCGTGTCGAGGTCGCCGGTGTGTTGCCGCGGGTCGGTCAGGCCGTCAAACGGGGAGAGCTGTTTCTCACCATCGCCCCCGCCGGGGGGGCAGGCGGGGCGGATCGCTCGGCGCTCGAGCTCGAGGAGCGCCGTGCGCGCGCCGAGCTCGGGCTGGCCGAGCGTGAACACAAACGCGCACAGGATCTGTTCGCTTCCCAGGCGGTGGCGGAGCGGCAGGTCGATGCGGCCCGCGTCGCCGTCGAGATGGCCGAGGCCCGCCTGCGGACGGCAACCGCACAGCTCGGGGCGCTTCGCAGCGTCCAGTCGAACCAGGGCGGCGGACGCGCCACGGCGTTCGACCTGCGCGCCCCCTTCGACGGGGTCATCGCCCGCAGTACCGTGATGCGCGGGGGGTTCGTCGCGGCCGGCACGCCCCTGCTGGCCATCGTGGACTCGAGCGAACTCTCGCTCGTCGCCCACGTGCCCGAGCAGGATCTCGCCGCGATGGCGGACCTCGACGGCGCGGGGTTCCGCGTCGACGGACAGGCGGCCGAGCGAATGGTCGGCATGGACCAACACCTGGGCCTCGCCCCCACGCTGGATCCGGCGACCCGCACCGCGGCCCTGAGTTTCGCCGTGGACAACGCTGCGGGCGACCTGCGCCCCGGTCAGGCGGCCCGCGTGACACTCTATCGCAAGGCGGCCACCGACGGCGTCGCGGTGCCTCGCGAAGCGATCGTGGACGACAACGGCGTGCCCGCGGTGTTCGTGATGGACGGGGGCGAGGGGTTCTTCAAACGCCGCATCGTGCTCGGCGCCCGCGACGGTGAGTTCACGGGTGTTCTCTCGGGTGTGCAGGCCGGGGACCGTGTCGTGAGTCGGGGCGCCTACGAGGTGAAACTCTCGACCACGGCCGGCGCCATCCCCGCGCACGGCCACCAGCACTAGGCCCCGCGATGAACACACTCATCCGTTGGTCCATCGAGCATCGCCTGCTCGTCATCGCGGCCTCGCTGCTGCTCGTCGTGTTCGGCATCGAGGTCACGCGGCGCATGCCCGTGGATGTGTTCCCCGATCTGACCGCCCCCACCGTGACGGTCATCACCGAAGCGCACGGCCTCGCGCCCGAGGAGGTCGAGACCCTCGTGACCTTTCCGCTCGAGACGGCGCTCAACGGCGCCAGCGGGCTGCGTCGGGTGCGTTCGGCCTCGGGCGTGGGCATCTCCATCGTCTGGGCGGAGTTCGACTGGGGCACCGACATGCACCTGGCCCGCCAGGTGGTGAACGAGAAACTCCAACTCGCCGCTCCGCTGCTCCCCCAGGACATCCCACCCCCCACCATGGCACCCGTGTCTTCCGTGATGGGTGAGATCCTGTTCCTGGCGCTGCGCGCCGAGGTGCTCGCCCCCGAGGGGCCGGACCGGGACGCGCAGCTCATGGCCCTGCGCACGGCCGCCGACTGGACGGTGCGCAAGCGCCTGCTCGCCGTCGGCGGTGTGTCGCAGGTCATCCCCATCGGTGGCGCGGTCAAGGAGTACCAGGTGCTGGTGCGGCCCGAGTCGCTCTCGGCGCTGAACCTGACGTTCGACGAGGTCACGCATGCGTTGCGGACCACGAACCAGAACGCCGCCGGCGGTTTCTACGTCGAGGGTGGGCAGGAGTATCTGTTGCGCGCGGTCGGCCGGGCGCGTTCGCTCGACGACATCGCCGACCGTGCGGATGCTCTGCGCGTTCCGGCCCGACGCTCTGTCCCTGACGATCGGCGCGTTCATTCGGGCGGTCTTCGCGTTCCAGCGGCTCCGCGCTCGACATGCGGGCCTCGCGGCCGATGGTGGCCGCTGCGGCGCC
>CAINDO010000223.1 GCA_903847385.1 uncultured Myxococcales bacterium
CCGGGGCCGGCGCGGGCGGCCTGCCCCCCGCCACACCCACGGCGGCGCCCACGGGCCCGGGCACGACCGCGCCCACGACGCCGCCCCCCGCGCAGCCGTCCCAGGCCCCGACCGAGGGCCTCGTCGAGGGGCTCTCGGTCCGTGGTCTCATCGCCGCGCAGTCTCTCGAGGCGCCGGTGGATCCCGACCGGGGTGTCACGGCGGTGCCCATCGTCGCCGCCAAAGAGGTCGTCGTGCACGCGCTCGTGGACGCGGCGCCCGGCTTCACGCCCCAGACGGTCCGCGCCGTGCTCGAGGTCGACGCCGCGGTCTACGAGGACACGTTGCAGGTCACGGGCTCCTCCAACCCGGATACACTCGAGGGTGCGTTCCGGTTCGACCTGCCCGCCGAGGCCGTCACGACGAACACGCGCCTGGGCTTGCGCCTGCTCGCCCTGAACAACGGCCCCGAGCGGCAGGCCGGCCACCCGGCGAGCTGGCCGCTGTCGGGCGCGCGCGCGCCCCTCGGCGCGGTCCCCGCCGGACGGCTCAAGCTGGTCATCTTCCCCGTGCTCGGCACGCAGTTCGGCGCCCGCGACAACGAGGTCCACGCCACGCCCGAGCGCATCGCCGCCATCCGCCGCGCGATGCTGGAGACCTACCCCGTCACCGAGAGCAGCCTGGAGATCGAGCTCCGGCCGACCTATCGGTTCAACGGTTCCGTGGGGGGCTCCTGCCTGCGATGGGACGACGCCGGGCAGCAGCAGCCCGCTCAATGTGTCGCCGCTTACGCGCTGCTCGATGAGCTCACCCGTCTTCACGCGCAGGAGCGCGCAGACTTTCACACGGTCTATCTCGGCCTGTTCAGCTATGACTACGCCACCCATGGCCCCGAAGGCGGCATCGCGGGCCTCGCCACGGGCACCACCATCGACGATCTGCGTCAGGGCACCTACCCGCTCGGCGCCATCACCGAGTATCACGACACGATCGCGCTCGACGAGACACAGTGGACGACCCCGGAGGACGTCGCGTGGGTCGCCGACGTCTACGCCGAGGGGATCGGCTGCGACGCCGCCCGGATGCGGGCGTTCGTCGAGTATCAGCTCGATCAGGACGCGCCGCACCACTACATCCGACACGAGATCGGACACACGCTGACCCTGAACCACGTGGACGGCCCCGAGCAGCAGTTCGAGCCCGGCGACCGCGAGGCGGCGTTCCCGCGCCCCCGCGGAGACATCGGCCTGGTCGGCTACGACATCGGGCGCGACCACCGCTTCGATGCGTACTGCACCATCGACTTCATGTCGTATACGAGCGTGCCGTGGATCTCCGACTTCGGCCTGCAGCGCATCCACGCGTCGCTGACCGATCCGGGCGTTCGGGGCGTGCGCGCGGCGCAGGTCGCCGCCTCGCCCCAGCTCGTCGCGCTCGTTCGCCTACGCAACGACGCCGCCCCGGCGCCCCGTTTCGGCTGGCGCGCCGCCACGGCCCCGAGCAGCGCCCACGCCGCGGTCCCCGTGCGCGCCGAGGCCGCCGATGCCCGCCTCGTCCGCAGCGTGACCGGCCGGTTCGCGCCGTTCTCCGACGGCCGCGCCGGCCATCTGTTCGTGCCCGAGGTCGCCGGCGCGCATCACTACGTCGCCGAACTCGACGGCCGGCGCGTGACCATCGCCGCGGGCCTGGCCGGGGAGTAGGCGAACCCGGCGCGCGCCGCGTCAGCTTCGCGCGTTGCCCGGCGGGTGCTCGGCGAACCATCGGGCGATCTCGGGCATCGCGCCCTCGAACACACCGGGCGTGAAGTTCAGCACGCCCGCGCGGGCGTCGCTGCGGTTCTCGAAGTCGTGGAGCATCCCGCCGGGGACGAGCACGAAGCTCCCCTGCGGCGCGTCGATCCAGCGGTCGCCGAGCCGGAGGCTCATCGTGCCTTCGAGGACGAAGAACACATCGTCCTCGGGGTGACTGTGCGCCCCCGGGCCCGTCGTGTCGGCCTCGAGCCACCACTCGGAGATGGAGTACGCGTGGCCCGTCTCCGCATCGTCCGCCTTGAAGACCGCCTGGATGCGGCCCATCGGGTACACGCGGCCGGCGCCGGGGGCCAGGACGATCGCGTCGCGGGTGGTGGGGGAGACGGGGTCGCTGTCGCTCATGTACACCTCCGGCGCGGGTCTGTTATCGTCGGCGCCGCACTGCTTGTACGCGAGCGGTGGCGCCCACGCGAGGGTCGGGGCGTGGACGAAGGGACCGACACGCGACGGTCCGGCGCGCGCGCGCCCCGATGGCGTGCCGCGACCGACGCAGTTATGCTCACCCCTCGCCCGGCACGGACACAGAGTCGACGCACCCTTGCGCCTTCGGGGCCCGCTCGCGGAAGAACATCGCGGGACGAGAAAAGAACTGGGGGGCGCGCGGCGTAGGTCCTCGGCGTGTGTCGTGCGGACAGTCGGGAGAGGTCGGAGATGAGCCTGGATCCATTCGATGCGGTGGCGGTGGCCGAGGCGGTGGCCTCGGGGGAACCGGAGCGGTTTGCGGCGGGGGTCCGTGCGCTGGCGGAGGCCGTGCGCCAAGGCGACGCCTACGACGTGCCCCTGCCCGACCGCGCGGCGCTGCCGGGGCTCCTCGCCTCCGGCGATCCGGACGCGGCGGAGGCGCTGCTCTCGCTGCTCGAGTCCTACGGCGCCTTTCTCCCGCCGGCGATGCCCGACGATCTGTGGGCCTGGGGTGGGCCGCTGCTGGTTCGCCTCGGCCACGTCCGGTTGGGGCTGCGGCTGGCCATCGGCGTCCGGACGTCGGCGGACCCGTCCGCCGCCCTGGGGGCCGTGCTGACGGCGGCGGACACGACGCCGGGCCCGTGGGTCGCCGAGGGCCTCGACACGTTCTTCGACACGCTCTCCACGGCCGCGGGGTCGCTGCCGGGGTACGCCCGCGCCGAGCTCGCGCGCCGCGCCGCCGACCCCCGCTGGGCCCCCTTCGCCGCGGTGGCCGGGGGGGCGCGCTGATGGGCGGCGGGGGGTATCGGGAGCGGGGCGCACGCAGCCCGGGCCGCAGCGGGGGCGTGCGCGGTGAAGCTTCCCCGGGGGCGGGCGGGCGCGCCGATCCAATCTCCCGGTCGGCTCGAGGGCAGTCCCAGGAGTGGAACGCCGCGCAACAGACGCTGGCCGAGTCCGTGGCACCCCCACCCCCGGGCGCCACCCCGCCCCCGGAGGCGCCCCGCGTCCTCGGCGCCGATGCGCCGGAGTTGGCGGCCGGCCTGACCCCGGAGGGGCGCGAGACGCTGGCGCTGCTGCGGCGCACGCTCTCGCCCGAGGCCCTGGACGGTTTCCTCCGCTCCGTCCAACGGACCGGCGAGGTGGACTTTCCCGCGCTGGAGGCCGGCCTCACGCGGCGCCGGGCCTCCGGGGAGCAGGCGGTGCAGGAGGCGCGCCGCCGCATCGAGGAGATCGACGCGGCCGTGGGTGAGCTCGTCGCCCATACGGGCCCCGGGCGGGGCGCCGTGGGGGATGGGTCCACGGAGGCGGCGGCCCTGGCGGAGATCGCGTCCGGCGAGCCCACGCACGGGCGCTGGCACGGCGACGCGGCCGAGGCCACCGTCCACGCATTGCGGGGCCACGTGGACGAGCTCCGCCGCCGCGCGGCCGTGGCGGGCGATCCCGCCCTGACCGCTCGGGCGGAGCGGGTGATCGCCCGCGCCGAGGACCGCCTGGAGGCGCTCGAACCCGCGGCCATCGCGTGGGCGCAGCGCCGGTCGACCCACCCGACGCGCTGGGGGGCGGGCGGCGAGTCCCTGGTGGACCCCGACACGCCCGTCGGCACGCAGCCCCGGCCCATCCTCACGCCGCAGCCGCGGACGAGCCCCCGAGCCGACGCGACGCCACCGGAGCCCCAGGCCGAGACCCCCGCCGTCGTCACCCGCCCGATCGTGCCGGTCGGGACGCCCGCGCAGACTCCGGCGCCCGAGGCCCAGACCCCCGCCGTCGTCACCCGCCCCATCGTGCCGGTCGGGACGCCCGCGCACACTCCGGCGCCCGAGGCCCAGACCCCCGCCGTCGTCACCCACCCCATCGTGCCGGTCGGGACGCCCGCGCAGACTCCGGCGCCGGACGACTCGCCCGTCGAGCTGCCGACGGGGGCTCCGGCCGAGCCCTCGGCGAGCGTCCGCCCCCTGAATCAGATCCCGCTGGGCAGCTCCGGCGCGACGGCCACGCTCACGCACAACTCGGCGCAGGTGCAGGTGCCGACCAGCGGCGAGGGCAACAGCGCCCAGGCGGGCGCACAGGTCGAGCGCGGCGCGGACGGCGACGTCCGTGGCGTCACGATGAGCGGCGGCGTCACCCGCGGCCGCGGCGAGGGCCGCTCGGTCAGCGGCCAGATCAGCGGCGGCGGCACCTACTACGCCGAGCCGCCGCAGCGCGGGACGGACGGCACTTGGCGCGTCTCCTGGCGCGTCGCCCTGCGCATCGGCGGGGAGCTCGGCGCCGAGCGAGGCCGCGCCTCCGGCTCCGTCGGCGGTCAGGTCGAGCGGGCGCGCGAGGGCGTGGACGTCTTCCCCACGTTCGAGGCGGCGGCGAGCTTCCAGCAGAGCTTCCGGACCTGGGACGCCAACGCCATCGCGTCGCGGTTCTTCAACGCGCTGAGCGGCGAGCAGGGCACGGTGGACTTCTGGCGGCGCGCGCCCCTGGGCACCTCGCGCACCGTCGCCGTGGGCGGGCAGCTCTCGGCCTCGGGCGCCGCCCGCCTCGGCGGCCTGGTGAGCATCGGCGTGGGTGTGCAGTGGACCCCGACCGAGTCGTCGCAGGTGGAGAAGGAGTCCGCCGAGGCGCTCAAGGTCACCCAGCAGTACCAGAGCGAGCGCATCGTGAACCCCACCGTGGGCGCCGCCGGCCTGTCCGTCAGCGGGTCGTTGGGCCTGGTGGACAACGGGCGGTCCTACACCGTGACGGACGTCGTGAGCGTGAACCTCACCACGGGCGAGCGCTCGCTCACCCGATTCCTGGGCGGTCACGGCCCCCTGGAGCCCGGTCGGACCGGTGTGACCTTCACCTCGCACACCGTCGAGCAGGGCCGCATCGATCAGTCCGGGGCGAGCCTGATCGCCGCCAGCCTGGAGACCCGCTCGCAGACCTCGTCGATCACCGAGACCTCGGGCACGGGCGCCGCGCGCCAGACCCGCGTGACCCATCGCGGCCTGCGGCGCGGCCGCCTGGACTCGGGCAGCACCACCTACCTGGACAGCGACCAGCTCGACGCGCCGGAGGCGGAGCGCAACTACCAATACACCGGGGAGCGCCGCGCGCCGGGCGAGGACGGCCAGTCGCGCAGCTGGCGCATCACCGAGGAGTTCACCCAGGGCCAGATGCGCCAGGCGCACCAGCGCTACCTGGAGAACAGCCGCGCCTCGCAGGGCGATCGCGCCGGCCACGGCTTCACCTGCTACGACTCCGCCTATCGACAGCTGGCGCAGGTGCCGACGACGGCGGCCGGGGACGCGGAGCGCTCCCGCATCTTCGCGGAGCTGGTGGCGGCGGACGGCGACCGCGCCATGACCGTGCTCCGGTCGCTGGCGGGCGGCGCCGCCTCGCGCTCGCTGCGACTCTTCACGGCCGGGGTCGAGGATCCCAACTTCCTGTCCGCCGACCAGCGGACGGCCCTGGAGGGCCGGATCTCGGCCATCGACACACGCTTGCAGACGTGGGAGCGGCAGTCGCCGCGCCCGCCCGTCGAGGCCTCGGTGCTCTTCGACCTGCGCCGCGAGATCGACGGCCTGCGCGGGCGCCTGACGGCCATCCGCGACGGCAGCCAGTACGAGGACATGCCGGTGCCTCGCGAGCAGGTCGTGGCCGACTATCAGGGTCTGCTCGACCGCGCCGAGGGCCTGCTGCGGCGCGCCACGGGCGCGGACGGCGCGGGCCCGCCCCAGGGGCTCTCCGAGGGCGGCTACGAGGCCTGGTACGAGATGGACGCCGCGCGGCAACGCCTGACCCGCGAGCGCACCCACGCCGAGCGGTCCGAGCGCGAGGCGTTGTCGCTCCGCGGTCACATGTCCTCCGGCACCACCGGCGCGGCGATGACGACGGGCGAGGCGCGCCTCGCGACCGCCCGGGCGGCCCAGACCCGCGCCGAGGACGCCCTGCGCACCGCCTCTCCCGCCGCCGGGGCACAGCGAGAGTCGGGTTATCGCGTGGCCGGATTGGCCTTCGCCGAGGCCGCGCAAGGCTTCGCCGAGGCCGCTGAAGCCTATGATCAGGCCATCGCACGGGTCAGGTTGGAGATGGCCCAGGCCGCCGCACCGCGCCTGCCGGACGGCATGTCCGCCCCGGCGGACGGCGTGCCCTCGCCCGACGGCCGCCCCCGCGAGGGCGCCCCCATGCGCGCCGCGGATCTGCGCTCGGCCGCCGTGCAGGCGGGCTTCCCACAGGTGGACCTGGCGCGCGCGCTCGCCCGCCACGGCCGGGCCGCCGCGGCGAGTCCCCGGGCCGCCGAGCACCTGCGGGCGGCCTACAGCGGCGAGGTGTCGGCCGCCCTGGTACCCGAGCCCGACCAGCGCGAACAGGTCGAGGCCGTGCTGGCCGTGTGCTGGTTCCAACAGCGACACGGCCTCACGGTGGACGGCCAGTTGGGCGGCGAGACGCTGCGCACCGTTTACGGCGAGGCCGGCGGCGACGCCGCGCTCCGGGCCGAAGGCGAGGCCCGCGCCCGGCGTGAGGCGGCGCGGGGGGGCACACGCGCCGAGTCGCCGGGCGCCGCCGAGCGCGTGCAGTACCACTTCGACCGCGTGCTCACCCGCCTGCGGGAGGAGCGCAGCGGGGGCCTCGCCGCGGCCACCTATCGCGTCGAGCCGGACGAGCCCATCGACGTCGGCGGCGGCTTGACGGTCCGCGTCGTGCGCGCGTTCGCCGACGAGGTCCGCGGCGTGGCGGGCGGCCTCGTGGGGCCCGGCCGCCAGGTCGTCCGGGTGGAGTTCGCCATCCTCGCCCCCGTGCCCGTCCCGGCCCGCACGCTCACGCTCACCCAGAGCCGTCTCGTGGCCACGGACGACACGCTGCAGCATTGGCGCCCCCAGATCGTGCACCAGGAGGAGATCCCCATCGAGCCCGGCCGGCGCTTCAGCCTGACCTTCAACCGGTGACGGCGCGCGGCCTCAACCGCGCCGCCGCAAGGACCGACCGTGGGCCACCATGGCGGCGACGACCGTCACGACCGGCGCCCCGGCGAAGAGTTCGAGCGTGAACGCCGGCCATCGCGCCGCCGCGACGGCGGAGAGCCCGAAGCCGCACGCCACCACCCCGAACAGGGGCTGCACCGCCAGGGCTGCCGTGCCCGTGATGCCCGCGAGGATCCACAGATCGCCCACCAGGACGGCCTCGACGCGCTGCTCCCCCGCCCCGTAGGCGGCGAAGCGATGCAGGACGAGCGCGGTCATGGACCAGAGCACGACCCAGGTCATGCGGCGGTTGAACGCGTTGGCCAGCATCGCGCGGCGGCCCAGGAACGCCGCCCCGAGGAGCGCGGCGTCGACGCCTGCGGCCAGAAACGCCGTCTCCAGCACGCTGACCGCCGCCAGCCCGCCCCGCGCGAGGATGAGCGCCAGGACCACACTCGTGGAGCCCAACAGCACGCCCCAGAACCACGTCCGCTCGCCCCGGGACACACGCTCGTCCAGCTCCCGGGCCAGGCGACGCCCGCCCTCGGCGGCCGCCGCGTCCGCCCGCAGGGCTTCGCGCCGCGCCCGCAGGGCCACGGCCCCGGCTTCGAGTCGCGCGGGCTCGGCCCCCGCCTCGCGCAGCTCGTCCAGCAGGCCCTCCGCGGCCTCGAGCTGGTCACGGACCATGGCCGAGTCGAACAGACGCAGGCGACACCGGCACCAGCCCTCGACCACCTCCGGGTTCTCCGGCCAGGCCCGCAGCGCCAGGGAGAACTCCACGCGGCAGGCGAGCGCCGCCTGCTCGAGCCGCGCCGGTGAGGCCCGGCCCGCGTCCACCTCGGCGGCCAAGGCCTCGACCTCGGAGACCCGCGCCAGCGCGCTCTGCCCGAGCGCCAGGGCCTCACGACGCCGAAGCCACCCCACGAGGCCCTCGCGCACGGCGTCCACGCTCGGCGGCCGAAGCTCGGGCGCCCGCGCGAGCGCCGCGCGGGCCAGAGCCACCAGGGCCCGTTGCCGCTCGTCCGCGACCTCCAGGGTCACACCGAGGAGCGCCCGCCCGAGCGCCTCGGTGACGGTGGCGCCACCGTGCGGCGGACGCCCCGTCAGCAGACGATGCAGCACGCCCCCCAGCAGGTAGACGTCCGTCCGAGGGCCGACGCGCCGCGTGTCCGGGTCCAGCATCTCGGGCGCCAGGTAGGCCGGCGTGCCGACGAGCTCCGCCACGGGCGGCCCGCCGACGCGGCAAGCGATGCCCCAATCCACCAGGTAGACCTCGCCGTGCTCGCCGAGCATCACGTTCTCCGGCTTCACGTCCCGGTGCACGATGCCCCGCGCGTGGGCGAACCCGAGGGCGTCGCAGACCGCCACCAGGATCTCGATCCCCGCGGCGAGGCGGTCGCCCGTGCGCGCCTCGAGCCGCACCCAGAGCGGGTGGTCCGGCTGGTCGAGCAACGTCGGCCACGACACGCCCTCGATGCGTTTCATCACGATGACGGGGCGCCCGTCGGGACCGCGACCGAGGGCATGCACCGGCACGATGTTGGGGTGCTCGAGCGAGCCGGTGACGCGGCCCTCGTCGATGAGGGCCGCCTGGGCCGCCGGCGTGGCGGCCTCGGCCCGCACCCCCTTCACGGCCACGCTGCGATCGAGGGACCGCTGCCGCGCCAGCGAGACGATCCCCATGCCGCCCTCGCCGAGCGCCCGCCCCACCTCGAGATCGGACGCGAGCTCGAGGAGCGCCACGCCCTCGACCGACGGGGCAGACGTCGCCGGCGGGCCGGGCGAAGTGGTCCGGCGCAGCGCGGTCCCCGCGGGCGCGTTCGCCAGCCCGGTCCAGTCCCCCGCCGCCTTGCGCAGGAAGGCTTGACCGACCGCGGTCGCTTCGGAGTTCGGGTCGTCCATTTCAGAAGAATCGGTCAGGTTCGGGCGCGAGCACAGCCCGTGCCTTCACGAAATCGCTCGTCGGGACGCGCTCCGGGCTCACGGCACCGCGCACGCCCCGGCAGGATCGGTGAGCCAGGTGACCTCGACGTGAGCGCCGGCGGGCAGCGCGCCGAGCAACTGCACTTCCAGGCCCCTGGGGCAGGCGTCCGTTCCGCGGATCTCATAGGCCTCCCCCTCGAGCTCGAACGGCGCGGCGTCGGGCGTGCAGGCGTCGCCGGCGCAGGACTGCGTGACCGTCAGGTGGCGGCCGTAGTTGGCCGGCGTCTCACGGTCGGCCTGCGTCTCGCAATCGTCTCCGGCCGCGGTCTCGCAGACGGGCAGGGACGACAGACACACGACGTAACGCAACGTTGTGAACTGGTCCGAGATCCGGTGCACTTCGCGCGAGAACGTGTCGTGGCAGATGGACCCGCAGGCGCCGTAAGTCGCGCAGTCGGCGGCATCGCCCTCGAAGGCCTCGGCCAGTTGCAGGTAGCGGAGGCCGTTGAAGGCCACGCCGGCGGCGGACTCGCAGCTCGGGCTCGGGGCACCGGTGCAGACCCCGTCCGGGCAACACACCGAGTCGACGAAGGTCCGGGTCGGCTCCGGGCCGGCGGTCGACTGCCACTGACAGGCCTCGGGCACCGGGCCCGGCACGAACGAGGCGTCCACCACCTCGCCGTCGGCGAGCTCGACGCGGCTGCGGTCGCCGACGATGGAGACGACGGTCACCCCGCGGGGCCGCCCGGGCTTGAGGTTCCTCAGGAAGTCGACGTATTCACCGACGGGCGTCAACACATCGCGCCGCCACTCGCAGTCGTCGTTGTCGGCGCGATCGACGACACACCGCGCGGCGTGGCAGGCATCGGGTGCGAGGTCCCCGCACTCGGCGGCGTAACACGCGGCGGCGTTCCCGTCGGGACACAGCGCCGGATGGGCGAAGCCGTCGGGCAGGGCGTCCGCGTCGGGGCCGTCGTCGGGACCGGACCTGCAGATGGCTCTGCGGCTCGCCCCGGGGTTCGAGGCGGGGTCGGAGCAGTCGACCTCGTCCGTCAAGAACACGACGAAGAGGTCGGCCCCGGGACGCAGGAACTCGGGCGCGGCGTCCGCGCTGCCCGGGCACGTGGGGTCGAAGGCCCTGTCTCCGGCGTCGCTGGCCACGCAGCAGGCCGAGAACAGGGCCGCGTTGGGTCCGTTGCAGTCGAGCGCGAGGCGCATGGCCTCGAGGCCCTTCTCGAAGCCATCGCCCGAGGTGCCGGCGACCGCGAGGCAGGCGAACCGGTCGGCGAGCACCTCGGCGGTCAACTCGGCGTCGCCGTTCGAGAGCATCGGCCCGAAGGCCAGGCGCGGGGCATCCGGCGGTGCCTCGGGGTCCAGCGGACAGTCTGCGGTGCGCTCGAGGGCCTCGCAGAGCCCCGGCCCCGGGGTCCGCGGTGCCGGAGCGTCCCGAAAGCGGCCCTTCGCCGTCGGTGTTCGCAGGTCCGTGGTGGTGACCGCCATGCGGTAGTCGACGCCCGAAGCGACGATGTCCGCCGCCACGCCGCGGAAGGCTTCGGCCAGTCGCCCCTGCTTCTCGCACATGGATCCGGAGTCGTCGACGACCCAGAGCACGTCGACCTGCCGGCGCGCCGGGACGTCGAGGGTGACTTTGCCGGTGGTGCTCGCCGGCGCGCAGGGGCCGGCGTCGACCTCCGGCCCGTCGGCGGACGTCGACTCGGCGTTGCACGCGAGGAGCGTGATGATCAGCGGGAGTGCGGCGAGGGTCTTCATGGGCGTTCCTGGGTTTCGATGTGCCTGATTCAGCGTACTGCCGGGCGCTTGCGACCCTTTCGGTGCGCTCGTCGCACATGACGCTGCGCGTCCCACGGGTCGACCGCCATGGCGGCGCGCCGCCCTGCCGTGCTAAGAACCCCGCCCCCGAAATTTCCCCGGACGCAGGCGCGGACCTTGGACTGGCAATCGATCATCGACGAAGAAGAGCAGGCGCTCCGGCTCGTGCAGCGAAAAGTCGCCGAGTTCGTGGCCGCCGAGACGACCTCCGCGGACTTCGACCGCGAGCTGCTCGCCCTGCGCGACGAGCTCGCCGAGTCCCGGGCGGAGGATCAGGCCGCGCTCGTCGAGCACATGACGCGCCTCGCCGCCCTGCGCGAGGCCGCCGGCCGCGGCCGCACCATGCCCGCGGACGCGCAGAACCCCTACTTCGCGCACGTGCGCCTGCGCGAGAAGGACCGCGTCACGGACGTGTTCATCGGCCGCCGCGCCTTCATCGAGCCGCGGCTGGGCGTGCACATCACCGACTGGCGCAACTCTCCGATCTCACGCATCTTTTATCGCTACGAAGAGGGCGATGAGTATGAAGAGGACTTCGGGGGCAACATCCGCGCCGGTGTGGTCGAGGCCCGCCGCACGCTGACGGTGCACGGCGGCCGGCTGGTCCGGGTGCGCGTCGGCGACGAGCAGTGGGTGCGCGGCGAAGAGGGCGCCTGGGGCCCGGCCACCATCGACGTCGGCCGCCTCGCGGGCGGCTCGGGGACGGCCATGCGGGCGCCGGAGCTGCGCCGCAGCGAACTTCGCGGGGTGGACCAGCGCCTGCCGGAGATCACCTCGCTCATCGACAAGGCGCAGTTCTCCGCCATCACCACCGAGCGCTCCGGCGTCGTGGTCATCCGCGGCGGCGCCGGCACCGGCAAGACCACGATCGGCCTGCACCGCGCGGCCTGGCTGCACTTCCAGGACCCCAAGCGGTACGTCACCAAACGCATGTGCATCGTCACGCCGGGCTCGGCGCTGGCGCGCTACATCGCGCAGGTGCTGCCCTCGCTCGAGGTCCCCGGCGTGCCCATCGTCGACTTCCCCAAGTTCGCGCTGGAGTCCATGCGCCGCGTGCTGCCCCGCATGGCCAAGCGCAAGATGACGGACGACACGCCGAGCGAGGCCCGCCGCCTGAAGCGCCACCCGGCCATGCTGCGCATGCTGGAGAAGGCCGTGGCGGCCGAAGCGCGCACCTACGACGACATCTTCAAAGAGGTCGGCGGCGAGAGCATGCTCCGCGCGTGGGTGCAGCGCCGCAACCTGGCCCCCGTGCCCCGCCTGCGCGCCCTGGAGAAGTGGGCCGAGACCGCCCCCGAGGCCGCCCGCAACCGCGGCGACCTGCGCATCGCGATGCGGCAGGCCATGGACACGCTCGGCGATCCCGTGGAGACGTGGGCGTCGCTGCTCACGGATCGCGAGCGCCTGCGGCAGGGCTTCGCCGCGCAGGGCGAGCACCCCTACGACTGGGCCATCGAGCAGCTCGTCGAGGCCGTGGCCAAGCAGTCCGACGACCCGCCCGACTACCGCCACATCGACGCCGACCGCCGGCAGGCCATCGACGGCGGCGATCTGGACGCCGGCGATCTGCAGGGCCGCCTGGACGTGGACGACATGGCCATCCTGCTGCGGCTCTGCCAGCTCAAGTACGGCACGATGGCCGGCCCCAACGGCCCGGGCATCCTGCTGGAGCACCTGATGGTGGACGAGGCGCAGGACTTCTCGCCGCTCTCGCTCAAGGTGCTGCTGGAGTGCGTGCGCCCCGGCGGCCCGGTCACGCTGGCCGGCGACACGGCGCAGCGCATCTGGTTCGACAACGGCTTCGAGGACTGGGACGTGCTGGTCAAGGAGCTGGGCGTGAACGCGCACATGCTGCCGCCCCTGGCCGTGAGCTACCGGTCGACGCGTCAGGTGATGGCCCTGGCGCGCCACGTGCTCGGGCCCCTGAACATCAACCCCGAGGGCCGCGACGCGCGGGACGGTGCGCCCGTCGAGGTGTTCCGCTTCGGCGAACAGGGCGAGGCCGTGGCGTTCCTGGCGGAGGCGCTGAAGAACCTGCGCCGCCGCGAGCGCAACTGCTCGGTCGCGCTCGTCGCCCGCACGCCCGAGGTGGCCGACCTCTACTACCGCACGCTGGAGCGCGCGGACTGCAGCCACCTGCGCCGCGTGGACCGGCAGAACTTCGACTTCTCGCCGGGGGTGGACGTGACGGACGTCTACCAGGTGAAGGGCCTGGAGTACGACTACATCGTGCTCCTCGAGGCCACCGGAGAGCAGTACCCGGACTCGACGGAGAGCCGCCACCTGATGCACGTCGGGGCCACCCGCGCGGCGCACCAGCTGTGGATCGTGTGCTCGACGACGCCCTCGCCGCTGCTGCCCCTGGACCTGGTGCACCGCAACGCCTGACGCCGCCGCGCGTCAGGCGGGCGTGGCCTCGCGGCCCAGGGCGGTGCGGACCATCTCGAGCAGCGGCCGGGGCCCGAAGGGCTTGGGCAGGAAGTGCTCGCCGGCTTCGAGCACGAACTCGCCGCCGGCGGCCTCCGGGTCGTAGCCGCTCATGTAGACGACGCGCAGGTCCGGGGATTCGCGGCGGATCGCCCCGACGAGCTGCCGGCCCGTGAGCCCGCCAGGCATGACCATGTCCGTGATCACCAGGGCGATCTCGTCCTTGTGCGCCCGCCAGAGCTCGAACGCCCGCGGGCCGTCGGGGGCCTCGAGCACGTGGTAGCCGTGGCGCGCGAGCACGGCCTGGGCGACGGCGCGTACGCCGGCCTCGTCCTCGACGAGCAGGAGCGTCTCCTCCTGCCCGCGGGCCACGGGCGGGGCGGAGTTCCGGGTCGGGACGGGCGTGAGCTCGCCGCTCTGCGGCAGGTAGACCTCGAAGGTGGTGCCGCGGCCGACCTCGGTGCGCACGTCGATCCAGCCCCGGTGCTGCGTGACGATGCCGAAGGCCGTCGCCAGCCCCAGCCCGGTCCCCTTGCCCGCCGACTTGGTGGTGAAGAACGGCTCGAAGATGCGCTGGAGATGCTCCGGCGAGATGCCCACGCCCGTGTCCGCCAGCGCGATGCACAGGAACCGGCCCTCGGTGGCGTGGGGGTGCGTCCGGGCCCGCACGGCGTCCACCACGACGACGGAGGTCGACAGCGTCAGCGTGCCGCCGCCGGGCATGGCGTCGCGGGCGTTGACCGCCAGGTTCATCAGCACCTGGTCCAGCATGCCGGGATCGGCCAGGGTGCGCAGCGGGGTCGTCGCGAGCCGCCGGACGAGGCGCACGTCCTCGCCGATCAGCCGCTCGAGCATCTTCGCCAGGCTCTGGACCTGCTCGTTGACGTCCACCACCCGCGGCTGCATCACCTGCCGCCGGCTGAAGAGGAGCATCTGCCGGGTCAGGTTGGCCGCCCGCTCCGTGGCCTGCCGGAGTTCGCGGAGGCCCTCGCGGGCCTCGGCGGGCAGCCCGGGCACCGACTCGACGAGCTCGGTCTGCATCATCATCGCGGCCAGGATGTTGTTGAAGTCGTGGGCCACACCGCCGGCGAGCTGGCCGATGGCCTCGAGCTTCTGCGCGTGGCGCAGGCGCGCCTCGACCCCCTGCCGCTCGCTCATCTCGACCAGCCACGAGACGATGTTGGCCACGGCGACCGTGAAGGCCTGCTCGTCGGCGGTCCACGGCGCGCGCGCGCGACGCGAGGCGACCGCGAGCAGCCCGGCGCGGCCCTCGTCGTGGGCGCGATGAACGGGCGCGGTGAGGAGACCGTTGACCGGCACGCCGGGGAAAAGGCGCGCCGTCAGGTCACGCATGGGCCCGGGCTCGGGCTCGCCCACCACCGCGTGCACGTCGGCCGCGGCGAGCATCTGGAACGAGGCGCTGACGGCCTCGCCGACGCTCGTCTGCCCGCGCGTGTGGGACGCCGTGCGTCGGTCGCAGGCGTCGTGGCAGGTCAGCGCGGCGCGCACCTCGTCCGCCTGCCAGATCGACACGTGATCGGCGTCGAGGGTGTCGGCCGCCACGCGCGTGATCTCGGACAGCAGCGCGGGCAAGGGCACCTGCCCCAGCGCACAGGTGCGGGTCAGGGCGGTGAGCGCGGCCTCCTGCCGAGCGTAGCGCGCGTTGGCCGCCCAGATGGCCGCCTGGTTGCGGCGGTGCTCCGTCACGTCCACGGCGATGCCGTCCCACTGCGTCCGGCCGTCGGGCAGCCGGCTCGGCCGCGAGCGCAGGTGCAGGATGCGCGGCTCGCCATCCCCGCGGACGAAGTTCAGGTCGAGGTCGAAGTCCGTCAGGTCGCGCGCACTTCGGGCCTCGAGCGCGGCCAACACACTGGCCTGCTCGGGCGACAGCGCAGCCGCCAGCAGGTGGCCCGTGCCCGCGAGGATGACCTCGAGCGGCACGCCGTGCACCCGCGCCGCGCCGGCGCTGATGAACGTGAACCGCGGCGTGCCGTCCGCCTCGTGCAGGTACTGGTACAGGTAGGTGTCGGGCAGGTTGTCGCCCACCATGCGCAGCCGACGCTCGGTCTCGCGCAGCGCCTCCGTCGCGGCCCGCTCGCGGCGTCCCCCCTGCCAGGCGGCGACGGCCAGCCCCCCGAGCAGGACCGCGCAGGCGGCCAGGACACCGACGATGCGTTGCTCGGCCGACGCGCCGGCGGCGTCCGGGCTCGCGATGTGCGCCGGGTGCGCCGGCCCGGCCAACTCCCAGGCCACGGCGCCGCACAGGGCGACGGCGGCCGTCATGCTGGCCCACGTCCAGCGTTGAACGGCGGTCGAGGCGTTCGCAGGGGTCTGCGGCGTCGGCGGTATCGGCGCAGGCGGCATGGCGTCCCCGGTATCGTCGCCGGAATCGACCGACTTCAGCCGCGCTTGATCCAGAGCAGCCCGGCGGCGGTCAGCGCGCCTTCGGCCAGGGGCCGGTGATGGCCAGCGTCTCGTCGCGATCGCCCTGAAGGTTCACGAACAGCACGCGGCCGTCCGGGGAGAAACACGCGCCGGTGAACTCGTCGCCGGGCGCTTCCCCGGGGCGGATGGGGCGGTTCTGGGGGTTGCGCGCCAGATCGTACAGCGTGCCGTCCGGCATGAGCCCGCGCAGGTGCTGCGCGGTCACGACGTCGTCGGACACGTAGTTGTCCTCGCAGAGCAGCAGGTCTCCCCACGGTGCGAGGCACAGGTTGTCGGGCATGGCCAGCACCGCCGGGTCCTCGACCTGCAGCACCATGCGCAGCCGGTCCGGAGCGCCCGACGCGCCCGGCTCGAGGCGAAACAGCTGACCCTTGCCGCGCGGTCCGCCCAGGCTCGCCACGAACCACACGCCGGCGGCGTCCGCGGCAACGCCCTCGGTGCGGTGGAAACGCGCGGCCGCGGGGACCTGCTCGCGACAGGGGGTGGTCGCGGCCTGGGGCTCGGGCACGGGCCGCCACTCGACCTCGGAGACGAAGTCCATGGGGAGCAGGCGCTCACCCTTGCGGTGCGTCAGCGTGCGGCCGGGCAGGCACAGCACCTCGAGCACGCCGGGGCCGAAGAGGTCCGCCGCGTCCGCCGGGCGGAAGCGGTAGAAACACGCCGACTCGTGGTCCTCGGTCATGTAGACGCAGCCGCCGTGCACCGCGATGCCCTCGCGGCGCAGGCGCCCCCAGGACTCGAGGCGCCGCGGGGGGCTCGCCGCGTCCGGGGAGACGAGAAAGGGGTATCCGTGCCCCGCCGTGTCCGTCTCCTCGCAGCTCACCCAGCCCTCGGGCAGGCGGCCGCCGGCGCAGTTGCACTCGGTGCCGGTCAGGGCCATGTGCGCGCCCTTCAGCGGCCGCGCCGCGGCGTCCCCGGAGAGGGCGAGGCGCAGGGCCGCCGGATCGAGCACGAGGCGGCTCACCCCGCCGTGCATGCGCGGGTCGACCGGCCGGTCGTCGGGCCCCCAGGTCACGATCTTGGCCTGCCCCGTGTACTTGTACTCGTCGACCCAGGCGTCGTCGCCGATCTCGTGGTTGCGCAGCAGCACCCAGGTGCCGTCCGCGGCGGCGAAGCAGGCCATGCCGTCCAGGCAGCCGGGCACGGGGCGCCCGTCGTCGAGGCGGTCGGTGCCGGCGCGTTGCAGGCGAACACAGGAGAAGCCGGCGGGCAGGTCGAGCAGGGCGTCCGGTCGCGAGACGAGCGGGCCGAGGGGTCCCGGAGACGCCGGCGGCCGGGCGACGGGCGCGCTGCGGCAGCCGAGCACGGCGAGTTGCAGGGCGGTCAGCCCCGAGAGGTGCAGGAAGCGTCGGCGGTCGAGCTGCATGGGCGCGGAGTCTGCACCCGCGCGGCGTCGCTTCGCGCCGGAGAAAGTGACTTTTCCGTGACGACGCGGTCAGACCGGCAGGGTGAAGTGGAAGGTCGTGCCCTCGCCGGGGGTGGAGTCCACCCAGATGCGGCCGCGGTGTCGCTCGACGATCTTCTTCACGATGGCCAGCCCCAGGCCCGTGCCCGGGTACTCCGTGCGGCCGTGCAGACGCTGGAAGAGCTCGAAGATGCGCTGGTAGTTCTGCGCGTCGATGCCGATGCCGTTGTCGGCCACGGTGAAGTGCGCGTGCCCGGCCTCGAGGATCGCCGCGACGTGGACCCGGGGGGGCGCCTCGGCGCGGTGGAACTTCACGGCGTTGCCGATCAGGTTCAGGAAGACCTGCCGAAGCTGCGCGGGGTCGACCCGGACCGAGGGCAGCTGCTCGGCCGTGACGCGCGCGGCGGACTCCATCAGCGTGGCGCCGAGGTCGTCCAGGACGCGGCGGCAGATCTCGTCGGCCTCGACGACGGCCGGGGTGCTCGCCTCGGCCCCCACCCGCGCGAACGCGAGCAGGTCGGAGATCAGCGCCTGCATGCGCTGCGCGCCGTCCGCGGCGAAGTGGATGTACTTGTCCGCCTGGTCGTCGAGCTGCCCGCGGTAGCGCTTCTCCAGCAGGCGCACGTAGCTGCCCACCATGCGCAGCGGCTCCTGCAGGTCGTGGGAGGCGATGTGGGCGAACTGCTCGAGCTCGGCGTTCGACCGGGCGAGCCGCTCCGTCTGAAGCCGCAGCTCGGCCTCGCGCGCCTTGCGCTCCGTGATGTCCCGCGCGACGGCGAAGTAGAAGCGGTCCTCGGGGCGCGCGGCGCCGTGGTTGGTCCGCGACGACCACAGGAGCCACCGGTACGTGCCGTCCTTGCAGCGGTAGCGGTTCTCGAACGAGATCGTGGCGAAGTCGCTCGTGGTCAGCTTGCCCATGATGTCCAGCGTGGGCTGGACGTCCTCGGGGTGCACGAAGTCCAGGAACGGCTTGGCCTGCAGCTCCTCGAAGCTCCAGCCCAGCGCCGACCAGGCCGGGTTCAGGTGTTTGAAGTACCCCTGGAAGTCGGCGATGCAGAACATGTCCAGCGACAGGGCGAAGAACGTGTCGCGGTGCGTGCCCATCAGGTCCCGCTCGCGGCGCACGGCGTCGAACGCGCTGGTGACCGCGCGGGCGACGAGCCTTGGCCAGGGTGGCACCGCCCAGTCGGCGCCGGCGGCCAAGGCAACCTCGGCCTCGACCTCGTCCCCCAGGGCGATCCATCGAAGCGCCGGGAGGCCCTGATCGGCGCGCGCGGCCCGCACGGCGGCGACCTCGGCGGTGAGCGCCGCGTCGGCCAGGAGCACGCCCACCTCGTCCGTGAGCGCGGCCGACTCGGCGGCCACGCGACCCTCGACCCCGGTCACGTCGCGGCCGGCCGCGCGTAATGGCTCGGCCAATCGCGCGGCATGCGCCCCCCAGGTGATGATGCGCGTCATGACCTCCCCCCGAGCTCTTTGACGGACCGAGGCACCCTACACCCGGTCGGAATCGTCGGAAAGACCCTCCCTCGAGGGCTTTGCCCGTCTTGCCCGTCGGAACGAACAGGCGCAGAGTAGCCTCGGGAAAATCCGGGGGACCGCCCGTGCTGCCGACGTCGCTCCACATTCTGCTCGTCGAGGACAATCCGGGCGACGAGGGCCTGCTGCGCGCCGCGCTGGACGAGGTGCCCGACGCCTGCTGCGAGCTCATCTGGGAGCCCGCCCTCGAGCCGGCGCTCCACCGGATGGGCGAAGAGCGGTTCGACGCCGTGCTGCTCGACCTGGACCTGGGCGCCACCCGCGGCCTGCAGACGCTCTCGCGCGTCCAGAGCCGCTCGCCGGGCGTGCCCCTGGTCGTGCTCACGGGTCGCGACGACGTCGCCACGGGCGTGCGCGCCGTGCAGGCCGGCGCCCAGGACTACCTGATCAAGGGCCGGGCCGACGGCCACCAGATCTGGCGGGCCGTGTGTTACGCGGTCGAGCGCCACCGCGCCGAGCAGACCATCCGCACGCTCAACGAGACGCTGGAGCACCGCGTCGACCTGCGGACCCGCGAGCTCATGCTGGCCAACGAGGAGATGCTCGCCTTCGTGCGCTCCTGCGCCCACGACCTGCGCGGCCCGCTGCGCTCCGTCGAGGGCCTGGTCACGCTGCTGGTGGACGAACACGGCGCCTCGATGAACCCGGACGGCCTGGACCTGCTGGAGCGCACGCGCCGCGCCGTGCTGCGACAGGACGCCATCCTGACCGCGCTGACCCGGTTCGCCCGCACGGCGTCGTCCCAGGTCGAGGTGCAGCCCGTGGATCTCGCGCCCGTGGTGCGGCAGATCGTCGAGGATCTGCGGCGCCAGTCCCCGCGGCGGGCGGTGCACCTGAAGGTGCCCGAGCACCTGCCCGCGGCCGCGGACGCCAGCATCCTGCAAGTCGCCCTGGAGAACCTGCTCTCCAACGCCTGGAAGTTCACCGCCGAGCGCGCGACGACCGAGATCGAGGTCGGCGTGGACACGAGCCGCACGCCGCCGGCCTACTTCGTGCGGGACAACGGCGTGGGGTTCGATCCGGCCTACACGGACAAGCTGTTCAAGCCGTTCCAGCGCCTGCACGACGAGCGCAGCTACGCCGGCACGGGCCTCGGCCTGACGACCGTGCAGCGGGTGGTGCGGTTGCACGGCGGGCGGGTGTGGGCGGACGCCATGCCCGAGGCCGGCGCGGTCTTCTCCTTCACGCTGGCCCCGGAGCCCGAGGCCAACGCGCACGGGGTCGACGCCCTCGGCGAAGTCGACGCCACGCCCATCGATGCCTAGTTCCGCAGGAGCCCCCATGTCGCCCGCGCGTCTCGGTGCACTCGGTCTTTCGCTGCTCTTGGCGGCCGCGACCCCGGCGCGCGCCAACGTGCCCGCCGCCTACCTGCCCTGCGAGGGTCTGGGCGACGGCGACGCCTGCCAGTTCAGCGGCCTGGGGGACGGCGCCTGCGTGCTCGACACCCTGTGCGCCGACCACGAGGTCGCCGGCTGCCCGGACTGCGACAAGTGCCTGCTCTGCGGCGACCCCTGCCGGGGCCTGAACCCCGGGGACGCCTGCACGCTGAGCGACGGCGGGGACGGCACCTGCAAACGACGCGCGGGCTGTACGGACGACGTCCGGTTCTCGTTCGACGAGTGCAACCACTGCCTGCCCCACGAGAACGCCGATTGTGCGTTGCACCAAGGCGGCGTGGGCCACTGGGAGCGGCACGAGGGCGTGTGTCCCGTGGGCGGCGTGCCCGACGACGACCTCTGCTGGGAGTGCATGCCCGGGGCGGGGCAGAGCGTGAAGGCCGAGTCGGGCGGCTGCAGCGTCGGCCTCGCCGCCGATCGCGCGGCCTACGGCGTGTGGGGCCTCGTGGCCGTCGCCCTGGCCGTCGGCGCGCGGCGTCGGCGCCCGCGCGGCTGAGCGCCGACCCGGGCGGTCAGAAGCCGCAGTCGCCGCCGTCGAAGCCGCAGGCGTCGACGTCGCACTCGAAGTCGCACCAGCCGTCGCCGGGCCAGCCCGCTGGGCAGCGGGGGGCGCACTCACCGCCCGCGCCGCCGCCACCACCGCTGTCGCCGCGGTCTACCCCGCTGGCGGGGACGTCGCACTCGAAGTCACACCAGCCGTCCCCGGGCCAGTCCGCGGGGCAGCCGGGGGCGCACTCGCCCGCTCCGGGATCAGCGCCGCCGCCGCAGTCGCCGCCGTCGAAGCCGCAGGCGTCCACGTCGCACTCCTAGTCGCAAAAGCCCTCGCCGGGCCAGCCCGCGGGGCAGCCGGGCGCGCACTCGCCCGCGCCGGGATCGCCGCCGCCGCCGCAGTCGCCGCCATCGAAGCCGCAGGCGTCCACGTCGCACTCGGCGTCGCAGACGCCGTCGCCGGGCCAGTCCGCCGGGCACCCCGGGGCGCACTCGTCGCCGAAGCCGGGGTCGCCGCCGAACCCGAAGTCGCCGCCGAAGCCCGGGTCGCCGCCGGCGCCGCCGAAGCCCAGGCCGCCGCCGTTCTCGCCGCCGGCGTCGCAGTCCCCGCCGTCGAAGGTGCAGGGGGCCGTGTTGCAGGCGTCGTCGCAGACGCCGTCGCCGACGTAGTTCTCCGGGCAGTCCACCGCGCAGTCGCCGCCCGGGGGCGGGGGCGGGGGCGGGAC
>CAINDO010000224.1 GCA_903847385.1 uncultured Myxococcales bacterium
CCCCTGCGCCGGCCACGCAGGCACCGCCGCCGCCCGCGCCGGCGACCAAGGCCCCCGCGCCGGCCACGCAGGCCCCCGTCGTGGCCGCCGCGAAGCCGGTCCCCGAGGAGCCCCCGCCGCCCCCGGCCAAGCCGGCGGCGACGAACGAGAAGACCTCGTGCCCGGGCGGCACCATCCTGGTGACGACCGCGACGTTCCCCAAGGGCAGCGTCAAGGGCCGAGACATCACCGGGGCCGAAGGCGTCGCACTCGCGCGCTCCGGCAAGGCCTTCTGTGTGGACGCCTACGAATACCCCGGCTCGGGCCGCCCCCCGAAGACCTCGGTGACCTTCGAGGCCGCCGGTGGGCTCTGCAAGGCGTCGGGCAAGCGCCTGTGCACCGATGCCGAGTGGCAGCGCAGCTGCCGCGGCGGCGGTGACTTCCCCTACGGCAAGGCCTTCGACGCCGCCCGCTGCAACACCGAGGACGCCGAGGGCGAGGCCCGCTCCATCGCGGAGTCGGGCAAGTTCAGCAAGTGCCGCAGCGCCATCGGCGCCCTGGACATGAGCGGCAACGTGGCCGAGTGGACGGCCGACCAGACGGTGCGCGGCGGCGACTACACCTCGGCCGACGAGGACGCGGCCTGCAGCGCCGGTGGCAAGCGCGCCGCCGGCAGCGCCCGGCCGACCATCGGGTTCCGCTGCTGCGCGGATCTGCCGTGATGCTGGAAGAGCGGCGACTGCTCATCGTCGGCCGGGATCCGGCGGAGCTCGCCTTTCTCAAGACCTCGCTCGAGCCGCGGGGCTACTCGGTCGTGGGCACGCCTCCCGGCGACGGGATCTGGCAGGGCCTCGAGACTCTGCGCCCGCACATCGTGATGATCGACGTGCAGAAGGGGATGGACGACCCGCTCGAGGAACTGGTGCGCATCAAGGCGATGCTCCCCGGCGACCTCTTCGTGCCGGTCTTCGCCGTCTACCCGGACAAGGTGCCCGCCGAGATCATCCGCGGGTTCCAGCGCGGCGCGGACGACTTCATCGTCCGGCCCTTCGAGCTCTTCGAGCTGATTCTGCGGCTCGAGGTCCTGTGGCGGATGAAGACGCTCCAGGACCAGCTCCTGGCGACCAACAAGCGCCTGCACGCGCTCAGCATCACGGACGACCTGACGGGCCTGTGCAATCAAGGCGAGTTCAAGCGCCGCATGGTGCTGGAGCTGCGCCGCGTGCCTCGGTTCCACGTGCCGGTGGCGGTCATCTTCTTCGACTGCGACCGCTTCAAACAGGTCAACGACTCCAGCGGTCACGCCGTCGGCAGCCACGTGCTGAAGGAGATCGCCCGCATCCTGGTGGCCAACCTGCGCGACACGGACGTGATCTGCCGCTACGGTGGCGACGAGTTCGTGATCGGCCTGCCGGGCTGCGACCTCGCGCGCGGCGTGGAGACGGCCGAGCGCCTTCGTGAGCTGGTCAAGATGAGCACGTTCCGCCTCGGCAGCGCCGAGGTCCGCGTGACGCTCAGCATCGGGGTCGAGGCCTGCACGCCCGAGCACCCGTACGAGCTCGACCCCTTGCTGCAGCGGGCCGATGCGGCCCTGTACCTGGCCAAGGAGCGCGGCCGCGACCGCGTCTGCGTCCTCGACCCTGAAACCGGAGGGCATACGCCTTGATCGAGCGGTACTCGCGCCCGGAGCTGAACGCCCTCTGGGCGCCGGCCGCGCGCTACGAGGCATGGTTGTCGGTGGAGTTGGCCGCCTGCGAGGCGATGGAGACCCTGGGCGAGGTGCCCCCGGGCACCGCCGAGGGGATTCGCGGCCGCGTTCGACTCGATCCCGAGCGGATCCTCGAGATCGAGCAGACCACCAAACACGACGTCATCGCGTTCCTCACGCAGGTCGAGGAGACGGCCGGCGAGGACGCGCGGTGGCTGCACCTGGGCATGACGAGCTCGGACGTGCTGGACACGAGCTTCGCCCTGCTGCTCGTTCGGGCGCTCGACCTGATCGTCGCGGCGCTGGACGAGACGCGCGACGCCCTGAAGGCGCGGGCGCTCGAGCATCGCCACACGCCGATCATGGGGCGCAGCCACGGCATGCACGCCGAGCCCACGACCTTCGGTCTGGTGCTCGCGACGTTTTGGGACGAGCTCGGCCGGGGGCGTGAGCGCCTGCTCGCCGCCCGCAAGACGATCGCCGTCGGCAAGATCAGCGGCGCCGTGGGCACATTCGCCAACGTCGACCCACGCGTCGAAGCCGCGGTCTGCGCGCGGCTCGGCCTGACGCCGGAGCCGGTGAGCAGCCAGATCGTGCACCGCGACCGGCACGCCGAGTACTTCACGGCGCTCGCGTTGGTGGGCACCACGCTGGAGCGGCTCGCCGTGCAGGTGCGCCACTGGCAGCGCTCGGAGCTCGGCGAGGCCGAGGAGCCCTTCACCGCCGGGCAGAAGGGCAGCTCGGCCATGCCCCACAAGCGCAACCCCATCCTGGCCGAGAACCTGACCGGCCTGGCGCGGCTCCTGCGCGGCTACGCCCAGACGGCGATGGAGAACGTCGCCCTCTGGCACGAGCGCGACATCAGCCACTCCAGCGTCGAGCGCATCATCGGCCCGGACGCGACGACGCTGCTGCACTTCATGCTCAAGCGCACGACCCACCTGGTGCGGAACCTGGTCGTCTACCCGGAGCGGATGGCCGAGCACGTCGACCTGACGGGTGGGCTCATCTTCAGCCAGCGGCTGCTCCTCGACCTCGCACGCGCCGGCGTGGCACGGCAGACGGCCTACGTCTGGGTGCAACGCAACGCGATGGCCGCCTCTCGCGGGGGAGACGACTTCCGGACGCGCGTGCTCGCCGATCCGGACATCAACGCGCACCTGGCGCCCGCCGCCGTCGCGCGGGCCTTCGACCTCTCGGCGCACCTGCGCCACGTGGACACCATCTTCGAGCGTGTTTTCGGCCCCCAGGCCGACGAGGAGACGACCCCATGAAAGGCGAACTGCTCTACACCGGCTCCGTGAAGAAGGTCTTCGCCGCCGAGCAGCGGTCCGACGCCGTCGTGTTCGAGTTCTCGGACCGGATCAGCGTCTTCGACAAGCGCATCCCCAGCGTCGTCCCCCGCAAGGGCGAGGTCATCTGCGGCCTCGCGGCGTTCTGGTTCCGCGCCTGCGCCGCCGCCGGGATTCGCACCCACTTCATCGAGCAGCTCTCGCCCACGGAGCTGCTGGTCGAGCGGGTGGACGTCGAGCGCGACTACGCCAGGATCCGCCGCGACCGCCCGTCGCTGCTGGTGCCCTGCGAGTTCATCGTGCGCCACTACGTCGCCGGGTCGTTCCTCGACCGCTTCAAGGGCGAGGGCTACCAACACGGTCAGCGCCTGCCCGAGCCCTACTGCGAGACGAGCACCAAGGTCGAGCGCACGGACCGCCTGATCGACCGCGCCGAGGCGCTCAAAATCTCGCACCTCGCCGAGGCCGAGCTCGACGCCATCTGGGCCACCTGCCTGAAGATCGACGCGCTCATCGAGGCCCAGGCGGCCCGGGGCGGCCTGATCCACGCGGACGGCAAGAAGGAGTTCGGCTTCGACGCCCGCGGTGAACTCATGGTCATCGACGTGCTCGGCACGCCGGACGAGGACCGCTGGTGGGACATCGAAGCCTACGGCCGGGGCGAAGTGCAGGAATTCTCGAAGGAATTCGTCCGGCAGCACTACCGCGCCACGGGCTACAAGGATGCGCTCTACGGCGCCCGCAGCCGCGGCGAGGCCGAGCCGGACATCCCGCCGATGCCGCCGGAGCTCATCGAACGCAGTTCGGCGCTCTACGTCGGACTTTACGAACGCCTCACGGGGGAGAAGCTGCCATGAAGGGTCGCATCACGGTTCAACTGAGGCCGGCCATCCTCGACGCCGAGGGCAAGGCCATCGCCCGCGCGCTGGGCAGCCTGGGGTTCGGCGAGCCCGCCGTTCGGGTCGGGCGCGTGTTCGAGGTCGACCTCGGCGCGGACTTCGGCGGCGACGCCGAGGCCGCCCGGGCCCGGCTCACGGAGATGGCGCAGAAACTCCTCGCCAACCCGGTCATGGAGACGTTCACGATCGACGTCTCGACCGGCACCGGTGGTGCGCCGTGATGCGCTTCGCCGTCGTCTCGTTTCCCGGCAGCAACTGTGACGACGACTGCGTCCGCGTGCTGACCGAGGTGTTCGGGCAGACCGCTTTCAAGGTCCGTCACGACGAGCACGACCTGCGCGCGCCGGACGCCATTCTTCTCCCCGGAGGCTTCAGCTTCGGCGACTACCTGCGCTGTGGCGCCATCGCCCGCTTCTCGCCGATCATGGCCGAGGTGCAGGCGTTCGCCGCCCGCGGCGGGCCGGTGGTCGGCATCTGCAACGGCTTCCAGATCCTGACGGAGGCCGGCCTGCTACCCGGCGCGCTGCGCCGCAACGCGGGCCTCTCGTTCATCTGCGAGGACGCGTACATCGGCGTCGAGGGGCGCGAGACGCCGCTCACGCGCGGCGTGCAGGGGCAGGTGCTGCGCATCCCCATCGCCCACAACGAGGGCAACTACTTCGCCGACACCGAGACGCTCACAGCGCTCGAGGCCGAGGGCCGGGTCATCTTCCGATACGTGGCGCCGGACGGGCGCCGCACGGCCGAGGCGAACCCCAACGGTGCGGCCAACGACATCGCGGGCATCTGCAACGCCGCCGGCAACGTCGTCGGCCTGATGCCGCACCCCGAGCGTTGCGCCGAGGCGCTGCTCGGCAACACCGACGGCCGGCGGCTCTTCGAGTCGCTCCTGGCCGGGGAGGCGCAGCGATGAGCACCTACTCACCCGAAGTGATCAAGCGTCACGGACTCACGCAGGAGGAGTACGCCCGCATCGAGCGCACGCTCGGCCGCACGCCGACGTGGCCGGAGCTGGGCGTGTTCAGCGTCCTGTGGAGCGAACACTGCTCGTACAAGTCGAGCCGCGTGCACCTGCGCCGGCTGCCGACGAAGGGCCCGCACGTGGTCCTCGGCCCCGGCGAGAACGCGGGGGTCATCGACGCCGGCGACGGTTGGGTCGTGGTGTTCAAGATGGAGAGCCACAACCACCCGTCGTACATCGAGCCCAAGCAGGGCGCGGCGACGGGTGTGGGCGGCATTCTTCGCGACGTCTTCACCATGGGGGCGCGCCCCATCGCGCTGCTCGACGCGCTGCGGTTCGGCCGCCCCGACCACCCGAAGACCGCCCATCTGGTCAAGGGCGTGGTCCATGGCATCGGCAGCTACGGCAACTGCGTCGGTGTGCCCACCGTCGGCGGCGATGTCGCCTTCGACCCCAGCTACGACGGCAACATCCTGGTCAACGCCATGGCCGTCGGGGTGGCGCGCGCGGACCGCATCTTCCTCGGCCGCGCCGAGGGCGTGGGCAACCCCGTCTTCTACGTGGGCAGCAAGACCGGCCGCGACGGCATCCACGGCGCCACGATGGCCTCCGAGGAGTTCGGCGCGGGCAGCGAGGAGAAGCGGCCCAACGTCCAGGTCGGCGACCCGTTCATCGAGAAGCTGCTCATCGAGGCCTGCCTCGAGGTCATGTCCGAGGATCTGCTCGTCGGCATCCAGGACATGGGCGCCGCCGGCTTGACTTCGTCGTCCGCCGAAATGGCGGCTCGCGCGGGCTCCGGCCTGATCCTGCACCTGGACCGCGTGCCGATGCGCGAGACGGGCATGACGCCCTACGAGCTGCTGCTCAGCGAGAGCCAGGAGCGCATGCTCATGGTCTGCGAGCATGGCAAGGAGGCTCGCCTGATCGAGCTGGTCTCCCGCTGGGGGCTGGACGTCTGCGAGGTCGGCACCGTCACGGATTCGGGACGCTACGTCGGCACCTGGCACGGCGAGACCGTGGTGGACATCCCCGTGTCGGCCCTGGTGGACGACGCGCCCAAGTACGAGCGCCCGCTGGCGCCCGCTCGCCGCGCCGACAACGTGCACGAGCCCGCCATCCCCGTGCCCGAAGGCGAGGAGTACTCCGCCGTGCTCGGCGACCTGCTCGCCCGGCCGACCATCGCCAGCAAACGCTGGGTGTACCGGCAGTATGACCACATGGTCCGCACCGGCACCGTGCTCGGCCCCGGCGTCGGCGACGCGGCGGTCGTGCGCCTCCCGGACACGAAGAAGGGCGTCGCGCTCAGCGTCGGCTGCAACGGCCGACAGTGCGCGCTCGACCCGCGCCGGGGCGCCGCGCAGGCCGTGGCCGAGGCCGCGCTCAACGTCGCGTGCGTCGGTGCGCGACCGATGGCCATCACCGACTGCCTGAACTTCGCCAGCCCGGAGCGCAGCGCCGTGATGTGGGCGTTCTCCGAGGCCATCGATGGCATCGCCGAGGCCTGCGAGGCCCTGTCCACGCCCGTCGTCTCGGGCAACGTGAGCTTTTACAACGAGACCGAGGGCCGCGGCATCCACCCGACGCCCATGATCGGCATGGTGGGCCTGATGGACGACGCGTCGCGCGCCGTGCCATCTGCGTTCCCGGAGGCCGGTCTCGAGGTCCTGCTCATCGGCGAGGGGCGCCCCGGCCTCGGCGGCACCGAGTTCCTGGCCATGTACGACGAGACGCCCCTCGGTCCGCCCTCGGGCTTCGACCTCGGCGCACAGCGGCGTTTGATCGACGCGCTCCTCGAGGGCCACGCCGGCGGCCTGTTCCGGTCGGCGCACGACGTCGCCGAGGGCGGTCTCGCCGTCGCGCTGGCCGAGTGCGGCTTCGGGGGGGCGGGCCTCGGGCTCTCTGCCGACATCCCCGCCGAGGACCGGCTGGACGTCGCGCTCTTCGGCGAGTGTGCCGGGCGGGTCGTCGTCTCGACCGCGAACGTGGCCGAGGTCGAGTCGATCTGCGCGCGCCACTACTTGAAGGTCGTGCGTCTCGGCCGCTGCCGCGGCGACCGCCTGACACTCCGGGTCGCGGGCCAGGTCCGGGTCGACGCCGGCCTCTCGACGCTGAAGGCCCGCTGGAGCCACGGCTTCGAGGGGGCGGTCGAGTGAGCGCCCCGACCGGCTCGACCTGGGACGAGCGGGACGACGAGCACATCCGCGACGCCTGCGGTGTGGTCGGCATCTACGGCCACGCCGAGGCCGCCAACCTGGCCTATCTGGGGCTCCACGCGCTGCAGCACCGCGGGCAGGAGAGCGCCGGCATCGCCACCTGCGACGGCGCCCGGATCCAGGCGCACCGCGGCGAGGGCCTCGTCGCGGACGTCTTCTCCGCGAGCCTGCTCTCGCGACTCCCCGGGCACATGGCGATTGGCCACGTGCGCTACTCGACGGCCGGGGGCGGCGGGCTGCTGAACGCCCAGCCCATCACGGCGCGCTACGGCGGCGGCACCATCGCCGTGGCGCACAACGGCAACCTGACCAACGCCGGCGAACTCCGGCAGCGGCTCGAGGCCGAGGGCAGCATCTTCCAGGGCACGACGGACACCGAGGTCATCGTGCACCTCTTCGCCCGGTCGCGCGCCACGGGCATCGAAGGGCGCCTGCTGGACGCGCTCCGGCAGATCGAGGGCGCCTGGTCGCTCACCGTGATGACCGAGGACAAGGTCATCGGCGTCCGCGATCCGCACGGCGTGCGGCCGCTCGTCCTGGGGCGGGTGGGGGAAGCCTGGGTGATGGCGTCGGAGACCTGTGCGCTCTCGCTGCTCGACGCGACCTTCGAGCGGGAGGTGGCGCCCGGCGAGATGGTCATCATCGACGCGCGCGGCCTGACGTCCCGCCGCTACCTGCCCGAGACGCCCCGCAAGGCCTGCGTCTTCGAGCACGTGTACTTCGCGCGCCCCGACTCCACGGTCTTCGGGCGGTCGGTGTACGGCGTGCGAAAGGCCTCGGGTCGACGCCTCGCGATGGAGTCGCCCATCGAGGCGGACGCCGTGATCCCGGTGCCCGACTCGGGCATCGCCGCGGCCATCGGTTACTCCGAGGCGTCGGGCATCACCTACGGCATGGGCCTCGTGCGCTCCCACTATGTCGGCCGCACGTTCATCGAGCCGACGCAGGCCATCCGGCACTTCGGCGTGAAACTGAAGCTCGCGCCCGTCGAAGAGGTCATCCGCGGCCAGCGGCTGATCGTCATCGACGATTCGCTCGTGCGGGGCACGACGAGCCGGAAAATCATCGCGCTGCTGCGCTCGGCGGGCGCGCGTGAGGTGCATCTGCGCATCTCCTCGCCGCCGATCACGAACCCGTGCTTCTACGGCATCGACACGCCGAGCCGCAGCGAGCTGGTGGCCGCGCAGCACTCCATCGAGGAGATCCGCGCGTCGCTGGGATGCGAGACCCTCTCGTTCCTGTCGCAGGAGGGCCTGCTCGCGGCCGCGGCGGACGCCGCCGGCGGCTTCTGCGACGCCTGCTTCACCGGGCGTTATCCGATCCCGCTGGCCGACTACCGGACCGCCGGCGAACCCGACGCGTGATCGCGGCGCTCCTGCTGGCCGCGGCGCCGGCCCTGTCGCCGGGCTTCGGCGAGCTGTGCGCGCCCTGCCATGGGCCGGGCGGGCGAGGGGACGGCCCGGCCGCGGCGCTGTACCTGCCCCGACCGCGGGACCTGGCGGTGGAGGCGCTCCGGAACGGCGGACGCCCGGAAGACCTGGAGCGCACGCTGCGCGAGGGCATCGTGGCGACGGGCATGCCATCGTTCGCGACGCTGCCCGACGAAGAGCGGGCGCGCCTGGTCCAGGACGTCCTGACCCTGCGGGCCCTCGGTGACCGCGCCCCGAGACGCGGCCCCGACGCGCTCTGGCCCGGCCCCCCGCTGCCGGCCCTGGCGATCGGCGCCGACCTGCCGATCTTCGCGACGCAAAGCGCCCACGCCTGCGGCCGATGCCACCCCCGCGCCTTCGAGCAGTGGTCCGCGAGCCGGCATGCGCTGGCGTTCGGTGACGGCCTCGCGCTTCAGACGCCCGACGCGGCGACCGCGCTGGCCGAGAGCTGCCGGACCTGCCACGCCCCGCTGGCCGAGCAGTCGACGCAGCCGGAGCTCCGCCGGGAGGGGGTGACCTGCGCGGCGTGCCACCGGCGCGGGGGCGCGAAGCTCTCGCGGCGTCCGCCGGGGGACGGGCGCGCCACGGGGCTGCCGGTCCAGGTCGAGCCCGACTTCGGCCGCGCCGTGCAGTGCCTGCCGTGCCACAACCTGCCCCTGGAGGGCGCCGTCGCCGGAAAGCCACTCCTGGACACGTTCCGCGAGTGGGCCGCGAGCCCGTACCTGCCCGCGAGAATTCCGTGCCAGACCTGCCACTTCGCCGACGCGGACCACCGTCTTCGCGGCGCCCACGACCCCGAGGCCGTCCGCAGCGCGGTCACCCTGCGGGTCGCGCAGACCGGGCAGACCCCCGTCGCCGAGGTCAGCAACGTCGGCGCCGGCCACGCGTTCCCCACCACGGCCACACCGCGGGTGGTGTTGCGTCTGCGGCAGTTGGACGCCGCCGGTGCGCCGCTCGCCGGGACGGAGGTCCTCTGGGCCATCGGCCGGACGGTGACCTCGAGCGATGGCGGGCGTCATTGGACGCAGGTCGCGGACACGCGCATCGCGCCGGGCGAGACGCGACGTTGGCCCTACGACGTGGCGCGGGCGGCCGACGCGCGCACGCTGGAGGCCGAGCTCTTCATGTACCCGGACTGGTTCTACGCCGGTGCGTTCCGCGCGCGCGCGGTCGACGACCCGGCGTTTGGGGGCGTCGCTGCCGAGACCGCCGGGAGCGGCTTCCGGGTCACGGGCGTCCGGTCGCCGTGGCCCCGGGCTCGCTGAGCGCGCGCATCTCCGCCGACACCGCCTCGGCGCCCGTGGCGTCGCCGAGCGCCCGGTGGGCGGCCAGGAGCGCCTCCAGATCTTCGCGCCGACCACCGTCCGCCGCCTGGGCGGCCCGCAGGTGCTCGATGGCGTGCCGGAACTCGCCGAGCTGCGCGGCCCAGCCGGCCAGGCGGCGGTGCAGGTCCGGCTGGAACCGCATGACGTCGTCGGAGACGACCAGGATCGGCACCGCGCCACCGAGCAGGCGCATGACCTCGGCCCGCAGCGCGGCCATCGCGGCTCGGGCGTCCGCGTTCGCGGGCACGGCACCATGGAAGTAGGCGTCCGCGCCGGACTGGATCTCTCGCATCGCCCGATGCACCTGATCGAGCTGCGCGCGCGACGGAGTGGCGGCGAGCGCCGTCAGCTCGGCCTCGAAGGCCGCCCGGGCGCGAGCCAGCTTCGCGGCCAGGGGCGCGGCGACGGTCGGAGCCGGCGGGGCAGGGGCGGCCGATGGAGCCGCGCCCGGGCAGGCGAGGAGCGCTGCCAGGAGCAAAGCCGAAGAGCGCATGCGTGACATGCCCCGAGAATACCGACCTGCGCCCATCGACGCCACGGCCGCAAAACGCTGGCGCCCCGAGCCGAATTGCGGAAGATATCGGCTGTGCTCCCTCGCCGAATCATCGTCAGCCTCTCGTCGGCGCTCGTCGCGTTCACCGCGGCCGTCGCACACGCAACGCCACCGGCCGATGGCGACCGGGTCGTGCTGACGCTCGAAGGCCCGGGCACACCCTTCCAGCGCGTGCAGATGGAGGCCAAGGTCCGCGGCGCCAGTGTCGTCGTGCGCCTCACGCAGTCCTTCGGGAAACCCTACGGCGAGCGTGACGCGGTCGGCCTCTCGACCCCCGCCGACCTCGAGGCGCTCGTCGGTGAACTCGACGCGACGGGGCTCTTCGCGGTGCCGCCGACGCCGAAGGCCGCCCCGGGGCTCACGGCGGATACACGTCACCGCCTGGAGGTCGACGTGGGCGGCCGCAAACGAGTGATTCAGGTCAGCAACCCGGAACGCCTGGCCGACCGTCGCTATCAGGGCCTCCTCAAGCGCGTCCGGGCGTGGGTCGTCGCGATCACCGGCGAACCGACCTTCGTCGATGGCCGTATGACACCGGACGAGTCGGGGTTCCTGCACCTGGAGACGCGCCCGAGCGGCCGCGTCTTCGTGGACGAGGTCCTGCTGTCGGAGTCGACCCCGATCGACGCGCTGCGCCTCCCGCTCGGCGCGCACGTGCTGCGGATCGTCGCCGCCGATGGCCGCGTCGAACGCAGCCTCGACATCACCATCGAAAAGGGGAAGACGACTTCCCTGCGGATGAACTTGGAGTAGGCATGTCCGGCGCGACGTGGATCCAGCGGGCGATGCAGACGGCGGACCCCGCGACTGCAGATCGCTGCCTCCTCGAGGCCCTGCGCCTCGAGCCCGACCTCGGACAGGCCTACGGGATGCGCGGGCGGCTGGCCGTGCTGCGAGGCGACGCCGTCGCCGCGGCGCACCACTTTCGTGTCGCCTATGCCCGGGGCGACCGAACGCCGGAGACACGTGTGGGGCTGGCGCTGTGCCTGGCCGCGGCCGGTCAGCTCGAGCTCGCCGCCCGGATTCGAGAGGACCTCGCCGTCCCGGCGTCGCTGGCCGACTTCGAGGACACCTGCGAGCTTCAGGTCCGCCCGCTTCGACAGGTCCTGGCGATCCCGCTCCCCGGCCGGGGCGAGGCCGCATTGTTGCCGGGAGAGCGGCTCCCCGCGCAGACCGAGGCCGAGCCCGCGTCCGCGTCCGCGCCCGGCCCGTCCATACGGGCCACGGCCGAACAGTCGGCGTTGCCTGCGCCGACCGTCTCGGCCAGCGGGTTCCGCGTGCTGCGTTCCCCCGGCGCGCCCGGTGAACCGTCGCCCATGCAGACGATGCCGCGCTTCTCCATCGAGCGCCGGCCGACCGAACCGTCGAACCCGCCGGCCCCGGCACCAGCGCCGGCACCGTCCGCACAAACGCCGCCGGCACCGCCCCCACCGCCCCCACCGATCGCGGCCGTGTCCACGCCCCCGCGCGCCGTCCCCGCGACGCCGCCCCCGGCGCCGGTGCTCACCACCCGCCGTCTGCCCGACTGGGTGGACCAGATCGACCGCAGCGAGATCGAGCTGCCGCCGCTCCCGGAGGAGAAGCCGGACTGGATCAGCACGAACGTCGAGGCCCCCATCGCCGCGGACATCCGGGGCGCCATCGACCTGATCGACGACGACGAGGACCTCGTCGTGACGAACGACCCGGGTGCGCCGGCGTTCGGCTTCCGCTCCCCCGTGACGGGACGAATCGTGCGACCGGACGAGGTCGCCAAGGCCCGCGCCGACGCGCTGATGCCGTCGATGGAGCGGGCCCCCGATCTCCTCGGCCGCGCCCCCGTCTTCGCGGATCTCATCGACACCCGGCGCCTGCTGCTCGCCCTGGAGCTGCCCGGCCCCGTCCTGACCATGGCCGGCGCGCCCCCGCGCCCGCTCTGCCGCACGATGGCCTTCGGGGCGACGCCCGACGAGTTGTTCTTCCGCGACATCGAGCGCGAGGGCGTGCCGCCGGTGCGACTGAATCGCACCAGCATCGCCCGGATGGACGTGGTGAACGACGACCAGCAGGTGTCCTTCGTGCTGGCGGACGGCCGGCAGCTCCACCTGGACCTGCGCGGCCTCGCCCGGACCCACGGGCCCACGGTGCGTCAGTTGGTGCGTCGCCTGCGGGAGCTGATCCCCGAGGCTCGTTGACGCGAGAGATTGCCGGTTCGCCGCGGCTGACCTACAATGTCGCGCGATGCGCAATTTGCCGATTTTCTTTGGTTTTGCCCTCGGGTCGAGTGGTCTCCTGGCTGCCTGTGGGTCTGCGCCCGTCGCGGCCCCCGCCGCGCCGCCCGCGCCTCCCATGATCGAGGCCGCGCCGCTGCCGAACCCGTGTGTCGCCAACCCCTGCGCCGCCCGGGAGATCGTGCCCACGGCCAACCCGTGCGCGGGCCCCGAGGCGCCGGCTCCCTCGACGGAGCCGGCCTCGCCCGCGACCGAACCGCCACCCGCCGACGCCGCACCGGCATCGACGCCCTGAGCGGGTCCGGAGGACTTCCGTGGCACGGGCGGAGCGCACCCGCAAGTCCGGGTTCTCGCTTCGACTGGAGCAAGGGCAGGGGCGCCTCGTGCTCACCGAGCGGCGCGTCGGCGACCTGCTCTTCGTCGAGCAGTTGCACCTCGCGCTGCGCCACGTGCCCGCCCGCCTGGACATGACCGAGGGCGTCGAGCGTTTCCGCCACGCCTATACGCGCCTCGATCAGCTCGCCGTCGCCGTCGACGACCAGGAGCTCGCCTCGCTCCTGCGCACTCAGGTCCAGGGGACCGCGCTGCGGGAGCTGGACCTGCGCGTGCTCGATGGTGATCTCGTCGTCGCGGGCGAGGTCTTCGACGGCGTGCCTTTCGTCTGCCGCGTTCGCCTCGAGCCCGCCAGCGTGGGCGGCGAGCGGGCGCTGCTCGTCAGCGTGTACGAGGTCCGCGTCTTCGGTCCATGTCGCGCCGCCGGGCCCGAGGTCGCCACCATGGTGCTGCAGGCCGCGGAGCTCGCCGAGCACCTGGCCGGCCCGACGTGCGCCGTTTTCGACCCCGTCGATCGCCTGGCCGCCGAGATCTTCGGCCAAATGGGCTGGAAGCTGCCCGACCGCTCCGGGCTGCGCCTGACCGAAGCCCGCGTCGAGGCGGGGCGCGTGCGCATCGTCGCAGGGCGGGTGGAGCCCAACCGGGGCGGACTGCGGAGCGTCACCGCGCCGGAGAGCCCGACGGCGGCCATGCGCTACCGCCGATTCCTCGCCGACTACGAGGCCAAGACGCTCTACGCCGCCCTCGAGGCGGACGTCGCCGCCGGCCGCATCGAGCGTGCCGCCGCCGCCTACGAACGCCAGCTCGAGCTGCACCCGGAGCACCCCTTCATCGTCGCGCGGCTCCTGCAGTTGTGGCAGGCGCGGGCCGAGACGCGGGCCGAGGCGGACTCGCTCGCCCGCGCTCACCTGGAGCGCTACGCGGACGATCTGGACGCGCTCGTGACGCTGGCCGTGGTGCAGCAGAGCCAGGGCAACGCGGTGGGGGCGGCCGAGCTCTACCGGCGCGTGGCCCGCATCGCCGAGCGTCAGGGGGACACCATCGAGGCCGCACAGGCCCTGTGCGCCGTCGCGCGTGCGCTGGCGCCCCGCGACCCGTCCCTGGCCATCGAGGCCCTGGAGCGCGCCCTGGCCCTGCGTCGGCGCCTGCCCGGCGCGCTGCGGGCCCTGGCAGACCTCTACGAGCGCGCGGGCAACATCGCCGGTGCCATCCAGGCCCGGGAGCGCCTGCTCGCGGCCGAGGCCCCCGGCGCGGTCAGACTCGGTCTGCTGCTCGACCTGGGCCGACTGACGCTCGAGCGGGCGGGGGACGCCCAGGCCGCGGCGTCCTGGTTCGAGCGCCTGATCGAGGAGTCGCCCGAGGAGGTCGACGCGTGGCTCGGCCTGGCCTCCGCACACGAGATGTCCGGGCGCCTGCTTCCAGCCGTCCGCGCGCTCGACCGCGCCGCAGTCCTGCTCCAGCAGCGGGGCGAGGCCCGGTGGGCGGCGCGAGTGCTCGTTCGCCTCGGTGACCTCTGGAAAGATCTGCCCGAGGGCGGCGCCGCGACGGCAGCGCTCCGCTATCGACAGGCGCTGCTGCTCGAGCCCGCGCTGCCGGCGGCCCTGCTGGGACTCGCCGAGGCCGCGGCGTCCGAGGGCGACGCACGGCGCGCCCGCACCCATCTCGAAGAGCTTTTGCGCCTGGGCAACCAGACGCCCGGCGGCGAGCGGGTCGAGGCGGCGGACCGCATCCACGCCCACCTGCGCCTCGGGCACCTGTACGCCGAGGCCCTCGCCGATCCGCAACAGGCCATCGGGCACTACCAAAAATGCCTCGACGGCACGCCGGACCAGCTCGAAGAGGCCCTCGGCGCGCTTGAGGCGCTCTTCACGGCGCTGGGCCGCTTCGACGACCTCGCGCGTGTGCTGGAGATGGCCGCCGAGCGGGCGACGGAGCCCAGCGTCAAGGCGGCGCGCCTCGTGCGCCTCGCGGGGGTGCTGCGCGACTCGATGTCGGACCTTCGTCGCGCGGCGAGCCTGCTCGCAGAGGCGACCCGGCTTCAGCCCGGGCGCACGGACTATCTGCGGTCGCTGGTGGACCTTCAGCGTCGTCGCGGGGACGCCGCCGCTGCGGCCGAGGCGCTCCTGGCGCTCACCCAGGTCGTCGAGGCGCCGGCCGAGCTCGCCGTGCTCTACGCCGAGCGCGCCGACCTGCTGCGCCACAAGCTCAACCGGGCCGACGAGGCCGCCGAGACGTGGTCCCTGGCCCTGGGCTGCGACCCGGCCTGCCTCCCGGCGCTGGAGGGACTCGCGGACATCTATCGAGAGCGCGAGCGATTCCCCGAGCTGGCGGCGTTGCTGGGCCGATGGGCCGCGCTGGAGTCGGACCCGGACACGGCGGCCCAGCTCTACCTCGAGCTCGGGCGCCTGAATCGCACGACGCTCCAGCGGCCCGAGCACGCCCGCGAGGCCTACGAGAAGGCCTTGGTGCTCGCACCGAAGGACGCGGAGGCCCTGCGCGGCGTCGGTGACCTGTTCTTCGAGATGGGCCGCCCCGCGCAGGCGGCCACGCACTACGAGCGGCTGCTCGCCGTTTACGAGGCCGAGGGCTTCGACGAGGCGCCCGGGCCGTTCCTGAGCCGGATGGCGGTCGTGTGCGAGCGCCTGCATCGGGACGCCGAGGCCGTCACGCTGCTGGAGCGCGCGCGCGACCTGGACTCCGAGCGCATCGACGTCTACGAGGCCGCGCAGGACCTGCTGCTGCGCGCCGGGGACCTCGAAGCGATCGTCACGTTCTTCGAGCAGGGCCTCGAGCGCGCCCGACGCGCCGAGACCCGCGCCTTCCTGGCCCGGCGGGCCGGCCGGCTGTTGTGGCGCGAACTGCGCCGCCCGGCGGATGCCGCCCCCCGCCTGGACGAAGCCGCGAAGCTGCTGCCGGACGACCTGGACGTCGCCACGGTGCGCCTCGAGGTCGCGACGGCGCTCGGGGACTGGCCCAAGGTCGCCGCGCTCCTGCGCAGTCGACTGGACCGTGCGCCGGCGAGCGAGCGGCCCGCGCTGCTGACGCGGCTCGCCGAGCTGGCCTTCGGCGCGCTCTCCCGGCCGGACGAGGGCATCGACCTCGCGCGGGGCGCGCTGCAGGAAGACCCGACGTATGTCCCGGCGCTGGCGTTGCTGGCCGAGCGCGCGTTTGCCGCCGCCGACTGGCGCGCTGCCGGGCAGGCGTACGAGCAACTGCTGGCGCTCGAAGGCGAGGCCGCGCGGCCCGAGGACCGTATGCGCCTGGCCATTACGCGCATGTACTCCGGCCGCCCCGCCGACGCGCTGCCGGTGCTGCTGAGCCTTCGACGTGCGGGCGAGCGTCTGCCGGACCTGGTGTCGACGCTGGCGGAGGCCTGCCTCCAGGCCACGGACGCGACGCACCTCGGCGAGGTCTTCGACGACCGACTCGCCGAGTGCACCACCCCGGCGACCCGCGAGGGGTTCCTGCGCCGCGCGGCCGAGGTCTTCGAACGTGCGGGCGAGACCGCCCGGGCGCTCGACGCTTGGGACGCCGTACTCGCCTCGCGACCGGGCGACGCGGAAGCACAGGCCGCATTGGAGCGCTTGCGCCCGCCGCCGCCGCCGGCCGAGCCCTCGATCGAACCGACCCCCACGCCGGCAGCGGTCGAGCCGGAGACGCCCCCGGAGCCCGTCGAGGCGCCGCTGGCGCCGCCCGAGCCGGTCAAGATGCTCTCGCCGTACCGCACGGTGGGGCCGTCGACGACCTCCCCGGACGCAAGCGAGCCGGACGCCCGCCGCGAGCGTCTCCTGGCGCAGGCGCGTGCCCTCGAAGCGACGGCGACGGCCGCCGTGGACGCCCAGGAGTCGGCGACCCAGTGGCTCGCCCTCGGCGAGCTCTATCGGGACGACCTGCACGATCCGGACAGCGCCGAGATCGCCTTCGCCGAGGTCATGACCACGGCCACCGCCGGCGGCGCGGCCTGGTGCGCGGCCGAAGAGGCCCTCGAGGAGATCTACGGCGCCCGCAACGACTGGCCCGCCCTCGTCGCCCTCTACGATGCCCGCCTGGATCACGGCGTCGGTGACCGGGCCGAACTCCTGGTGCTCAAGGCCTCGGTCCTGCGGCTCGCCGGAGAGGTCGGTGCCGCCATCGCCGCGGCGGAGTCCGCCGGGGCCGACGAGCGCGCCCGCGAGCTCCTCGTTGCGCTCCACGAGGCCGCGGGCCAGCCCGAGCGGGCCGCCCACGTGCTCACGCTCGACCTCGACGCGCTCCCCCCCGACGAGGCCGCCCAGCGTCGGTGGCGGGCCGCGACGCTCCTCTCGCGCCTCGAGCCGGGTCGTGCATGTGCGCTTTTCGCCGATGCCGCCGCGACGCTGACGGACGCCACGCTCGCCGAGGAGTGGCTGACCTGCGCCCGCCTCGCCGACGACGCCCTGGCCATCGTCGACGCGCTGGAGGGCCGCGCCGCCGCACACGGCGCCGTGGGGCCCGAGTCGATGCGCCGCTCGCGGCTGCTGTTCGAGGCGTCGGGCATCGCGCTCCAGCGGCTGCAGGACACGGCGCGGGCTCGTGGCCTCCTCGAACGCTCCTTGGCGGCGTGGGCGGACAACGTCGAAGCACTGGAGCGCCTGGCGGATGTCCTGGAGACGCTCGGCGACGGCGACGCGCTGGCCGCCTGCCTCGAACAGCAGATCGCCGCGGCCTTGCCCGGCCCGTGGCGCGGCAAGCTGGGGCTTCGCCTGGCGCGGGTCCATGGCGAGATGCGCGGCGATCGCGTGGCCGCCGAGCGCTCCGCCCGGACGGCCGCGGACGACCTCGCGGGGACGCCGGACATCGAGGCCCTCGCGCTGTGGCTCGCTCCGACGCCGCTCCCCGCAGCCGCGACGCCGGCCCCGCTCCCCGGCGAGCCCCGGCCCGCCCGGCCGACCCGCGATCTGCCGATGGAGCCCGCCCGTCGGCACGAGCGGCTGCTCACCGAGCCGGGGACGAGCCTGGGCGAGCGCGCCTCCGCCTGGCGGGCGCTCGTCGAGATTCGCACCCGCGTTCCGGATCTTCAGCGCTTGCTCGGCCTGCTGGAGACGCGGTTGCTGGCGGCCACGGACGCCGGCGAACAGGCCACGCTGCACGCCCTGGCCGGCGAGCTGTGGCGCGGCCGCCTCGGCAACACGGAGCGCGCACGCGCCGAGTTCGACCGCGCGATCGCCCTGGACACGGGCAGCCCGCGCGCACACCTCGGCCTCGGAATCCTCGAGATGGACCGAGGGCACCTCGACACGGCCGTCGACCACCTGTTTCACGCGCTCGTCAACCGCGGCCCGGCCGGCGGGGGTCTGCTCGCCGAGGAGGAGCTCGCCGCGTTCCACCGTTTCCGGCGCGCGCTGGCCCAACTCGGGCGCACGGACCAGCTCGTCGTTCAAGCCGAGCGCCTGCTCGAGGCCAACCCGGCGAGCCGCCCGGCGCTGGACGCCGTGGACGGCGCCCTGAGCCAGCGACGCGAGTGGGGGCCCCTCCTGGCCCACTACGCACGCGCCCTGGCCGCAAGCGACGAGGGCCGCCGCAACGCGCGGCTCTGGCGTCGGCAGGCTGAGATTCTCCAGGCCACCGGCGATGGGCCCGCCGCGCTGCGGGCCCTGGCCGAGGCCGTCCGTGTCCACCCGGACGACGTCCACACGCGGATCGCCTCACTTCGCCTCGCGCACCAGCTCGGGGACGCTCCGGCGATCGTGCTCCACGGTGAGGCCCTGCTGCTTTTGCCCATCGAACGCTGGCTGTCCGCGGTGGAGTCGGATCCCGAGTGGCTGCGCCATCCCGAAGCCCTGCGGCGGACCGTCGCGGACGCGCGCGCCTCGCGTTGACGCTCTCCCGGGGCCGTGCTAATGCACCGGGCTCCCGATGACCCGCCGGATGACGCGGGGGAGCTTAAGCGGAGGATTCCTATGAGGATGCGTGGAGTGGGGTACATCCTGGTGGCGGGCCTGGCGCTGAGCGCGTGCGGCGGGCGACAGAGCGCCCTCGTCGAGGCGGCGCCCGCACCGGTCAAGGTCGGCGACGCGACCGCGAAGCTCGAACAAGCCGAGGCCCATTGGGCCAAGCGCGGCGAGAAGTCCGAGGCCCTCGCCGCCATCGCCGCCTGGGAAGAGGCGGAGAAGCTCGACGCCACGGACGCGAGCATCCCCTTGAAGCTGGCCTATGCCTGGTACTTCCTCGCCAACGCCCACCTGTATTGGGAAGAGGACGAGGACGGCATGAAGGCCGCCTACGACAAGGGCGTCACCGAGGGAGAGCGCGCCATCAACCTGGTCAGCCCGGCCTTCGCCGAGCAGATCCGCAATGGCAAGGCCTGGGAGCAGGCGATTCCGACGGTGGGCAAGGAGGGCCAGGCGGCGATTTACTGGTACGCCACCAACCTCGGCCGCTGGGCCACGCTCGACGGTATCACCACGCTCCTGTCCAACAAGGACCGCGTCTTCGCGATCATGGAGCACTGCCTGAAGCTCGACGAGACGTACTTCCACGGCGCGCCGCACCGGTACTTCGGGGTCGCCTACACGAAGATCCCGTTCCCGAGCGGCGACCTGCCCCGGGCCCGCAAGGCGTTCGAGCGCGCCATCGAGATCGACGCGAAGTACGCCGACAGCCGCATCCTCTTCGCCGAGTCGTATGCCCCCAAGGCCGGGGACAAGGAGCTCTACCTCAAGCTCCTCAACGACGTCCTCGCCCTGCCGGACGACGTCATCCCCGAGCTCGTGCCGGAGACGCGAAACGCCAAGCGCAAGGCCCAGAAGATGCTGGGCGACGCCGCCGACCTGTTCTGAGACGAGGCCCGGCCGCGGGCATTTCCCCCGGCCAGAGGCGCCTCAGGGCGCGGACGGGGCCTGCGAGGCCGGCGCTTCGTCGTCGAAGCCGTCCATGGCCTTTTGCGTCAGGTCGTTCAGATCGAGCACCTTGCCCGTGTCGGACGCGGGCGCGCTCGCGGCCCCCGAGGCCGGCGCCGAGGGGGGCTCGTCATCGAAGCCCTCCATGCTCTTGGCCGTGAGGTCCGAGATGTCCAGGGCAGCGCCCTCGCTGGCCGGCGCGGAGGCCCCAACCGACGCGGGCGCGGCGCTCACGGGTACGGCGACCGCTGCGGGCTCTTCCTCCGGCGCCGCCGGGCGGCCGTTCCAGGGGAACGCCTCGTACACGGCCACGCCGTTCTTCCAGTTGAGCGCGGCCTTGCTGAGCGTCGGCACGTACATGAGCACGCAGAGGCCGAGGCAGGTGAGGCCGAGCGTCGGCAGCACCGCGCGCGTGACCTGTCCGAAGGGCTTGCGGAACACCGCGGCGGACACGAACAGGTTCGTGGCGACGGGCGGCATCAGGTAGCCGATCTCCATGTTCACCACGAAGACGACGCCGAAGTGCACCGGGTCGATGCCGTAGAGCTTCCAGGCGATCGGGGCCAGCATCGGGGCGAAGATCAGCGTGCAGCTGATCGAGTCCATCAGGGCCCCGATGACGATCAGGAAGATGTTGACCATGAACAGGAACTCGAACGGCCCGAACTGCTTGGCGATGAGCCAGCCCTCGAGCGAGTCCTTGACCTCGGCGAGCGCGATGAACTCGTTGAGCCCGAACGAGAGCGCGATGATCGGGAGCAGGGAGCCCATCAGGCCCGCGGTGTCCACCAGGGCCTTCTTCAAGCCGTCGAAGGTGAGCTCGCGGTAGACGACCATCGTGACGACGATGGCGTAGACCCCGGCCGGGCCACCGGCCTCCGAGGGCGTGAAGAACCCGCCATAGATGCCCCCGAGCACGACGCCGGGCAGCAGCAGCGCCCAGATGCCGTTCCGGATGGCCTGGAAGAGGGCGCGCACCGTGAACTTCGGCCGCTCCTCTTTGACCGACAGGCCCTTGAAGACGGCGTAGACCATCAGAAGGCCGGCCATGAAGGTCGCCGGGAGCATGCCGCCCAGGAACATGTCCTCGGGGGCGACGGCCGCGGGGCTGCCCGTCGTGCTCAGCGAGTAGAACAGCATCGCCTGCGAGGGCGGCACCAGGCAGCCCAGCGAGCCCGCCGTGGTGAGCAGGCCGAGGGCGAAGTTCTCCGGGTAACCGGCGCGGACGAGCGCCGGGAACATGATCGACCCGATGGCGATGAGCGTGACCGGTGACGACCCGGTGATGGAGCCGAAGAGCATGCACGCGACGATGGCGGCGACGGCCATGCCCCCGGGCAACCACCCGAACGCCGCTTCGGCCACGGCGATCAGGCGTTTGGCAATGCCGCCGGCCGTCATGATCGCGCCGGAGATCGTGAACAGCGGGATCGCCAGGAACTCCTGCTTCGTGAAGAGGTCCTCGCTCTTCTGGATCACGATGAGCAGGTTCTCCACGTCCCGATACTCGGGCATGAAGATGGCGAAGAGCAGGAGCGTCGCCCCGCCCATGATGGTGAGCAGCGGCGAGCCGATGAGCACCAGGACCAGCATGATGGCGCTGAAGATGAGAATCGCGCTCACGTGGCCCCCTCCGAAGCGCCCTCGGCGTCGTCGGCCGGGCCGAGCGCCTGCCCCAGGAATCGCAGGCCGATCATGCCAAAGGCATGGGGGATGACCGCCAGGGCCACCCACTTCGGGACCTCGAGGGTCTCGTCCAGCAGGGCGGTGAGGGGATGCTCCGCCCACTGCAGGTAGTACGCGCGCACGGAGATGAGCGCGAAGTAGGCGATGAGCAGGCAGAACGCCGCGGTGACCACGCCGGCGATGCGCCGCACCGTCGGCGCGATCGAGGCCGGCCAGATCTTCTCACCGACCTCGACGGTGAGGTGGCGCTTCTCGTAGGTCGCCATCGAGGCTCCCAGGAATCCCATCAGGATGACCAGCGTGAGGCAGCCCTTGATCGCCCAGGGGAGGCCGTTCGGCAGCGTCGTCAGGACCAGCCACACGCAGCCGGAGAGCGCAGCGGTGATGCCAGCCGCGAGCCCGACGTCCCGTCCCCAGGTCGAGGGCGTCTTGCGTGTCGTCGTCCGCATCGCCAGCAGGGCGAGCAGGAACCCGAGCAGCAGGTTGAGGCCCAGCGACAGGGGCCCGTGAACGAACTCGGGGTCGGCGTCGACGCCGAGACGACCGAAGAGCCAGAGCAGCCCCGTCGACAGGCGGCCTTGGGGGCGCTCGAAGACCCGGTGGACGACCGACACGAACATCAGCCCGACGATGCCCAGGCTGGCCACCCAGGCGATGAAACACTCGAAGATGTAGAGGGCCCGGTCGACCCGGCGCAGCGTGGCCCCCACGCGGCTACTTCCCGCCCCGGAGCGCCTTCAGGGCGGCCTCGACGTCCGTCATGAGCTTGCCCGTCTCGTCCTTGGACTGGCGCTGCCTCAGGAAGTCGCGGACCCCCGCGGTCGCCGTCTCGAAGGCACCACGCTCCGCCGGCGTCAGTTCGCCGACCTGCACGCCCGCCGCGGCGATGATCTTGAGGAGATCGGGCTGAATCTTGCGGACTGCGTTGCGGCCCTTCGACTGCATCGCGCGGCCTTCCTCGACCAGGATCTTCTGCAGCTCCGGCGCCAGGGCCGCGAACCACTTCTGGTTGTAGACGATGATGGCGGGCTGGTAGATGTGATTGGAAATCGTGAAGAATTTCACGGTCTTATGCCAGCTCGCGGCCACGGCGAACAGCGTCGCCTGGTCGAAGCCGTCGACGGTGCCCGTCTCCAGGGCGGTCAGCGCCTCCGTCGAAGGGATGGGCGCCGGTTGCGCCCCGAGCCGCTTCCACATCTCCTGGTGAACGGGCGACTCCTGCGAGCGCATCTTCTTGCCCGCGAGGTCCTTGGGCGCGTGCACGGCGACGTCCTTCGTACCGAACTGCCGGAAGCCGTTCTCGCTCCAGAAGCCCATCACGAGGCCGTACTTCGGGAAGATGCGGTCCATCGCCGGCGTGATCACCGAGTCGATGACCTTGTCCGCCTCGTCCGCGTTGCGGAAGAGGAACGGCAGCTCCACGACGTTGAGCTCCGGCACCTGCGACGCCAACGCACCCGTCGACGCGCCCACGGCCTGAATCTGGCCGCGCTTGCACTTGTTGACGGTCTCGTTCTCGTCTCCGAGCTGCCCGCCCAGGAAGATCTTCACCTGGATGCGGCCGTTGCTCTTCGCCTCGACGGCTTGCTTGTATTTCTTCAGGAGCTCCGACCACGGCGTCCGATCCGGCGCGACCGTGGCCAGCTTCATCACGACCTCGGGCGGCGCCGAGGGCGGCGGCGCGGGGTCGGCGGCGAGGGCGATGCCCCCGAAGGAGCTCAGGCAGAGGCCGAGCGAAACGAGGGGCAAGAGACGGCGAACGAAGCGGTTCATCGAATCCTCGCGCGGTGAGCGTCGGTTCCTGGGACGGCGCCGACAGCGGATTGATTCACGTCCGAGCGGGTGCGAGGGGCACCCGACGCGTCACTTGGACTTGGCCGGGCTCTTGCGGGTCGTGGCCGCGGGTGCCGGTTTTTCGGTCTTCTCGGCCTTCGGGGCGGGCTTCTCGGCCGCGGGGGCCGGCTCGGCGGCGGGCTCGGTCTTGCCGAACGCGCCGTACGCCGACTGCGCCATCGACCGCGTCGCGCTCTTCGCCGCGTCCTCGGCCTTCAAGCGCGCCTGATCGGCGGCCCGGGCGGCGATCCGCGCCGCTTCGACGGCCTCGTTCGCGACGGCCTGAACGTCGTCGAGCCGGCGCTGAGTGTCGCCGACCTCGCGTTCGAGGCGCTCGACGTTGCGCCGCAGGGCCTTGAGCTCGTCGCGCGTGACCAGCTTCAGGCTCTTCACCATGCCGGCGACCTGCTGGTCGACCATGGTGCGGGCCTCGGTCGAGACGGTGAAGGCCTTGGTGATCGCCTTCATCACGGCTTCGTTCTGCAGGAGTTTCATGGCCTGGTCGCTCTGCATGAGCTTGCCGACACCCTGAAACACCGCGTCTTTGAGCTGGGTCACGTTCACCCTCCTGAAAATCGGCCGGCGTCCGCCCGGCAAAAAAACGGCGGGAGAATGGCGCTCGCGAGCCCCCGTGTCAACGGGGACCGCACCGCCGCGGGAGGTGCCGACGACCCCTTGCCGTGCTTCACGACCCGCTGCTAGGTTCCGCGCGACCGAACGCTCGTTCGTAGCGTCGGTTCAGCGCTCTCATTTCGCCGGTGTGCCCGGCCACTCGCTCAGCGGTGTCCCGAAGTCCTGCCCATGACCCCAGCGCGCACATCGGCCCGTGAACCCGGGCTGCCGGTCCTGGGTGCCGACGCCGCGGGCGCGTTGACGGACCGACACGCGCGCACGATCCGTTATCTTCGTGTCTCCGTCACGGACCGCTGCAACTACCGCTGCGCCTACTGCATGCCCGCCGAGGGGTGGGCCATGTCCCCCCGGGCCGAGGTCCTGCGGCTCGAGGAGATCGTGGCCCTCATCGGCCACTTCGCCGCGTTGGGCGTCGAGCGCATCCGGTTGACCGGCGGCGAGCCGCTCGTCCGCCGCGGCATCGTGGAGCTCGTCGGGCAGATCGCCGGCGTCCCGGGGATCCGCGAGATCGCCATGACGACGAACGGACACCTCCTGCCGTCGATGGCCGCGGACCTGTACGCCGCGGGACTCCGCAGCCTGAACGTGAGCCTGGACTCCCTGGACCCCCAGCGCTTCGCGGCGCTCACCCGCGGCGGCGACCTCGCCCGGGTCCTCGCGGGCCTCGACGCGGCCGCGCGTGCGGGCTTCGCGGACATCAAAGTCAACGCCGTCGTCGTCGCGGGTCAGAACGACCACGAGCTCGCGGACCTGGCCGAGTTCTGCTGGACGCGGGACATCCAGCCCCGCTTCATCGAGCTGATGCCGATCGGGCAGCTCGAGTTCGCCCGCCCGGAGAACGTCGTCACGACCGACCGGATGCTTGCCAGTGTCGGGAAACGGTATCATCTGCTACCGTCCGGTAACGAGTGCGGCGTCAATCCGCGGGGACCGGCGAAATATTGGCGGGTTACGGAAGGACGACATGCCGGTCGCCGGTTGGGCATCATCAGCCCGCTCTCCGACGACGGTTTCTGCGCGACTTGCAATCGCGGCCGGCTGACGTCTCTGGGCGGATTCCGCCCCTGCCTGGGAAACGATGAAGAGGTCTCGCTCCGGGACGCCCTGAGAGGGGGTCGGAGCGCCGTTGAAATCGAGAAGCTGATCCGCGACGCCGTCCACGGAAAGCTCGCGGCCCACAACATGCATGACGTTGCACGCGCCCCCCGGGATGCCATGACCGGCATCGGTGGGTGAACGAGGAGCAGGAATCATGGAACACACTGGAGAACTCGAGTCCAAGAGCGGTGGCGGGCCCAAGCCCGTCTCCACCTGGCAGCGCGCGCGGGGCATGGTGGGCCTCGTCGCCGCGGTCGGCGCCTTCTACGCGGTCATGAGCAGCATGGCCGGCGGCGGTGGGGCAGGGACGGGTACGTCGTACTTCCTCGATGCCTCGGAGGCCCGTGCGAAGCTCAGCGCGCTCGACGGCAAGACCGTCCGCGTCAAGGGCAACGTCATCGTCGGCTCCTACCAGCACCCCGAAGGGACCACGGACCACACCTTCGACATCGAGGAGAAGGGCGAGGTCATCCACGTCCGCTTCCAGGGGCCCCTGCCGGACGTCTTCAAGGAAGGCCTGCCGGTCGTGGCCGAGGGCGTGATCAACGGCGCCGGTCAGCTCAAGGCGACCGAGGTCGTGGCCAAGTGCCCCTCGAAGTACGAAGAGGGCAAGGTCTCCGAACAGGCGAAAGAAAAGATGGGGTCGAACTGATGTTCAGCCTCAACGTGCACCAGCTGGGGGACTTTCTCCTCCATGGGGCCATCATCGGCTGCGTCTTTGCGGCGCTCGCCAGCCTGGTCGGTTACAAGCGGCGCGACGGCCGCCTCATGCTCGCCGGCGAACGCGCAGGCTACGTCGTGACGGGCATGATCGTCACGGCGGCGCTCCTGCTGCTCAACTCGTTCCTCACGCACGACTACGAGAACAAGTACGTCGCGCACTACTCCGACAACAACATGCCCTGGTACTACCTGATCGCCTCGTTCTGGGGCGGGCAGGCCGGCTCGTTGATGTTCTGGGAGACCGTCCTCGCCATCATCACCGGCTTGGTGATCTGGCAGAATCGCGAACAGAATCGAGACCTTCTGCCCACCGTGCTGGCGATGCTGGCCGGTCTGCAGATCTTCTTCCTGTCGATGATGGTCATCGAGGCCAACCCCTTCGCCACGTTCGCCATCAACGAACCGCCGGTGAACGGGAAGGGGCTCGAACCGCTGCTGCAGAACCCGGCGATGACCTTCCATCCGCCCAGCCTTCTGAGCGGGTACGTCTGGTTCTCCGTGCCCTTCGTCTTCGCGCTCGCCTCGCTCATCCATCGCCGCCTGGACGAGACCTGGATTCGCACCACGCGCCGCTACGCCGTCATCTCGTGGGGCTTCTTGTCCATGGGCAACCTGTTCGGGGGCATGTGGGCTTACCAGGAGCTCGGCTGGGGCGGCTTCTGGGGCTGGGATCCCGTCGAGAACGCCGCGCTCATGCCGTGGATCTCGGCGACCGCCTACCTGCACTCCGTGATGATCCAGGAGCGCCGCAAGCTGCTGAAGGTCTGGAACATCTACCTGGTGCTCCTGACCGGTTACCTCACCCTCTTCGGCACGTTCCTCACCCGCGCCGGCGTCATCGACTCCGTGCACACCTTCGCCCAGAGCGACATCGGCAGCTATTTCGTCGGCCTGCTGTTCGCCGTGCTCATCGCCACGCAGGGCCTGATGGCCTGGCGCGTGGCCGACGGCTCGCTCGCCCCGGGGAACGACGACGCCGCCTGGAAGACCTTCTACGACGCGCATCCGGACCTCCGTCGGCGTGCGGTCACGCTGGCCGTCGGCACCGCAGCCGCCCTGAACGTGGCCCTGTTCCTCTGGGCGAACGGGCAGGCGACGAACGAACTGCGCAGCGCCGCCTGGCTCATCGGCTTCGCGTTCCTGGGGATTTTCGGGATGCCGCTGATCACGATGATCTCGCAGTCCGTCGTCCGCAGCCTCGTCGCCGGTCCTCAGCAGCCGCCGGTGACCGCACGCGTCGAGGACATGGCCAGCCGCGAGGGTGTGTTCCTCCTGAACAACTACGTGCTGCTCAGCATCCTCTGCGTGGTCATGTTCGGCACGGTCGGCGAGAAGGTCAGCCTCTTCTTCTGGGAGCCCACGAAATACAGTGCGCCCTGGTACAACGGTTGGCTGGCCCCCCTGGGCATCGCCCTGCTGCTCCTGATGGGCATCGGCCCGCTGGTCCCGTGGCGCAAGATGTCGATGTCCAGCTTCCGGTCCAACCTGCTCTGGCCGCTCGTGGCCTCCCTGGGCGCGACGCTGGCGCTCTGGCAGATGGACATCTACCACCTGAAGACTCACCTCGCGCAGACCAGCTTCCCGATCGGCGAGGTCCCCATCGGCCAACTGCTCCACGCATCCAAGCTGACCGGCGTCTACACGGCGCTCGGGTTCATCGGGGCCATCTTCGCGACCGTCACGCTCTCCATGGAGTTCTACCGGGGCACGCGTTTCCGGCAGAAGAGCACGAAGGAGGCCTTCTTCCTCGCGCTCGGTCGCCTGGTGGGCAAGAACCGGCGCCGCTACGGCGGCTTCGTGACCCACCTCGGGTTCGCCGCGCTCTTCCTCGGGTTCATCGGCACGGGCCTGAAGACCGAGATCGACATGACCTTCAACGGTGAGGGCCAGTCGCAGAACATCGAGGGCCACCAGCTGACCTTCCGCGGATTCGACCACACCGACAATCGCGAGTTCGAGGAGTGGTTCGCCCGCTTCGAGGTCGCGCGACTCGGCGCCGAGGGTCAGCCCCCGGTCGTCGTCGGCGAGCTGAGGCCCTCGCGGCGCTTCTACCACGGCGCCAACGTGCAGATGTCCCGCTCCACGACCGAGAAGGACGAGATCGACGGCCTCGCCGGGAACCTCTACGTCTCGCTCGTCTCGTTCCGCCCCGGGTCGAAGAGCGCCGAGATCATGGCGCACTACAACCCGATGATCATCTGGATGTGGATTGGCGGTGCCTTGGTGCTGCTCGGGGTGGTCTTCGCGATCTGGCCCGAGGCGCAGCCCTACCCGGTCTTCGCCGCCGCTCGAAAGCGCGCGCGCTCCGACGGCGCCGCCGCAGGATCCGAGGTCGACGCACCGTCGGCCGCCCGTTCCACCGTCGAATCTACGTGAGTACACGCTCGTGTTCCTCTTCCTCGCCGTCGTGGCCGCGCTGGTCACGCTCTACCTCCTCGGTCGCGCGGTCAGTCCGCTCACCGAGCGTTCCGTGTTCACCGCCGCCGACTGGTCCCGTGTCGAGGACGAGTCCGCCGATCTGCTCGCCCAGCGAGACCGCCTGATCGGTGAGCTCAAGGACCTCGAGGTCGAGGCCGCGATGAACAAGATCGACCCCAACGACCTGTCCCGCCTGCGTGCACGCTTCGAGACCGAGGCGCTCGAGGTGGTGCGCCGCATGGACGAGCGCGCCGCGCAGTACGCCGACCGCCTGGGGCAGAAGCCGGCCGAGAGCCCCGCCGCACCGGAGGCCCCGTGAAGCGCTTCCATCGTTTCCTCGGCACCGCCCTCGTGGCCGCGCTCTGCCTCGCGCCCGTCCTCGCTTCAGCACAGCCTGCGATGGGCGGCGGCGCGGGCACCGCGGGTCTGCCACCGTTCCTGGCCAAGATGCAGCGCCACGACGTCACCGTGCACGTGGTGCGGCGGAACGGGCAGGGGGGCACGGCCGCCGCGCCGGCCGATCTGCCGGTCTCGATCCTCATCACCGCCGGCGGGTCCAAGGTCCGCAGCTACGAGAGCAAGACGGGGGCGGACGGCGTCGCCGCGTTCACGGGCATCCCGACCAACCCCGAGGTCCAGGCGGACATCGGCTATGTCGTCTCCGTCGACGTCGACGGCGTGCGGTTCCCGTTCACGGCGAGCACGATCCCGACGGACGGCGGCTTCGTCGAGGTCGCCGTGCCCGAGGTCGGCACGAACCCGGCCGACCTCACGCTGGCGCACAGCCACATCGAACTGTTCCCCGACGAGGAGAACCTCGTCGTTCGCCACACGATGCAGGTGTCGAACCGCAGCGACAAGGCCATCGACCTTTCGCTGCAGCCCGGTGGTGGCCTGCGCCTGCCGCTCCCGGCGGGCGGCAAACACCCCGAGCTCCACGAGGACCTCTCCAAGGACATCGTGGAGGTGCGCGGCACGGACCTCTACTACAAGGGCGTCGTGCTCCCGGGGGGGCAGCCCACCGAGGTCACGGTCATCTACACCATCGAGTATGACGACCCCGTCTTCGAGTGGACGCACGCGGTGCCGGTCCGCACCACGGGCGCCCTCGTCGTGGCGCCGACCGGGCGGCAGCAGGGCCAACGCGTCGACCTGCCGCTCGGCCTCCTGACCCGGGGTGATCAGGGCGCCGTCCAGACGCGTGACGTCGGCGAGGGCAAGCGGTTCCAGGTGCTCCGGATGCCCGGGCTCGACCTGGCGCCCGGTCAGCCGGTCCGATTCGCCATCACGGGCCTGCCCGTCGAGGGTCGCTACAAGCTGGGGGCCATGGTCGTCGCCCTGCTGTTCGTCGTCGGTCTGGTCTTCTTCGGCTTCCGGGGCTCCGCCGCCGGCGACACCGAACGACTCTCTCGCGCGCACCTCGAGAACGAACGCGACCGCCTCCACAAGGCCCTCGACCGGATGCGCAAGGCCGTCGAGAAGGGCCGCCTGAGCCACGCCCGCTTCGAGCGCGAGCAGGAGGCCATCACGGCCCGCCTCGTGTCCCTCTACCGAGCCCTGGACCGCCTGGAAAAGACCTGATGGCCGGTGAGGCATTCGAGTCGGTCGAAACCCAGCGGGTCGGCCGTCTCTACGATGAGAGCTACGCGCTCGTGGACGTCTCCGTGACGTTTCGTGCGCGCACGGTGACCGCGCTGCTCGGCCCCAACGGTGCGGGCAAGTCCACGCTCATGGGCATGCTGTCCACGGCCCTGCGCCCCTCCGAGGGCAAGGTGCTCTACGGCGGCTACGAATATCCGGAGAACGACCCGACGCTTCGGGCGCGCATCGGGTACCTCGGCCACCGGCCCATGCTCTACAGCGAGCTCTCGGCGACGGAGAACCTCGCGTTTTTCGCCCGCCTCCATGGCGTCGGGCCCGAGGCCGTGGCGCATTGGCTCGGCCGCGTCGGCCTGACACGCGCCGCGGACCGCCCGGTCAGTGGCTTCTCCCGGGGCATGGCGCAGCGCCTCGCGCTCGCGCGCGCCCTGCTGTCGAGCCCCAGCCTCCTGCTCCTCGACGAGCCCTTCACGGGCCTCGATCCGGAGGGCGTCCGCCTGACGAAGTCCCTGGTGGCGGAGCGGCGGGACGCCGGCGCCATCGTCGTCCTCGTCACGCACGACCTCGCGGTCACGGACGACCTGGCGACCGCCGCGGTCGTGCTGCGGGGCGGGCGTCTGGCGTATGCCGGCCCGAGCGGCGGCGATCTCGCCGGCCTCTATCGCGATCACGCCGAGGCCCGGGAGAAGCGCGCGTCATGAACTTCTGGCCCACCGTCGCGCTCGTCTGGAGCAAGGACATCCGCGTCGAGCTGCGCTCCAAGGACACCCTGGTCACGCTGGTGCTCTTCGCCCTCGTGCTGACCATGGTGTTCACCTTCGGCTTCGCCAGCGACCCGCAGACCAACCTTCGGGTCTTCCCGTCGGTCATGTGGGCCTGCGTGCTCTTCTGCGGCACGCTCGGCGTCGGCCGCACCTTCGCCCGTGAGGCCCGGGACGGCGCGTTCACGGCCCTGGTCCTGTCGCCGGCCCACCGCGGCGCCATCCTGACGGCCAAGACGCTCGTGAACCTCGTGCTGACGCTCATCGTGACCGCGCTCACCACGCCGATTCTCGCGGTCATGCTGCGCGTGGACCTCACGGACGTCCTCGGCCTCGTGGCCGGGCAGCTCTTCCTCGGTGCGGCCGGGTTCGCCCTGGTGGGCACGCCCCTGGCAGTGATGGCCGTGAACGCCCGCTTCGCCGAGGTCTTGCTGCCGATGGTGGTCTTCCCGCTCGTCGCGCCCATCCTCATCGCCGGTGTCACGGGCACGGCGGCCATCCTCGGCACGATCCCCGAAAACGATCCGCGGCCGTGGTTTCAGCTCATGTTGGGCTTCGACCTCGTGTATCTCGTCGGCGGACAGTTCCTCTTCGACAAAATGGTGACGGAGTGAGGCTCTCATGAACGTCCGACTTGCGCTCACCGCGCTCGCGACGATCGGCGTCGTCGCCGGCCATTGGCTGGCCTTCGACTTCGCGCCCGTCGAGGCGCAGATGGGCGTCGTCCAGAAGATCTTCTACTTCCACGTGCCGAGCGCCATGGCCTGTTACGCCGGCTTCATCGCCTGCTGTATCGGCAGCCTCGCCTACCTGTGGACCCGCAAGGGCCGCTGGGACGCCCTGGCGCTCGCCGGTGCCGAGCTCGGCCTGATCTTCGGCCTGATCGTCTTGATCACCGGGCCACTCTGGGCGCGACCGGCCTGGGGCGTGTGGTGGAAGTGGGAGCCGCGCCTGACCTCCATGGCGCTGCTCGTCCTCATGTTCTCGGCCTACTGGGTGCTCCACACCTTCGGCGGGTCCGGTGAGGGTGTACGCCGCTTCGCCGCGGCCCTGGCCGTCTTCGCCACGCCGAACATCTACTTCGTCCACGTCGCCGTGGAGAAGTGGAAGGGCATGCACCCGGAGATCCAGAACAAGGGCAGCGGCGGCCTGAGCCCGGACATGCGAACGGCCTTCGTCGTCTGCATGGTCGTGCTTCTCCTGCTCTTCGGGCTGCTCCTGGAGCAGCGCTATCGAATGCACCTGCAGTCCCGCCTCGTCGCCGCTCTGCGCCGACGCATCCACCGCATCGGAGGTGATGCATGAACGCCCGCTCGCGACGCCTCTGCGTCGCCCTCGTCGCCAGCCTGCTCTCTGTGCCTGCCCTTGCCTGGGCCCAGAACCCCGAGACGGTCACCCAGTTCGTCGGGAGCAGCGACCTCGACGCGATGAAGTACCGCCATCTCTGGCTCGCCTACGGCGTCATCTGGCTGCTCATCATGGCTTTTGTCGCCCGCACGGCCCGCCGTCAGAGCGAACTGAAGAAGGACCTCGACCTGCTCTCCTCGCGGGTCGACGACATGGAGAAGAACCGTGAGTGAACCGTCCCTGCTCTCGGCGCCACCGCCGACCCACGTCGTCTACATCCCGTTCGTGATCCTCATCGGCATCATCATCGGGTTCGTCATCGGCCGCAAAGCCGGCATCAAGCAGGGCAAAGCGGAGTTCCTGGGCGGGAACGACGAAGACGTCTGATCGGGCTTGAATCGGCCCGGGAGCGGGCGGGGGAGTCGGCGCCGAAGGGCGCCTCGGGCGGAGGCTCGGGAAGGGCTCTCGAATCCGGCGGCGTCGGGCGACGCGGCCGAGGACACTCAGCGGATGTCGGCGCGCCAGCGGCACTCGGCCGGGGGAGACCCCGCCGGGGCCGCAGCCCAGCGATCCGGGCGGATGGCCCAGTTGTTCGCCCAGCACGCGTCCGCGAACTGCCCCAGGTACGCCTGGTCCGTGTCGCGAATGGCCCCGACCGTCTCGTCGTCCAGGTAGTTGCAGTGGTAGACGGAGATGATCGAGCAGGTGCTCAGGGCTTCGCCGTAGAGGTTGATGGCGTCCTGAACGCGCCGCTGCTCGAGCAGCCCGACGCCGTTCTCGATGCGCGCCTGCGCCTCGGTGAATACGGCCCAGTTCCGGGCGATGGCGCCCTTGCGAAGGCGGGCGTTGGCCGTCGAGGACTGCGCCATCAGGCGGACGACCTGCATGATGGACCACTGGTAGTTGCGCACCCAGAGGCCCTGCTGATTGCCGACCATGCTCGAGTTGGCGATGTTCTGAACCTCGAGCATGTCCTCCATGTAGCGCTGGTCGGAGAGGCCGCCCGCGGTGTCGAAGCCGTTCTGCGCGAGGCGCGAGAGGTCCGCGGACATCACCGCCAGGCGGTCGCGCATGTCCGTGGCCTTCTGGGCGGCGGGCGCGTTCTGGATCGTCAGGTAGGTCGTCAGCTCGTCCTCGATCTGGGCGAGGATGTCCGCGCCGCGGGCGAACTGCTGGGCGGGGAAGGCGTCCTGCGGGTTGTAGTGGTAGTCCATCATCCAGCCCGACCACGCGCTCTTGAGGCTGAAGAAGGCGTCCACGCCGTCCTGGGCGGCCTGCGTCCAGCGCTCCGCGGCGGTGCTGGCCTGCATGCCCGCCAGGAAGTCCGCGGCGTCACCCATGTCCGTCGTGTACTCCGGCAGCAGCCACTGGGTCAGGTCGGGATCCCGGAGGATCGAGTCCATGACACCCGTGTCGACGATCACCTGATTGAAGAGGCTCAGGTCCGAGTGGGCGACGCGCTGGAGCGTCTGAATCAGGCTCTTCAGCCGGGGCTGCTCGCCGACCGGGGCGGCGGCCACCGCGAGGTCAAGGTTCGTGGTGGAGTCCTGCACGGCCTTGAGGGCGCCGCCGAGGAACATCGGCGTGCCGAAGGGCGACTCGGGCATCGCGACACCGGAGACGAGACGACCGCGCGTCAGCTTGGGGAGCGCGGCCTGGAAGTTCTGGACCGTGGCGGCGGGCAGCGCCGGCTGAGCGGCCAGCCGAGCCTGAATCCGGGTCCCGACGACGTCGAGGCCGTCCCGCAGGTTGGCGTTGAGGACCTTGGCGTCCGCCTGGGTCACGTTGCCCGCGAAGTCGGTCACGATGGTCCGCAGCGTGTGGGCCCCCAGGGGCAGGGTGCGCATGCTGACCTCACCCGCGGCGTTGCACTTGGCCTGGACGTCACCCGCGACGTTGTCCGTGCACCGGATGTTGTTCTGGCTCCGGGCGCCGCGCTGCGGGTTGCCGTTGCCGACGAACGTGCGGTCCGTGAGCGTCCGGACGGGGCGACCCTGGGCGTCCGGGTCGAGGAGGACCTGGACGCGGCGCACGCCGGAGACCTGGCCGTCACCCGGGTCGTCGCCGGCCATGTTGAGGGGCATGTTCTCGGCCATGGCGTACAGCGGGTACGTGTAGTTCTGGTTGACGACGACGTCCTGCTGCGAGGGCACGACGACGGAGACGCTCGGCGGCGTGCGGTCGATGCCGAAGCCGACCGAGTTGTCGGAGACGGAGTTGTTGGCGCCGTCCGTGACCGTCACGTTCAGGCTGTAGATGCCGTCCGCGCGATAGAGCAGGGTGAGCACGCCGGCGTTGATCGACTGCCCGGCCGCCGGGGGTTGGACCTGGACCTGAAGGGCGTTGCCCAGGGCGCTGCAGTTGTCCGTGATGCGCAGGTTGACCTGAGCGTCCTGGTTGTACCAGCCCAGCGCGGGGGCATTGATGACCTCGATGCGGGGGGCGGTGCTGTCCGAGACGGTCACATTGAGGTCGAACTGCCCGCGGTTGCCCGCCGGGTCCTGCGCGACATAGCGGAGCACGTGCGCGCCACCGGTGAGCGTGACGTTCAGCGGCACCGGGTTGAAGGTCGTGTTCGCGCCCGCCGGATCGACGATGAGCGTGAGCGCCAGCTGATTGGCGTTGAAGCCGTTGTCCTGCCAGGCGATGGCCGGCACCGCGACCTGGGAGCCGACCGGGTTGTTGCACTCCACGGCGAAGTTCGCCGGGCCGCCGGCGGCCACGGTCGGGGCGCTGCGGTCACGCACGCGGACGGTGACCTGCGCCGTGCTCGTGTTGCCGGAGGTGTCCGTGCACGTGTAGACGACGGCCGTGTCGCCGAGGGGGAAGCGGGCCGGCGCGGTGTTCGTCAGCGTCGGGTTGCCACAGACGTCCGTGCACGTCGCCGCCGCGAGGACGACGGGCGTGCCGGCGGGCGAGGTCGCCTCGGCCTCCATACCGACGGGCGTGGGGTTCGGCGTCGACGCGATGGTGGGGTTGGTCGTGTCGACGACATCGATCCGGTACGTGCCGGTGGTGGCGTTTCCGCGGCGATCCGTCGCGACGGCCACGATGTCGTGACTGCCGCGGGGGAGCGTCAGGGCGCCGGGGGCGAGGGCGACCCGATTGCCCGCGACGACGCGGAACAGCGTCACGACCGGGTTGGGATCGCGGTTGTCCACGGCCCGGGGCAGGGCGACGTTGACACTGGCCTCGCAGGCCACGGCGTTGGCCGGGATCACGACGCGAACATTGGCCAACGGCGGATCGAAGACCGGGGCGACCGTGTCACGGGCCGCGACGTAGCGGGCGAGGAACCCCTCGTACGAGACGATGTTCCCGCCGGCCGAGCGGCCGACCGCCATGCCGACCCCCGTCGAGGTGAGATGGCGGATGCCGCCACCCGCCGGCACACCGCCGCCGGAGGACTGGGCCTGGGCCGCCTGATTCTGGGCGACGGCGGTGCCCGCCCAAAGCAATACGGCCAGCGTCGTCAGGACGCGCCTCGTGACTGTGCTCACGGTTTCCCCCCCCTTGTGGCATTGTCTATTACGCGCTTTGAGCGAAAGTAACATCTGGCGCCGCCGAGCGGCAAGCACAATTGCTGTATCAATTCCAAGCAGAACGGAAATCTGTGCGTACCTGTGGGCACCCCGGAACATCCTCCCGCGTCCGTTCGATGGCCCTCACCGCGGCTTTGGCGGTGGCCGACCTCTTCGGGTCACCATCCACGGTGGCCGCGTTCCCCGGAACAGACTCCAGCGCGCCCGCGGTCCTGGCCGCCGCGCTGCCGGACGACTCATCCGCCGCAAGCTCGGCGCTTCAGAGCGCCCTCGCAGGCTCGGCGCTCGACGACCGCGGTCGGAGCCTGATCGAGGCCCGGCTCGGGAAGCTCGCGTTTCGGGCCGGCGACTGGAACGAAGCCCTTCTGCGTTTCGACCGGGCCGGCGCCACGCGGGTCCCGGACTGGGTGGCGTTCCACCGCGCGGAGTCGCTCTTCCATCTGGGCCGATATGCCGAGGCCGAGGTCGCACACCGCGCCCTGGCCTCACGTTTTGCGTGGTCGGACTGGCGGCATCGGGCGGCCTTTCGCGTCGGAGACGCGCAGATGGGCGCCGGGCACACGGAGGCGGCGCTGAAGACCTGGGCCGGCGCGCTGAAGCGGTACCCGGAGTACCCCGCCCGCGCGGCGCTCCGGTTCGCGATGGCCCGGGCCGAGGCGACGCTGGGCCGTCTGGATCGGGCCGCCGCGCTGTACCGCGAGATTCGCAAGCTCGACCCCGGTGACCCCTTGAGCAAAGTCGCGGCGCGCGCGCTGGCGGACCTCGAGGCGCGCGGCGTCGAGCCGTTGCACCCGAGCCCCGAGGAGCGACTGGCGCAGGCCCTCGATCTCCGCCGCCGCAAGTACTACGCCGAGGCGATCACTGCCCTGGAGGTCATGCGGACGGAGGCCGACGTCGTCGGCAAGGTCCGGGACGACGTCGAATGGAACATCGCCCGGTGCGCCTGGGAGTCGGAGCGGTTCGAGGAGTCGCTCGCCGCCTTCCGCAAGATCGCGGCCGAGACGAAGGAGACGGGCCGGCGCCGAAAGGCGCTTCGGTGGATCGGCTACTCCCTCGAGCGCCTCGGTCACTTCGACGACGCCGCGAAGGCGCTGGCCGAGGCGAGCGGGCGCCCGACCTCGCCCCCGGCCGAGGTCTCCGAGGACATCGCCTGGCTGTACTTCAACGGCGCCCAATACCCCAAGGCCGAAACTTGGTTCCGCCGGCTACCCGGAAAAACCCACGGTTTGCGTTGGATGCAGGCCTGGCTGGCGTTCCGCCGCGGGGACTTCCGCCAGGCGGGCGAGCTTTTCGGGGCCCTCGGGCGCGCCGCCAAGACGGCCCGTGAGCGTTTCGTCTACTGGCAGGCGCGCGCCGCCGCGGCCGCCGGTGACCAGAAGAAGGCCCTCGAGCTCTACCGCAACGTCAGCGATCAGTCGGCGATTGGATACTACGGCTACCAGGCCCGCGCGCGGCTCGTCGAGGCCGGCGCCGCCCAGAAGGAGCCCCCGGCGGCCGAGGGGGGGCGCGAACCGACGGTGCCGGAGCCCGAGGCGCCCGTGCCCGTGCTGCAGACCATGGTCACACGGGCGGGGGAGCTCTTCCCCGCCGCTGCCGAGGCCCTGGACCTGACGCTCCTCGGCGAGACACGGCTCGCCTCGCTGCGCATCCGCGCGATCAGCGACGAACTTCGCGCCTTCCGGACCGATCGGCCCCATGGCCGGGCGCTGCGCGCTTGGACCCACCGGCCGCGACCGTACCTCGACAATCGGGAGAAGTCGAAGACGGGCGAGTGGGGGCGCTCCCTGGACGAGCCCGGGCCACCGGCCGACCCGCGCCGTGGTCCTGCGCTCGCCGCGGGCATCTCGGGCGAGTTCATGGCGCTCCTGTCGCGGGCCTTCGTCGCCCTCGACGATCCGCACTACGCCCGCAGGCACGGCAGCGGCCGCAAGCTTCCGGTGCCGCCGGAGGCCCCGGGCAACCGCACGGCCTGGGCGGAGCGGTTTCCCCGCGCCTTCGCCGACGTCCTGGCTCCCAAGGCGCACAAGTACGGCCTCGACCCGTCGCTGCTCTGGGCGTTCATGACGGTGGAGAGCAGCTACAATCCGTTTGCGATCTCGCGGGCGAATGCGCGCGGCCTCATGCAGGTCATGCCACAGACGGGCGGCCTCATCGCCGATCGCATGGCCCTTCGCGGCTTCGGTGCGGCGCTGCTCTTCGAGCCCGAGGTGACGCTGGAGATGGCCGCCTGGTACGTCCACGCGTTGCTGGAGAAGTTCAACGGCCAGTCGCCGCTGGCCATCGCGGCCTACAACGCCGGACCGCACCGCGTCGCCGCGTGGCTGACGCGAAAGGGTGGCCTCCCGATGGACGAGTTCATCGAGGAGATCCCCTATGACGAGGCCCGCGAATACACCAAGAAGGTGATTCGCTTCTGGGGCCTGTATCGGCGCATCTATCAGGGTCGAGCCGGTCTGTCGCTGGACCTTCGCGTCGACCCGGCGTTCAAACACAACATCAACTTCTGACCCGCGCCGAAGCGCTCACTCCTCGGCGGGGGGCTCGGCCGGCGCTTCGGGGTTCTCCGTGCCCTCGGGCGCCGCCCCCTCGGGGTTGGCCGGCGCCTCGGGCTCCGGGACGGCCACGGGCTCGGCGGGGGCCTCGGGCTCGGGCACGGGCTCCTCGACGGGCGGGGGGGCTTCGACGACCGGCTCCGGGACGACCTCCGTGGTCGGCGGCGGCACCGGCTCGGACTTCGTCGTCGAGGGCACGGGCAGCGTCGTCGGCTTCGGCGGGAGGGCGGTGGTGGTGCCCGTCGTCAGGCCGTTCTTGGGCGCGCGGCCGGGCTTCTTTTCCTTGCCGGCCGGCTTGTCCTTCTTGCGCGCGTCGCCCGGGCTCGCGCTCGCGCCGGGGCTGCCGGCCTTGTACGGGCTGTCCTTGCGCCACACGAGTTTGGGGTCCGAGAACGTGCCGTTGATCATGACACCCGTGTAGCCCTCGGAGGTGGCGTTCTTCACCTTCGGCGTGAGCGTCAGCAGGGTCTTCAGGTCCTTGTGCGCCTCGAGGAACTCGTCACCGAGCTTGAAACGCAGGTGCACCCGGGGGCCGAAACGCGCGAACGACTCCTTGAGGTCGATGTAGCCGGTGAGCTCGCCCTCCAGGTCCTTGCCAGTGATGTCGAAGTGGTCGACCGTGGCCTTCTTCTTGTCGAGGACGAGTTTGCCGTCGATCGCGTTGATGCGCGTGAGCGGAAGCTCGAAGGTCGCCAGCGTGCCGGGCCCGAGGGAGGCATCGGCGATCTTGAGGGAGACGTGACCGACGGCGTTGGCCAGCTTGACCTTGCCCTCGTCCGCGGTCGGCACCTCGACGTCGACCTCGCCGGCCAGGGTGCCCGCGAGGGGCAGGTCCACCTTGCGGCGCAGGAAGGCGAGCTGGCGCAGGTCGATGGCGTCCCACTTGCCGGTCAGGTGGTAGGCCTCGCCGTTGTGGTCGAGCTCGGCCTCGAGCGTGCCGCCGCCCAGTCCGGCCTCGACGGCGCCGGCCTTGGCGCCGCGCATCAGCGCGAGCAGCCCGACCTTGGCCTTCAGGTGTTCGACGGTGATGGGGCGCGGGCCCGAGGGCATCGGCGGCGCGCCGTCCGACTTCTCCTCCGCGGGTTTGTCGCCCTTGGGGGCCTCGTCCACATCGCCGCCGGGCTCGGCCGTGCGCTTTGCCGCGACCTTCTTGTCGGCGGTGTCGCCCTCGGCGGACTCGGGGGCCTTGGCGTCACCGCCCTCGTCGGCGGTGGCGGCGGCGGACTTCTTCGCGCCGCCGTGAGTGGCCTCCCAGGCCTTGCGGGCCTCCCGAGCGGCTTCCATGGCGGCCTCTTCCTCGGGGGTCGGGCGGAACGTGAGCGTCACGTTCTCCGCTTCGATGCCCGTCAGCCCCCACGTGGAGAGGTCCTCGATCACGAGGTCGGCGTTGTACTCGTCCGCCGCCTTGCGCACGAGGTAGGCCTTCACGGTGTCCAGGGGCAGCGTCAGGAAGACGAACAGCACCAGGGCGAAGAGGAAAAACGCCGAATACCCTGCGACGACGAGGAGGCGTCGGCCGAAAGAGGGGCCCTTCATTCCGCTTCCTCCATGCGATACGTCGCGACGGTCATGCGGACCTCACGCAGCTTCGTGCGGTCGCTCTGCTGGGTCTGGATGTTCAGGCGCGTGACCTTCACCGGCTCGGCGCGGGCCTCCATGGCGGCCATGAAGCGCGCCAGCTGGTCGACCGTGAGGTTGTGGATCGTCACGGTCTGGCTCTCCTCGACCAGGTCCTTGACCTTCGGCCCGGCGGCGGCGTCGCCCTTGTCACCGCTCTTCTTCGACTTGCGGCGGGCGTTCTCGGTCAGGAAGCGGCGGGCCTCCTTGAACTCCTCGATCTGGATGCCCTGCGCGCCGGCCTGGTCCTCCATCAGCTTCACGAGCTTGACGTCGTTGTTCTCCAGGCGCTTGCGATCCGCGTCCAGACGGCTCTTCTCCTGCAGGAACTTGTCCTTGCGGGCCATGACCTGCGAGAGCGTCGACTGAATCGCGGCGTTCTTCTGTTCGAGTTCGGTGATGCGCCCGCCGACGATCATCCACGTCAGCACGCCGCAGGTGACGAAAACACCGGCGACGAGCCCGCCCACGAGCGTCTTCTCTCGGCTCGAGAGGCGCTCGAAGGACTGCATCATGTTGGCAAAACGGCCTTGTTCGGACACGGAGCGCTCCGCTTCTCTCAGGTGCAGCCCGAAGTCGCCGTGAGGCGGAACTTCGTCTTCTCGTCCATGCTCTTCTCGACCTTGTCCTTGGACACCTTGTCTTTGAAACAATGGTGGCCCTCGAGGACGTCGACGAGACGCTCGACCTCGCCGCCGGAGCTGGTCCGGCCCTTGATCTCGAGCTTCTTGCGTTCCAGATCCATCTCGAACTGGTCCAGGTCGACCACAAGGTCGGGTTTGACGCGCTCGCTGACCTCGGCGAGCACCTGGAAGGCGCTCACTTGCGGCACGAGCTTGGCCGGGTTGTCGCCGGCGGCCAGCATCACGTTCCACAGGCGGTCGACGTCGTCCGTCTCCTCGCCCACGATCGCCACGCTCATGGCCTTGACCTGGGCCGCCAGGGCCGCGTGTTCGGCCTCGAGCACGCGCATCTTGGTCACGGCCACCATGCCGCCGAGCAGCATGATCAACACGGCGGCGCCGGCGAGCGTCATGAGGCGACCGCGCAGGTAGCTGAAGTCGCCCGTATAGGCGTAGTCACCTTTGCGGAAGTTGATCTGCGTCCGGCGCATGCGGTCGAAGCCGCGCAGCGCGATGCCGAGCGTCTTGCCGGCGTAGGGCCGGAGCCGGTCTCCGCCCTCCGTGAGGCGATTGAACGGCACGTTCAGCGGGTCGAGGAACACGACCTCGACCCCGAGCAGCGCGCTCAGGTACTCGGGCAGGCCTCGCAGCAGGCTCGTCCCGCCCGTGAGGAACAGGCGGTCGACGCCCGCGCCCGTCGCGTCGGAGTGCGACACCAGCGTGCGCTTCACCTCGCGCACGATGGGCTGCAGGGCGGCGTGGCAGGCCTGGACGATCAGGTCGCGGCGGGTGGTCTGACCGCTGTCGACCACGAAGTCCGGGCGGGTCCGGTCGCTCGTGGGCAGGGCGACGACCCCCTCCGCGTGTTTCCCGCGCTCCGCCTGCTCGGCGGTCACCTGGAAGGCGTTGGCCAACATCTTGGTGATGTCCAGGCCGCCGCCGCGAATGGCGCGCACGGTCGTGGTCGACCCGTTCTCCAGGATCGCCAGCTCCGAGTGCACGTGGCCGAGATCCAGCACGGCCACGGTTCCCGGCGCGTCCACGCCGAGCGCGTTGTCGATCAGCGGGTCGAAGCCCAGCGCGCCGATGCCGATGACCTTCGGGTCCACACCGGCGGCCTGCAGCGCCTCGACGAGCTCCTCGAAGACCGTGCGCCGCACGTAGGCCACGATCAGCGTGACGCTGCCGTCCGGCCGCTGCTTCACGATCTGGTAGTCGTAGACCAGCGTGTCCAGATCGACGGGCAGGAGCTCCTCGAGCTGGAAGGGCAGGGCCTGTTCGATCTTCTTGGGCTGCGCGAAGGGCAGCTCCACGGTCAGTGTCGAGACGTTCTCCGGCGGCATGGCGCAGAAGATGGGCTCGAGCAACAAACCGCGGCGCTCCAGGAGGCGGCGGGCGGCCTGGGCGATCTCGGCCACGGTCGGCTTGCCGCCGCCCTCGGCCTCGACCCCCTCGGCGGAGAACCCGACGAGCTCATAGTTGCGAAACGTCGTCACGAGCTCGCACACCTTGACCATGTGCGTGCCGAGATCGAGACCGACGACCTTGGTGCTCATCACTCCTCCCGGTAGTACAACGTGCGCACCTTGCCATTGCTCCGTTTGAGGATGGCGGTGATGCGACGCGTGATGTTGCCCACTGTGGCTTGGGCCTGCAAACGATAGAGCTGCGACTTCGTGTCGATCATGGGCTTGAGCTGTGGCGCGGCCACGCCCATGAGCGTCTTGAGGGTGTCGTACATCTGCTGATTCAGGCCGAAGCCGGCCAGCATGATGTTCTGGTCGCCGTTGGGCGCCAACTCCATGATCACCCGCATCGGGTCCTTGGCGACCTCGACGAACTTGTTCGGGTTGCGGAACGGCGGCGCCACGAGGGACTCGGGGTGGAGCAGGGGATGCCGCAGCACGTCCCGGGCCTGCACGATCATCCGCGCCCAGATGTCGAAGGCGACGTCCACCGGATCGCGATCCGCCGGCCCGTTCGGGTTGATGCCCAGGTCCTGCTTCTGCCCGCAGGTGGCGCCCTCGGTGGCGATGCCCGCCGGCGAACCCGCACGCAGCAGCTTGGCGATGAGCGCGGCGCTGGCCTGGTTCACGTCGACCTTGCCGCTGCCGGCGGCGCCGAAGACCGAAACGTTCTGTGAAAGGACCTCGTAGAGCTGGTCGTTCACGCCGGGGATCAGGCGGAGCTCCTCGACGCTGTCGAAGCCCATGTCCTTGACCTTGTAGTCGGCGCCGTGGCTCTTCCAGTACGCGTCCTCGTTCTCGCCGGCGCCGAACTCGAACTGGAAGGCCGTCGTCAGGGCCATCTTGTTGTCGTCGGCGTCCACCCAGTCCACGAGGTTCGTGATGATGTCCTCGCGCGTGTAGCGGTGGCCGTCCTCCTGCTCCTTCTCGAAGACCTCGTTCAGGGAACTGTCACAGAGCAGGTTGCGGAGCAGGTTCGCCGTCATGGTGCGGCTGGCGCAGGTCGGCGTCCCCGCGACGTTGCTGCCCCCCAGCGTGACCGGGCACCGGAGGCCGGCGAGGCCGATGGCCGCCCCCTCGGAGATGAGCTTGATCTCCTCGATCTCACCCTTTTCGATGCCGATGCCCTGGATGCCGGGCAACTCCATCGACAGGCCGACGCCGGGCACGTCCACCCGACCCCGAGCGAAGATGCCCAGGACGATGTTGCAGACCCGCTCCATGTCGAGCTTGTTGGTGAACGCACCCGCCGGGCCCCAGATGTCCTTGTCCAGGCAGGCGCGCGTCATGACCATCGCCGTGTCCGCGAGGGCGGTCGCGCGGGCTTCGTCCCGAAGGTTGATGCCCTGGTCCAGGTGCGTGCGCGAGGCGTTGGCGAACTCGATCACGATGATCGACAGGATGGCGATCGAGGTGATCACCATCAGCAGGGCCACGCCGAGGGGACGGCGGCGTTTGTGGCGAGGTCGTGCCATCAATTCTCGCCCTTGCCCGAAGCTTTGCCGCCGTTGCCGTTGCCCGTGGGGTTCCCGACGCCGTTGAGCCCGCCCGGGGGAATCAAGCTGCCCGCTTTTTCGAGGATCTGGTCGGCCGCGTCGCGCTTGGCGTCCGTCAGGGCGTCCTCCGCCGAAATCGGCTTGCGCAGCTTGGGCGCCGCCTGCGAGACGAAACGCAGCTCGGGGCGGTCCTCGCCCATGTCCAGCACCAGCGAGATGCGCACCCGCGCCGGGAGGAGGTCCTTCTCGTCGTCCTCGGAGTTCCAGCTGCGTTTCCAGGCGTCGTCGGCGACCTCTTTCTTCTCGTCCCAGTACTCGAACTTGAGCTCCTTGACGCCTTCGATCATGGGCCACGTCGACCCGCCGCGCTCGGGCTTGGAGTCGATGCGCCCGCTCTCGCGCCGGTAGAGCGTCTTGCCCTTGAAGGGGCTCTTGCCGTCGCCGGACTTGAGCATGTAGTGGAACTCGGCCTGGTCGGACTCCCGCGACTCCGCGCGCATGCGCAGATGCGCCGTGGCCGTGAAGTAGAGCTCCTCTTCTTCGCCGTGGAACACGGTCTTGAAGGTCGGATCCTCTTCGAGCTCGCCCTGCGCCGGCGTCGCATGCAGGAACGCCATGCGGAGCTCGCGCGTGATGCGCTCCATGACCTGGCGGCCCTCGTGGTACCGCTCGTTGATCGCCGTGACGCGCGCCTTCGTCTCGTAGGTCATGGCCATGCTGCGGTACAGCACGGCCGCCACCGTGACGAGGATCGAGATCGCGACGAGGATCTCGATGAGCGTGAAGCCCGGGGCGCGGCGGCGCGTCACGGCAGGCCCTTTCCGCCACCGAGCTGGTTGGCGACGTCGTCGACGGCTTTGTCCTTGAGCGCGTCCTGGATGATCTCCTGGTCGGTCTGCTGCTCCTGGGCGGCGTCCGTCCGGTCCTCACCCAGAGCGGTCACGAAGCGCTCGATGACCAGCGTGCGCTCGGCCACGGCGTCCTTCCAGGTGACCTCGACGCGGACCTTGCGGACCTTGTCCTCGAGCTGCTGGAGCAGCATCGGGAGCGCGCCCGCGACCATCTCGACGTTGCCGGACAGCGCGTCCAGCGGGCTGCCGCCCTCGCTCGGGTCTCCGGTGTCGCCCGCCGGCGCGGCCGCGTTGCCGTCCGTGCTCATGGGGCTGAAGCCGGCGAGCGCCGCCTTCATCTGCTCGACGATCTGCTCGCCGGCGCCCTCGGCCATCTCGAGCTTGTAGGCGCAGGCCTTCCAGTTGAAGGGCTTCATGCCCTCTTCGTGGAAATCGCCCTCCTCGCAGTCGTCGAGCTGGTCCATGCCGTCTTTCAACAGCTTGTACTCGACGTCCAGCATCTTGCCCTGCAAGAGCAGGGTCGCCTGGCTCAACTTGTTGCTGTAGTCGCTCATCTGGATCGCGATGCCTTCGTGACCCATGAGCGCCACCATGGCGACGATCAGGATCGACATCGCGATCATGACCTCGAGCAGACTGAAGCCCTTGGGGGCGCGCGCGCGGATGTTCACTCGCCCTCCTCCTCGGTCCGCTCGGCTTCGCCGAAGTTGCGAGGCGCGTCCACCTTGCCCGGCAGGCTCGAGACCTTGCCGGTCAGGGGGCTGACCTGAAGCGTGAAGAAGGTGCTCTCGCCGTCCGTGGTGTGGATGACCGCGGGCTCGACCCAGCCGTTGGGGAAGAAGTGGATGTAGGCTTTTCCAGAGGTGACCGGGTCGGACTGTCCGGCGACCGTGACGCCGTCGAACGCCGCGCCGCCCTCGAGCTTCTGCGTGCCGATCACGTCGTCCGTGGTGAATTGCGCCCGGCGCGAAGCGATGCGGGCGTTGATCCCCGCCGCGCTGCCCGAGTCGTCGTCGTCGTCGGACTTCTTCTTCGATTTCGAAGACTTGCCCGAGCCGGACTTCCCCTCGGCGTCCGCGGCCTGGGCCTCGGCGGAGTCGGGATCCATGCCCGCCTCGAGGGGGTTCTTGCGCAGAAAGGTCGGATTCTCCGAACCCTCGACGGAGAAGCTCTCCGCGTCGAGGTCGATGACCATCCGCATGTACAGGCCCAGGGACACCGAGCGATTGAAGGTGTGGCGGATGGCCGCCGCGACCTTGTTCGTCTCGTTGCGCAGGCGGACCCCCCCGATGCGCCCGAAGCCGGAGACGGCCAGGCCCATGATCAGGACGAGGATGCCGATCACGACCAGGATCTCCAGCAGCGTGAGACCCCGCGCGTTTCGGCGTCGCGGTGGGGGGAGGGTTCGCCGCATGGGCCTGGCCGGTGGCCTCACTCCTTCTTGATGTCGTCGTCGGTGCCCTCTTGCTTGTCGGCGCCCTTCGAGATGATCTCGATGCCGTTGCCGCCGTTGCGGGCGGGGTTGAAGTACACGAACTCCTGCGACCAGGGGTCCTTGGGCGTGTCCTTCATGTACGGGGGGCCGTTCGGGGGCGAGGTCAGGGCGCGCAGGCCCTCGGACTGGCTCGGGTAGTCGCCGACCTCGATCTTGTAGAGGTCGAGCGCCTTGTGGATCTCGCCGATCTTCAGCTTGGCGGTGTTCGCCTTGGCGCGCTCGAAGTTGTTCATCACGGCCACGACCACCACCGAGGCGATCAGGCCGAGGATGGCGATCACGATCATGATCTCGAGCAGCGTCATACCCTTGGGGGCGTTGGCGCGGCCGCGACGGGCGAGGAGCTTCAGGGCCTTCTGACGCAAATCGTTCACTTCAATCACCTCCGGGAATCAGGCCGGCACGCACATGCCGAGCAGCGCCGAGGCGGGGCGAAGATCGCCGCGACGCAGGAACAGGATGAGCAGGAGCGCGCCCGAGACGAGCGCGACGTCTGCCAGGTTGAAGATGGGGAACCGCTCCGAGAGGCGAGGGTTCAGCGTGAGGAAGTCGATCACGAACCCGTGGCGGACGCGATCGATCAGGTTGCCGAGGGCGCCGGACACCACCAGGGAGATGCCCACCTGGCGGCGACGGCCGGACTGCACGCGAATGGCGATGAGGGGGAGGAGCCCGAAGACCACCAGCGCCGTCAGGAAGAACACGATCGGGAGGCGAAGTGATTCCGGCAGGGCGCCGAAGGCCCCGAGCGCCGCGCCCGGGTTGCGCGCGAAGGTCAGCGCCAGGGGCCCCACGGTGACCGGCGCCTCGCCCGTGAGCAGGGTGACCGCCAGATCCTTGGTGACCTGATCGATCAGCAGCGCGCCCGCCGCCACGGCGATCGGCGTGCGCCGCTCGGCGATGGCGGACAGGAGCCTCACTGCACGAACTCGTTGAGCTGCAGGATCGGCATGAGCACGGCGAACACGATCAGGGCGATCACGATGCCCATGCCCAGGATCATCAGCGGCTCGAGCAGGCTGGTGAGCGTCGAGATGCGGTTGTCCACCTGCGTCTCGTAGGCGTCGGAGACGACGCCGAGCATCTCTTCGAGCGCGCCGGAGCGCTCGCCGATGGCCATCATGGTGGTGACCAGGGGCGGGAAGCGACCGCTGCGCTTGAGCGGCTCGGCGAGGTTCGAGCCCTCTTTCACCGAAACGCGCGCCTCTTCGACGATCGCCGTCAGGACGTGGTTCTCCAGCACGTTCTTGGTGATCTCGAGCGCGGTGAGCAGGGGCACGCCGCTGCGCAGCAGCGTCGCCAGCGTCTTCGTGAAGCGCGATACGGCGATCATCAGGAGCAGCGAGCCGAAGACCGGGAAACCGAGCTTCCGCCGGTCCCAGGACACCGCGCCCTTCGGGCTGTTCTTCCACCGACGGAAGCCGTAAACGGTCCCGCCGGCGAGCAGCATCGCAAGCCACCAGTAGTCGCGCATGCCGTGGCTGATCGCGATGATGATGCGCGTCAGCACCGGCAGTTCCTGCCCGGTGTCCTCGAAGATCTGGGTGATCTGCGGGATCACGTAGACGAACAGACCCGTGAGGATCAGGCCGCCGATGCCCACCATGAGCACCGGGTACATCATGGCGGAGCTGAGCTTGTTCTTCAGCTTGTTGTTGGCCTCGGTGAACTCGGCGAGCTGCAGCAGCACGCGGTCGAGCGTGCCCGAGGCCTCACCGGCGCGGATCATGTTCGAGAAGATGGGGCTGAAGACGGTCGGGTGACGCGCCACGGCCGCTGCGAGGCTGCTGCCCTCGGTGACGTCCTGCTTGATCTGGCCGACGATGCGCCGCAGCTTGGGCTTCTCGACCTGGTCGGCCACGGCCCCGATGCTCTCCACGAGCGGGATGCCGGCCTTCGTCAGCGTGGCGAGCTGACGCGTGAAGATCGCCAGATCCGTGCCGTTGACGCGCTCGAAGTACTGCGCGAAGTCGACCTCGGAGGAGAGCAGCCCGCCGCCCTTCTTGGCGCCCTTGCCCACGGACGTGAGGAAGATGCCCTCGCGCTTGAGCAGCGTGCGAAGGGATTTCTCGTTGTCCGCGTCGCGAACGCCGGAGACTTCCTTGCCGGCCTTGTTGAGGCCTTTGTACTCGTATGAAGGCACGCGTCAGTCCAGGGCCAGCATGTCGTCTTGGGTCACGCGCAGGATCTCGGCGATGGACGTGTCGCCGCGCATGACCTTGCGGCCGCCGTCGTCGCGGAGCGTCAGCATGCCCTTGGCGATGGCGCGCTTCTTGATCGAGTTGCTGTCGACGTTGTCCATGATGAGCTGCCGGATCTCGTCGTCGACGACCAGCAGCTCGTAAATGCCCGTCCGGCCCATGTACCCCGTGTCCAGGCACTCCTGACAGCCGGTGGCGGCGTACACGTGGCCGGGCGTGACCTCGAGGAAACGCTCGCGCGAGTACCCGAGCTGGCGCAGCTCCGACTCCGTCGGGACGACGGGCTTCTTGCAGTGGGGGCAAAGGTTGCGCACGAGGCGCTGGGCCATCATGCACACCACCGAAGACGCGACGAGGAACGGCTCCACGCCCATGTCCACGAGACGCGTGACGGCGCCGGCGGAGTCGTTCGTGTGCAGCGTGCTGAACACCAAGTGACCGGTGAGGGAGGCCTGAATGGCGATCTCGGCCGTCTCCCGGTCGCGGATCTCACCGACCATGACCACGTCCGGGTCCTGGCGGAGGATGGCGCGCAGGCCCGCGGCGAAGGTCAGGCCGACCTTGGCGTTCACCTGGATCTGACCGATGCCGCCGAGCTGGTACTCGACCGGGTCTTCGACCGTGATGATGTTGCGGACCGGGCTGTTGATCTTGGCCAGGCAGGCGTACAGCGTCGTCGTCTTGCCGGAGCCCGTGGGGCCCGTGACGAGGATGATCCCGTAGGCCTTCTGGATCATCTCGTTCATGTAGGCGAGGGCCTGATCGCCCATGCCGATGTACTCGAGGTCCTTGAGCACCGCCGTCTTGTCCAGCAGACGCATCACGATCCGCTCGCCGTGGCTCGTCGGCACGGTCGAAAGACGGATGTCGATGTCGCGGCCGGCGACCTTGATCTTGATGCGGCCGTCCTGGGGGATGCGCTTCTCGGCGATGTCCAGGCCGGCCATGACCTTGATGCGGCTGGTGATCGACGCGGCGAACCGCTTGGGCGGCCGGATGATCTCGTAGAGCACGCCGTCCACACGGAACCGCACGGCGATGTGCCGCTCGAAGGGCTCGATGTGAATGTCGCTGGCGCGCTCTTTCACGGACTGCGCCATCAGCGCGTTGACGAGGCGGATGATCGGCGCCTCGTCGTCCGTGTCGATGATGTCGACGTCGATGTCCTGGACGTTCTCGCCGGAGATCCCGATCTCCTCGTCGTGGATCTCGCCCATGACCTGGCTGGCGCCGGCGCGGCGGTCGAAGATCTTGTTGATCGAGTCGACCAGCACACCCTCGGCGACGACGACGGGCTCCATCGTGCCATCGACCATGAGCTGAAGGCTGTCGAGGCCGCTGACGTTCAGCGGGTCCACGATGCCGACCTGGATGAGCTCACCCTTGCGCCAGAGCGGGAGCACGAGCTGCGTGCGGGCGAACTGAACGGGGATGTCCTTGGAGAGGTCGGCGTCGATGGCCTCGACGTCCACCGTGTCCAGGAACGCCAGCCCGAGCTGCTCGGCCTGAATGCGCCGGATGAACCCGAGCTCCACGAACCGCAGGGCGACGAGGGCCTCGGGCAGGCGGACGTTCTTCTCCAGCGCGTGCAGCCGGGCCTGATCGAGCTGCTCCCAGGTGAGCGCGTTGCGCTCGAGCAGCGCCTGGCCGAGCTCACCCGCGTAACCCGTGGGGCGAGGCGGCATCGGCGCCGGCGCGGTCGACGCCGCGGCGCCCCCGGTGCCGGGCTGCGGTGCGCTGGGCCCCTGTGCGCTCACTGCTCGCCTCCGTTGTCGAAGTCGGGCGGCGGGGGCAGGTCGACGGGCTCGATGTTGCCCGCCGGGGCGTCGCCGCCGTCGTGCATCGGCTCGGCGTGGCCGCCGGTCTCCCCGGAACCGCCGGGCACCGCGATGGGACCGTCGGAGAGGGGTACGCCGTCCACGTCCTGGGGCAGCGGAGGCCCCTGGGTCTGCTTCTTGACCTCGTCGAGGAGCGCCTGCTCCTCCTGAGCGGCCCGCACGGCCTTGTGGATCGACTCGAGCGCGCCGTGCTTCTTGGCGTAGTCGACGCCGACGATGAACGTGTCGCCCTCTTTGTGGAAGCGGGCCACGAACTCGCGGTGCTCCTCCATCTTGCGCTTGAAGATGGCGCGGAAGTCGTCCTGGCTCTCGATGACGTGCGGCGTGAGCATCAGGATCAGGTTGCGGCGCTCGCCGCGCGTCGCGGTGTCGCGGAAGAAGTAGCCGATGATCGGGATCTCACCGAGGAAGGGGACCTTGTTCACCGACTGCGTCTGGACGTTCTTCTGCAAGCCGCCGAGGACGATGGTCTGCTGGTCCTTGACCACGACGGTGGTCTTCACGCTGCGCTTGGAGGTCGTGGGACCGAGCGTCTGGTCGGTGCTCTCGATCTCCTCGACGACCTGGTCGACCTCGAGGGTCACGAAGTTCGCGTTGTTGATGCGCGGGGTGATCTTCAGGGTCAGGGCGACGTCCTGGCGCTGAATCTGCACGCCGCCGCTCAGCAGGCCGCTCAGGCCGGCGAGGTTGTTGGCGTTGCTGCCGTTGGCGGACGAGGCCGCCGCCAGGGCGCCCAGGTTGCCGAGGCCGCCGAGGCCGCCCGACTGGGTGATGAACGGTACGTTGGAGCCGACGACGATCTCGGCCTCTTCGTTGTCCGTGGTCAGGATGTTCGGCGTGCTCAGGATGTTGGCGTCCGAGCTGGCCGCGAGGGCCTGCATGATCGCGCCGAACGAGGGGATCTGAACGTTCGTACCCGGAATGGGCACCGTGCTGTCGGACACACCGCCGACGGCGAGGCCCTGGAGGGTCGTGGCGTCCGTCAGGTTCAGGGAGTTGAGGCCCTTGGCGGTCGGCTGGCTCTTGCCGATCATCGTCACGTTCTCGCCGGCCACGGAGCCGCGGTAGAGCGGGGCGTGGAAGGCCATGCCGAACTGACGGTTGTTGGTCAGGCTGACCTCCATCACGACGGCCTCGAGGAAGACCTGGCGACGGGGGCGGTCGAGCTGATCGATGACCTTCTTGAGGGACAGGAAGTCCTTGAAGTTCGAAGTGATGACGAGGGAGTTGGTGCTCTCGTCCGCCGTGACCTTGACCTCGCCCTCGAAGAGGGCCGCGCCGGCCGCGCCACCGGCCGCACCGCCGGCCGCCGAGCCCGCCGCGCTGGTGCCACCGACGGCGGGTTTGCTCTTCCCGGCGCGCGCGCCCTGGCGGGCCTTGGCGTCGTTGCTCAGGCTGCTGAGGACGTTGGCGAGGTCCTCGGCCTTGGCGTGGTTGAGCTGGTGGATGTGCACCTGGCCGTCGCCTTCGATCGACACGTCGAGCTTGGCGATCAGGTCCTTGATCTGCTTGTAGCTGCGCGCCGTGGCGACGATCAGCAGCCGGTTGGTCCGCTCGTCGGCGATGACCTTGCCGACCCGGACGTCCTGGTCGGAGTCACCGACGCTGGCGGTCGCGGCGGCCCCGCCGGCGGCGGTCGAGGCCTTCTTGCCCGCGCCACCGGTCGCAGCCGCGGCGGGCCGGCGCTTGGCGGCGCCCTCTTTCTGGTCGAAGATCTCCAGGATCTTCGACGAGATGTCACCGGCCTCGGCGTGCACGACCTGGTAGACCCAGAGCTGCTCCTGGCCACCGGGGACGTCGAGCTCCTTCAACAAATCCAGGAGCTTGCGCAGATTCGAGGCGACCTCGGTCACGATCAGCGAGTTGTTCGGCTGGTAGACGATGAAGGTCGCGTTCGGCGTCGCGAGCTTGCTCAGGACGTCGTTCATGTCCTGGGCGTCGACGTTCTTGAGGGGCACGATCTGGGTGACCATGCGGTCCTCGTTGGGGGGCGTGGACCCCTGGGGACGCAGCGGATCCGGACCGTGGGCGTAGTCCTTGATGTCGATGATCTTGAGGAACTTGCCGCTCTCGCTCAGCGTCTTGCCGTTGGCCTCGAGCGCGGACAGGAAGGCCCGGTAGGCCTCGTTCGCCGTGACGGGGGTGGGGGAGTAGATGGTGATCTTCCCGGCCACGTCCTTGCTGATGATGATGTTCTTGCCCGTCATGCAGGCGATCATCTTCACGACGCTGCTGAGCTCCTCCTGGTAGATGTCCAGGTGGAACTTCACGTTCGGCTTGAGCTTCTGGCAGTTGTTGATGAAGTCCTTGCTCAGCGTCGGGGGGCCCCCGGGGGCGCCCTCGGCCTGCTGCCACTGGGCCACGTTGCCGGTGCCGCCGGCGTTGCCGGTCGTGCCCCCCGGCGCGGCGCCCGCAGGCTCACCGGACCGCGGGATCCCCGGCGGCGGCAGGCGACGGGCGCTCGGCGCATCCTCCGCATCCCCGGGGGCGGCGGACTTCTGCCCGATCTTGCTGTTGGGCTTGCCGGGCACGCTCCCGGCCTTGAGGCGCGGGATGTCCGGCCGACCCACGCCGGCGGCGAAGGGGGCGGGTTTGACCGTCGGCGCCCCGGTCTGGGCGTGCGCCGATTGCGTGGTCAGGGCACCGGCCACAAACAGCACGGCGAGGGCGGTCATCGCGGAGAAACGAAGGAGTTTCATGGCTCTCGGCTGCACGTCGGTCACTGGATCTTGTAATCGAGCGAGATCGGGCGCCCACGGCGCTCGATCTCGAGGGTCACGTTGGAGGAGTTCTTCAGCTTCTCGTACATCTCCAGGGCCTTGTTGGGGCTGGAGATCTCGTCGCCGTTGACGGCCTTGAGGACGTCGCCGGAGCGGATGCCGATGTGGCTGTAGAGGCTGCCGGGGCGAACTCCCACGAGCTTGAAGCCCTGGGGTTTGCCGTCACGATAGTGGGGGATGACGCGGGCCTGGCGGGCCAACGCTTCGAGATCGTTGAGCTTCTCGTTCAACATCTCGCGATCGATCTGGTAGCTGTTCTCGGCGAGTTTGGTGATGCCGTTCTTGGCGTCGTCCTTGCCGCCGCTGCTCGCCGTGCTGGGCTCGGAGGCCACGGGCGTCGAGAAGGTCGAGGAGCTCGCCGTCCCCGTGCCTTTCTGACCCTGCGTGCCGAGCTCCACGCACTCGTACTGACCACCGCGGGCGACGACGAGCCGCTGCCGGTAGATCGCCGACACCGTGTAGTCGCCCAGCATCTGCCCCTCTTTGACGAGGCGGCTGTCCGGGCTGCCGTCGTTCACCACGGCCGTGGACCACTCGCGCGGCTCGGCGACCATCGTCGCCAGCAGGCCGAGGGGGCCGTCGCTCTTGCGGCAGTTGGGGTCCTTCTCGTCCGGCACGTGGTCGGGGAGCGTCGGCTCCGCGGGGCCGGCGTCCGAGGTCTCGGGGGCCACGGGCTCGGAGTTGAACAGGTTCCGCTCGGAGATGGTGGTGGCCCACTCCTGCGTGTTGGCGACCGGCGCTTCGCGGCGCGCGGCGGCCTTGTCGACGTCGACGTCCGTCTTCGGGTGCGTCGGCAGCGCGGCGATCACGCCGGCGAGCAGGTTGTTCACCACGCGCGCGGACAGGTAGGCGATCGTCGCCAGAACGACGAGGTTCACCGCCCAGAAGTACCGTTTGATCAGATTCTCCATGCACGCTCCCGAATCGGCGCATATCAAAGACCGTGCCACGCGCTCCGCAGCCGTGGATCGAACGCCGTCCGCACGGGATGACTCAATCCCCGTGCGGCGGGCGCCCATTCCGGCCGGGGCCCCCTTGCCAATTTGTCAGCCGCGCCGGTGGGGGCCGGAGGGCCAATGTCAAATTGGCAAGTCGAGGTCACGACCTGCGGGCGGGTGGGGGTCGTCGTCGGCCGTTCAGTCGTCCTTCTCGTCCAGTTTCCGATAGATGGTGCGGGTCGCGATGCCGAGCAACTGCGCCGCGCGTCGTTTGTCGCCGCCCGTATACCGGAGCGTCTCGCGAATGACACGCCGTTCGATCTCCTCGAGCGGCGTCCCGAGCGCGAAGGTCAGGCCCTCCTGCGACGGCGCGGAGCCGGTCATGGTCTCGGGCAGGTCGTCCTCGTCGATGACGTCCGCCCGCGCGAGCACGACGGCGCGCTCCATGGTGTTGACCAGTTCGCGCACGTTGCCCGGCCAGGAGTAGTCGACGAGGCGGTCCATGGCGCGGCGGGAGATGCCGTCCATCGCCTTGCCGTTCTTCTCGGCGAACTCGCGCAGGAAGTGGTCGGCCAGCAGGGGGATGTCCTCCTTGCGGGCGCGCAGCGGCGGCAGCGTGATGGGGATGACGTTCAGGCGGTAGTAGAGGTCCTCGCGGAACTCGCCGAGCTTCACCTGCTGCGCGAGGTCGAGGTTCGTCGCGGCCACGATCCGGCAGTCGACGCGGATGGTCTGCGCCCCGCCGACGCGCTCGAACTCGCCGGACTGGAGCACACGCAGGAGCTTGACCTGGACGTGGGGCGAGAGCTCGCCGATCTCGTCCAGGAAGAGCGTGCCCCGGTGGGCGCGGGAGAAGCGGCCCTCGCGGGTGGAGGTCGCCCCGGTGAAGGCCCCGCGCTCGGCGCCAAACAGCTCGGCCTCGATGATGGACTCGGGGAGCGCGCCGCAGTTCACGGCGACGAAGGGCCCGTCCGCGCGACTGGACATGCGGTGGATCGCCTGCGCGAACAGCTCCTTGCCCGTGCCGCTCTCGCCCATGAGCAGGACGGTCGCCTGGGACGGCGCGGCCTGCCGGGCCGTCTCCATGACCTTGCGCAGGGCCGGCGCGTTGCCGACGATGCCGGAGTTCGTCCGCGCGCCCTGGGCGTTGGCGAGCTGCGCACGAAGCGCGCGGTTCTCCGCGAGCAGCGCCTGCTTCTCGAGCACCCGCGTGACCACCCGCTCGATCTGCGCCCGCCGGAAGGGTTTGGTGATGAAGTCGTAGGCGCCCTCGCGGACGGCCTCGACGGCCCGCTCGATGGTGCCGTAGGCCGTCATGATGACGACCTCGGCCTCGGCGGTGAGCGCCCGTGTGTGCTTGAGCAGTTCGACGCCGCTCATGCCCGGCATCATCAGATCGGTCAGCACGACGTTGACGGCGGACTGCCGCAGCAGGTCGAGCGCCTCGCTCCCGTTGGTGGCCGGCAGCACGCGCAACCCGAGCTTCTCGAAGATCTTCACGAGGCTGGCGAGGTTGGCCGTGTCGTCGTCGACGACGAGGATGGTCGCCCGGGGCGCGCCCCCCGAGGGCGAGGGCGCGGTCGGGCTCCGCTGTTCGGCCGGCGCGTCGGGGGCGGTCATGGCCGGGCACTCTGGGCCGGTCGGGGTCGCAGGTCAACCCCGGGCGAGGGGACGAATCGCACTTTTCTCTTTGGTCTCTGGGCTTTGGCAGGCGGGGTGGTTTACATTCCCGCGCCGTGGAGCGGCTCCTCTCCTACATCGATGAACACCTCTCGGAGCTGACCGGCGACCTCCTGCCCTCGCTGCTGGATGTCGACGCCGTCTACCGTGAGGTCCAGGGCACCCTGCTCGCCGCAGGGGTGCATCAGGCGCTCTGGCACTTCACCCAGTACGCCCGCACCCGCGACACGCAGCAGCTCGACGCCGTCTGGCGCGCGATGCAGTCGCTGTGGCCGCCGGAGCGGTTCTACTTCTCGTCCGTGGTGCGGGTCGTCTTCGGTTTCGAGGATCTCCTCGCGGTGCGCACCGTCCGGCAGTTCACCGATCCCGAGCTGTTCCTGGATGAGCTGCGGCTCATGCGGGTCGTGGCCCGCGAGGCCCTGTGCGCGCTGTCCGACCGCATCGAGGGCCGCTACGGGCAGGCGCCCGGGTTCTCCGACCACCGGCCGGACACGACGACGCAGCCGATCCAGCCCGCCGTCCGCGCTCTCCCGACACGCGCGGGGCAGGCCCTCGAGCTCGCCCCCCTCGGACAGGACTTCTCGCCCGTGGCGGCCGAGGTCGAGGCCCGCATGCCCGTGAGCCGGCCCACCCTGAGCCTCACGGGGGGCGAGGCCGTGGTGCGCCTGGGGCACGACCACTTCGTCTGTCGACAGGCCGAGCTGGCGCGCCTCTGGGAGCGCCTCGCGGCCGTAGGCTCGCCCGGCGCGGCCCACCACGAGGTCGTCGGCATCAAGGCGCCGGACGGCTATGGCAAGACGCGCCTCGTCCAACGTTTCGAAGAGGTCATCCGCACGGAGCTCGGGCTCTCGCCGCTGGTCCTGCGGGGCCGGGCGCCGCGCCTGTTCTCGCTGCCGCTGTGGCCCATCGCACAGCTCTTGCGCACGTACTTCGAGGCCCCGCTCGGCTCCACCGACATCGCCACCAAGGTCCGCGACGGCCTCGCGCAGCTCGTCGAGTACCTGCCGGACGAGGCCACCCGCCACGCATTGCTCGAGTCGCGGGTGATGCTGCTCGACCTGCTCGGGGACGCCGAGGGGCTCGATCGGGTGGCCCGCATGGACAGCCGCGCCGCCGGGCTTCGCCTCAAGCGCGCGATGGTCTGCCTGATCGAGGCCATCGCCGCCCGCGCGACGGTCGAAACGAACGCCCCGCTCCTCATCGTCATCGAGGACGCCGGCGACATGGACGGCCCCTCCTGGGAGCTCATCCACCACCTGCTGGCGCACGTGCGGCCCCGCGCCCGCATGATGATGATCGTCACCTACCACGGGCGCTCGTTCGTCCCGGCGGAGCTGGGCAAATACCCCGGGTTCGGCGAGATCATCCTCGACGCCTTCGACATGGCCGAGGGCGAGGCGCAGATCGACGCGCTGCTCGAGGCCAACGCCCTGGGCGAGACCCTGCGCTTCCGGCTCATCAGCGCCGCCAAGGGCTCGCCCTTGCTCCTGGCACAGGGGCTGCGGCAGCTCGTCGCCGAGGGGCTCGTCGGCCTGCGTTCGGACCACTGGGTCGAGCTCGTCGCCCAGCCCGGTGAGGAGACCATCCGCGACCTGGGGGCCATCGTCGCGCAGCGCCTCGAGCAGGCCAGCGCCACGGCCCGGGAGACGGCCGAGGTCATCGCCGTCATCGAGGACGCCACGGGCGGCAACATCCTCGAGGAGGTCGCCGCACGCCGGGCGATCTCCAACGACGAGCTCGCCAGCGCGCTGCGACAGCTCGCCGATCTGGGCCTGATCGAGGTCGCCGGCGGGTTCGGCGACCTGCACGCCCGCACGCGGCACACGCTCATCCACGACGAGATCTATCGTCAGATGCCCGTCGAGCGCCGGCGCAAGATCCATGAGGACGCCGGCGAGGTCTACTCGCGGCTCCCCGGCGCGCAGTCGTTCCCCTCGCTCGCGGCCGACCACCTCGCGCAGGCCGGGCACCCGAGCCGGGCGCTGCACGGGCTGCTCGCCGGCGTCGATCGCTGTGTCCGCAGCCACAATCTGCTGGGCGCGACGGAGCTGTGCGGCCAGTCCCTGGATCTCCTCAAGGGGCTGCCCCGCGAGGACCAGGACCGTTTCCTGTTCCACGTACTGCTTCGGCGCGAGCGCGTGCTCTCGCTGATGGGGCACCGCGAGGCGCAGGCCGGGGACCTCCGCAAGCTGGAGCCGCTGGCGATCAAGGTCGCGACGGAGCACGAGCGGACCCACCTGGCGTTCCGGCGGGCACGGTTCGCGATCCAGAGCGGCGCGCACGACGACGTCGAGGCCCAGCTCCTGCCCCCGGGCACGCGTCCCGGGCCGCGCTCGCTGTTCTTCCTGGGTGTGAACGAGTGGCAGCAGGGCCACCGCGGCGAGTCCCGCGCGCTCCTCGAGGAGGCCGCCGGCGCGCGGCCTCCGGAGATGACCGACCGGCTGCTCGCCCGCATCCTGCACGCCCGGGCGACGCTGGACGCGCGCGAAGGTCGGATGACCGAGGCGCTCCACCACTTCTTCGAGGCCTGGCGGGCGACGCGCCGCGCCGGGGACGTCCTCGGCGAGGCCCTGACGACGCAGCAGCTGGGCAATCTGTACTGGACCTGGGGGCGCCTGATGGACGCCGACCGCCTGCTTCGCCGGGCGGAGAAGCTCCTGGGCGAAGCCGGCGAGATCCGCGCCCGCTCCCGGTGTCTCGTGCAGCTCGGCAATCTCCACGCGTCGATGGGGGACTTCGACGAGGCGTTCCGGTGTTTCGGGGACGTCCTCCAGATCGGCGACCGGGACGGCTCGCGCCTCGACCACGTGGCCGCCATCATCGGCCAGAGCCGCATCCTGGTGAGCCGCGGGAACTACGAGAACGCCACCTCCCTGGTGGGGCAGTGCCTGAAGGAGCTCTCGCGTCGGCCCGTGCGGCACCCGATCCAGGTGGACGCCCTGGTCACGATGGCGACGACCTTCGCGGTCGCAGCCCGCGGCAAACAGTTGGTGGTCGGCGCGCTGAACTACGCCAACGAGGCGGCCGACAAGGCCACCGAGATGACCTACCTGAAGGGCCTGGTGCAGGCGCTCGGCATCCAGGTGCGCGCGCTGCTCGCCTTGGGCCGCAACGCCGAGGCCGAGGCCAAACTCAGCGACCTGGACCAGGCCTTCGCCAGCGCCGTCGCGCGGGACGCCCGGCTCGAGCGACTCCGCGCCGAGGTCGAGCTGTACCGCCATGGCGTGCGCAAGGCCAAGGGTGACCTCGCCGGCGCCGAGCAGGCGCGTCAGGCCGCCTGGAACGAGCTGATGGCCCAGGTGCGCTGCCTCGAAGGCACGGGCCTGGAGCGCGGCTTCCTCGCCAACATCGTCCCGCATCGCGAGATCCTGCAGGCGATGGAGCGCGAAGAAGCGGGGCCCACGTCGACCTGAGCGGTCGACCGGGCGCTCAGAGCAGGCCGGTCACCCGGTAGAGCGGCACGGGCCGGGACTTGCCCTTCATCTCCTTGGGCGGCCGCTCCTCGTACTGGAGGCGGTCGGCCAAAGCGAAGTAGACCGGATCCGTGACGAGGATCTCGGCGGCGCCGGCGGCCGAGCACAGGCGCGCGGCGGTGTTCACCGTGTCGCCGATGACGGTGTACGACAGCGTGCGCGTCGACCCCATGTAACCGGCGACGACCTCGCCGCTGTTGATTCCGCAGCCGACGTGGATGGGATCCTCGCCGTTGGCCACGCGGAAGCGGTTGAAGTCCGCCAGGGCCTTCATCATGTCCAGCGCGGCGCGCACGGCGCGGGCGGTGTGGTCCGTCTGATGAACGGGCGCGCCCCAGACGGCCATGATCTCGTCCCCGACGAACTTGTCGAGGGTGCCATCGTGCTGAAAGATGATGTCCACCATGATCTCGAAGTACTCGTTGAGCATCGAGACGAGCTTCTGCGGCGCCAACCGCTCGCTCATGGAGGTGAAGCCGCGGATGTCCGAGAAGAGCACCGTGGCCTGACGCAGTTCGCCGCCCTTCTCCATGGCCAGGTCGCCCTTGACGACCTGCTCGACCAGGTTGGGGGACAGGAGGCGCGACAGGTTGTTGCGCGCGATGGCCTCCATCTCGGCGCGTTTGGCCAGACGGGCGTTGGCCACCTGCACGGCGGCCTGGTTGGCGAACACGGAGAGGATTTGAAGGTCCTTCTCGGTGAACACACCCGTGGCGATCTGCGTGTCCAGGTGGATCATGCCCAGCAGTTCGTCCCGGAAGAGCAGCGGCACGCACATGGTGCTCCGGATGCCCTGGAGGATGATGCTGTGGCTGCCGCCGAAGCGGCTGTCGATGGTGGCGTCGCTGCTGAGCACGGCGTGGTGCTCGTTCATGACCTCGTTGAGGATGGTCTGCGACAGCTCGAACTGGCCCTGCTCGGAGCCGCCCTTGCGGTGCTTGACCGCACGGGGCTCGGGCGCGCCGCGCTCGTTCAGCAGAAGAATCACGCCGCGGTCGGCGGTGGTGAACTCGAACGCCTTGTCCAGGATGCGCTGGAGCAGTTGCTCGATGTCGAGCACGCTCCCGATGTCCTGGTTGGTCTCGAAGGCGACGCGCAGCTTCTCGTAGTCGGCGCGCAGGTTGGCGACGTCCGGAATCATCGCCTCGGGCACGAACTCCCGGTTCCGGCGATCGTCGCCCTGGAGGCGGGCGCGGATGGCCGTCTCGTGGTTGAACGCCGGGTTGATCGTGACCTGCTTCGCGGCGGCCTGACCGACGGGCCCCCGATCGCCCTCGACGAAGATGCAGCGCGTGCTGCCGAGGGTGATCGTGTCGCCATCGTTCAGGCGCGTGCGGCCCGGGATGCGCTCGGCGTTCACGTAGGTGCCGTTGCGGCTCCCCATGTCCTGCAGCCAGTAGCCGCCGTCCACGAAGGTGATCAGCGCGTGCTCCTTGCTGACCACGCGGTCGAGGATCTGCACGTGCTGGTCCGGGTGCCGGCCGAGCGTGTTGATGGCGCGAAGGAGAGTGTCCTTCTGCACGCCGTCAGGGCTGATGACTACCAGTTTGGCCATTGCCGATTCCGCTCTGGGGGGCCGACGCCTTGCTTTGGGCGCTCTGACGGAGGATCGCGACGCGTTCCTTCAGCTTACCTTCGGGGTCACCGTTGTTCACGTTTTTCAGCAACGATTCATAGGCCTCGGCCGCGCCGGCGAGGTCGCCCCGCTCCTCGCGCAGCACGCCCAGATTGAACCAGCCGCCGCGCTCTTTGGGGTCGAGCCGGGTGGCGGCGACCAGCGCGGTCTCGGCGGCCTCGTGTTTCCCGGCCTGCGCCAGCGCCGTGCCCAACTGCAGCTGCGCGGCGGCGTCCTTGGGGTTGGCCTCGGCGGCCTTCGCCAGGGCGTCCACGGCCTCGCCGTACTTGCCCTCGCGCGCCAGCGCCGTGCCGTACTCCGCCTGCCGGACCGCGTTGGCGGGTTCGGCCTTCGCTGCGGCCTTCAGCGCGTTCAGCGCCGCGTCGGTGTCGCCTGTCCCGCCGCGCGCGGCGGCGAGCAGCGACTGCACGCGGGGGTCGTCCGGACGCTTGCTGGCCAGGTCCTCCAGCAGCGGTCGCGCCTCGGCGGCCTTGCCCAGGTCGATGAGCGTGGCGGCGAGGCCGAAGGTGTTGTCGGCGTTGCCCGGGTCGAGCGTCACGGCGCGCCGGAACTCGTCCAGCGCCCGGAGCTTCTGACCGTCCTCGAGCAGGAGCCGGGCGAGGGCCCCCCGGATGCCGGCGTCCTTGGGGCTCAGGTTGCCGGCCTCGACGAGGCGGGCGATGGCCTCGCCCCGCCGCCCGACGCGCGCCAGGCCGGCGGCCTTCAAGACGAGCTCGTCCGCCTTCTTGCGGTCGCCGAGCGTGTCGCCCTCCTCCACGGGCTGCCACTGGGCGGCGGCCTCCGTCGGCGGTGCCGGTGGGGCCGTGGGGGCAGGGCCCTCGGCGCGGCTCACCGGCTGGAGCGGCTTCCAGCCCGACGACTCCTCCGTGCCCTTGCGTCGACACGACGCGAGCAGGACGGGGGTCGCGACGACGAGGCACACGGCGAGGGCGCGGACGGCTCTTCTGGACGCGGGGCGGCTCATGTCGCCGAGCAATAGCACGGACGCGGCGGTCAGGCCACCGGCGGATGCGCCAGCGCGACCCGGCCCACCAGCGGGAAGTGGTCGCTCGTGCGGACCTCGCCGAGCACCCGGCAGGCAACGGGCTGGAAACCACCGCCGCAGAGCAGGTAGTCGATGCGGCGGTTGGGCGCCTTGACGCTGAAGGTGAGGGGATCGCCCACCCCGGTCTCGTCGAAGAGGTCGCGCAGGGGCGCCGCGCCGGCCGGGGACGCGGCCCGCAGCGTGTCGAGCACGGGAGAGTCGGTCAGATCGTTGAAGTCGCCGAGGACGAGCGTCGGGCCCTCGACCTGCGCGACGCTCTCGGCGACCCGAACCGCCTGCAGCGCGCGCTCGGGCGCATGGATGCTCAGGTGCGTGTTGAAGACGTGCACACGGGGCTCCGTGTCGAGGGTGACCCGGAGCAGGACGCGCTGTTCGTCGTCGACCCGGGGCAGCAGCGCGAAGTCGGCGTGCAGGATGGGCAGCCGCGACAGCAGCGCGACGCCGAAACGCCCGCCGGCATCGTCCGTCAGCGCGCCGGCGAAGGCGTGAAACGGCAGGCCGAGCCTCGCAGCGAGCACGGCGGGCTGATCCACGCGCTCGCCCATGCGCCATCGCACGCCGATCTCCTGCAGCGCGAGAAGGTCCGGCGCGCCGTGCGCGGCGATGGCGTCGCCGAGGGCGCCCAGCGAGGTCTCGATGCCGAGGCGGACGTTGTAGGTCATCAAATCGAGCTTCACGCGGACTCCTCGGCGAGGGGCAGACGCAGGCGGATGAGCGCGCCGCCCGTGGGCGCGGCCTCGACCTCGACCCGGCCGCCCTGGGCTTCGACCAGCTTGCGCACGTAAGACAGGCCCAGGCCCGTGCCCTGGGGTTTGGTGGTGAAGAACGGCTCGAAGAGGTGCGCCTGCGCCTCGGCCGTGAAGCCGGGGCCGTCGTCGACGACCTCGAGCGTCGCCTCGCCGCCGAGCGTGCGCACCCGGAGCGTGACGTGCCCGCCTCGGGGCCCGAGGGCCTCGCGGGCGTTGCGCAGCAGGTTGAGCAGCCCGGCGCGGATCTGGTGGGGATCGACCAGCGCGGGGCGAGCCGCGCGGTCGGCGTCCAGGCGGGTCTTGACCTTCTCGCGCTCCATCTCCGTGCGCACGAAGTCGAGCGTCTCGCCGCAGAGCGCGTTCAGATCCACCGGGACGCGCTCGGGGCGCGGGAGACGCGCGAAGCTCAGGTAGGCCTCGGTGATCTCTCGCAGTCGCTCGACCTCTTGAATGATCGAAGAGAGGAGCGTCCGGGCGCCCTCGGTGCCCGCCTCGGCGAGCTCGTCCATGAGCAGCTCGGAGTTCAGGCCGATGCTGCTCAGCGGGTTGCGCAGCTCGTGCGTGATCTGGGCAGCCAGACGCCCGACGGTCGCCAACCGCTCCTGATGCAGCAGTTCGCGCTGCTGAGCGGCCAACTGCGCGTCGCGCCGACGAATGGCCTCGGCCATCCGGTTGATGTCCGCGGCCAGGCCACCGAGCTCCGTGCGGCCGATGAGCGCGACGTCCACGGGGCGCTCGTAGTCGCCCCGGGCGATGCGCTCGACGCCTTCACGGAGGGTGCGCAAAGGGCGCAGCGTGAGGGCGGCCGCCGCCGTCAAAGTCGCGCCGGCCGCCAGGCCAAGGATCGTCAGCAGCACGGCGCTCCAGACCGCGGAGCGCTCCTCCTGGGCGAAGGCCTCCATCGCGCGATTGGTCACGCTGTTGACCTCGACCTCCATGCGCGCGACCTCGCGGCCGAGATCGGCGACCTCACGGCGCAGGACACGCTGCGTGGCCATGCGCTCCGTCTCGGCGTCGCCGGCGGGCTCCGCGTCGCGGTCGTCCTCGCTCTCCACCCGCTCGAAGAACGTCGACACGCGCGTCGAGAGCGCCTGCCGCTGCGCGTCGAGGGCGCGCCACCGCTGGGCCAGCGGCCCCGTCTCCGAAGTGCTCAGGCGCGACGGTCGCCCGAGGCGCTCCAGCGCGTCCTCGAACAGCTCGGCGAGGCGCTCGAGATAGGGATGCACCCGCCGCGCCAGATGCACCGAACGCCGCAAAAGGACCGACTCACGGGGCTCCAGCGCGAGATCCAGGCCGCGGACCTCGCTTTTGATCTCGGCGAAGACCGGGGGCAGGGGCATCAGCGTCTGGTGGACGTCAGCGACCTGCTCGGAGAGCCGGGCGACCTCGTGGGCCGTGTAGCCGCTCACGCCGGCGAACACGAGCAGCAGCGCGGCGAAAGCGGCGAAGATTCGCCCGGGAATCGAGAGGCGCATGGCTAGACTTCGAGGGCGCGCGCTTGTGGAAAATCCGGTGCCGGCCGCGGGCGGAGCCCGACCCCGCGGTTGACGTCGTGGCGAGGCCGATGTTAAACGCGCACGTTCTTTTGACTGGAGCGAATTGTGATGAAGATCCGGTCGTGGTCCCTCCTCGCCGCGAGCCTGCTGAACGCGACCACCGTCGCGGCGCAGACGCCCCCGCCGCGGACCTGGCTCGCGCCCCTCGGGGCCGAGGCCGGCGCGGGCGCGGGCATGATCTCCGAGAAGTTCGATGAAGCCGCCCGGCAGGAGCTCCGCAAGAGCAAGCGCATCGAGATGCGGGGCGATACGCGGCCGGCGCAGGCAGCGACGACGACGGGCGCCGATCCCCGGGTGGATCAAGCCGAGAATCTGCGCACGGCGGCCAAGGCGTCCTTCGCCAAGAAGGACTTCGAGACCGCGCTGAAGCAACTCCAGGGCGCGCTGGCCTTCTACGAAGAAGGCATCGCCGCGGTGAACCGGCTCGAGGCGGTCTTCGAGACCCTCGGCTACCTGGGCGCGTGCTCGCTCTCGCTCGGTTACGACGATGACGCGAAGGACTACTTCAACCGGGTCCTGGCCATCATGCCGGAGGCCGCGCCGCTGGACGACTACCCCGTCCAGAGCATCGAGCTCTTCGAGAAACTCAAGAAGCAGCAGGCCAAGAAGAAGAAGGGCTCGCTGACCATCAAGACCGACCCGCCCGGCGCGATCGTCAAGGTCGACGGCACGGAGCGGGGCGCCTCGCCGGTGACGATCAACGACCTGCCGCGCGGCGAACACTACATCCAGGCCTCCGCCGAGGCCTCGGGCGTCGCCGGCGCAAAGGTCGAGGTCAAGGGCGGCAAGGCCGAGAACGTCGAGCTCAAGCTCTCGACCAACGTCGGCCCGGAGCCCGCGCAGCCCGTCGACCCGGCGCTCGTGCGCGACGTCGCCAAGATGGCCGCCGAGGGCAAACTCGGCGCGCCCTTCCGCGAGCGGGCCGACCAGATCGCCGAACTCACCAAGGCGACGTGCCTGGTCGTCGGTCACGTCGAGGGGCAGGGCAACGGCTACGTGCTCGCCGCCTACGTCTACAGCCCCGAGCAGAAGCAGGTGGCCGCGCTCGACGAGTCTCGGTTCCGCGCGGACCTGTCCAGCGTGAACGTGCAGGCGACGACGTTCGCCCACGCCGTCGAAGAGGCCTGCAACAAGTTCCCCTACGACAAGATCGTCGTCGGCGGCGTGGTCGTGGCCCGTGCGCCGGCGCCGGCGGCCCCCCCGCCGAGCGCGCCCGCCCCCGAGCCCGAACCGAAGCCCAAGCGGCCGCTGCCGCCGGCCATCACGCTCGAGAACCCGGAGCCCCTCGAGGGGCGGGACGAGGACGACGACGAGGCCTCGCCGTTCTACACCGAGTGGTGGTTCTGGACCGTCGCCGGCGCCGCCGTGCTCGGGGGGGCCATCGCCGCCGGGTTCGCGTTCGCGCCCGAAGACACGAACTCCACCAAGGTCGACGCGGAGGTGAAGTGGTGATGCGCGCGACGGCTCTCCGCACGACCCTCGGCACGCTGGCGCTCGGCGCCATCGCGCTGCTCTCCGGCTGCGAAGGGGACACCAAACCCACCGCCAGCCTCTCCCTCGAGATTCACCCGGCCGCCTGGGATCAGGGGGACTTCGATCCGCTGAACACCGCGCAGTCCGACGACCGCCTGGAGATCATCGCCACGCGGCCCGGCACACCCGAGGCCGAGACCTTCACCGAGGTCTTCAATCTGGCGTCCCGCTCCGGCACCCTGAGCGATCTGCCCATCGACAAGGGCTACCGACTGCTCGTCCGTGGCCTGCGCGGCTCGCCCGGTCAGCTCCTTTTCTACGGTGGCAGCCCGTTCTTCGACATCGAGGAGGGCAAGACCACGCGGGTGGCCATCCAGGTCGGCAAACCCGACTGCGTGATGCTCAATCACAACTCGACGCGCGAGTCCTTCTACGTCGTCAACGGCAAAGAGGACACGTACTACAAACGTTGGGGCGCGGCGAGCGTCGTGCTCCAGGACGGACGCGTGCTGATCACCGGCGGTGGCACGGTCAACGCCGAGGGCCACCTGACGGAGCTGCGCTCGGACATCGAGATCTACGATCCGCGTTACGGGCAGTTCTTCTTCGGGGACGAGTCGCTGCGCCTGCTGCGCCCGCTGGCGCACCACAGCGCCACGCTCCTGAAGGACGGCCGCGTGCTGATCTTCGGCGGTCTCACCACCGAGAACATGCAGCCGGTCCACGCGCAGGACATCGAGATCATCAACATCAACGACCTGACCCAGAAGGTCCGGCCGGCGAGCGCCACGGTGCCGAGCGGCTTCGAGCGGTACATGCACGCCGCGGCCCGCCTCCAGAAGGACGGGTCGGTGCTGTTCACCGGCGGTATCGGGCCCGACGGCCACCCGACGGACTCCGTGCTGCGCTACTTCCCGGACGCGGTGGACCCCCTCGGGGGCACGCTCTCCGAAGAGGGCCGCATGCAGGACGCGCGCATGAACCACGCCATGACGCCGCTCCTGCGCGAGGGCACGCTGGCGCTGGTGTCGGGCGGGCAGGGGGCCGACGGCGAGCCCCTGAGCACGCTCGAGGTCATGGTCGTCGGAGCCAACCAGACCGAGTGCGTCGAGGGCACCTTCGCCGACGCAACCCACGGCTGCTGGGTGCCCAACCCCTTCGGCCTGGCCATGACGGAGCCGCGCTTCGGGCACCGGGTCGTCCCCGTCGGCACCGGTCACGAACTGCTGTTCGTCGGTGGTTACACGAGCCGCGACCGCACCATGATGGCCCAGGACCTGGAGCTGCTGAACACCAAGTACCGCAGCGGCCCGAACGAGGTCTTCGCCTTCGTGGGGACCGGCGCAGGGGAGCTGCCGGCGGGTCGCCTGGCGACGGGTCGCGGCGACTTCGGCGCCACCGAGCTCTACGATGGACGCGTCCTGCTCACGGGCGGTCGCCAGGGCAAGCTGCCCGTCAAGTCGACCTCGATCCTCCAGCCCTGCGTGCCGGACGCCTCGACGACCTGCACCACGCAGTTCGTGGAGACCGAGATCCCGACCGAGTGTGGCCTGAGCCAGGCGCGTTTCGGGCACGAGGCCCTGCGCCTGCACAACGGCACGGTCCTCCTGGTGGGCGGCGTCGGGCTCCTGGGCCCCGAGACGCTCGCCGCGCTGCAGCGCGCGGAGGTCTTCTTCCCGCGTGTCCTGCAGCCCTGTGACGCTCTGGACCCGTGCCCGGCCGCGCTGGGCACGAACGCGCAGTAACGGCCCCGCCCCGAACGGGCGTCGGGGAGTCTTCGCAGGGGCACGCCACCGGGGTATGCTCCGGCGCACTTTGCGGACGGGGGATGGCCACCGTGCGGCGTCTGGTCGCTTTCGCTCTCGCCTTGATGGCGGTGGTCTCTTGCCGGCTCGGGCGCGCCGAAGCGGCAGGCCCCCCGGCGGTCACGCTCACCATGAGCGTCCGGTCCGACGCGCCGACCGGCGAGTTCACGCCCGGCGCGCCGTTGACCTACCTGATCCGCGTCGACAATCCAGGCGGGGCGCCCATCGGTCCGCTGACACTCGACGACGCTCTCCCGCCGGAGGTCGTCGCCGACGGTGTGGTGACGCCCGTGGGCAATGGGAGCGTCTCGCCGGACGGTGCGCGGGTCACCGTGACCGACCTGGTGATCGCGCCCGGCGGCAGCGTGAGCATCGGTGTTCTGGCCACCCTGCGCGGCGTCGACGCGCTCGTCGCGCTCGGGCACCCGTTCCCGACGCTCGACGGGTTGACCATCGCGCAGCAGGCGAGCATCAGCGACCCCAACGATGCGCTGGGCACCCCCAGGCTCTCCGACGACCCCGGGACGCCGGCGGTCGACGACCCCACGGCGTTCGACCTGAGCGCCCGTGTCGATCTCGCCGCGACGCGGAAGACCGTCGAGGACGTGAACGGCGGCGATCCCGCCCCCGGGGACACGCTGCGCTTCACGCTCACCCTCGAGAACCAGGGCACGGTCGACTCGCCCGTGCTCGTGGACGATCCCCCGCCCGCCGGCCTGCAGGGGTGTGCCCCGGTGCAGGTCCCGGCAGGGCTCGCCTGCGACGCCGCGGGCCTGCGAGGCGAGGTCGTCGTCCCCGCCGGCGGCATCGTCACCGTGACCTACACCATGGTGATCGACCCGGCCGCCGCGCACGCCCAGCAGTTGCGCAACGTCGCGAACGTGACGTCGAGCCTCGATCCGACCGCGACGCTGGACGCGGCCGCGCGCGTGCTCCGCGTCGTGTCGCTCCCCGTGTTGACGGCCACCAAGACTGCGGTCGGGGCGGTCGGCGGTCGGGTGGAGACGGGCGAGGCGTTCACGTTCGAGATCCAGGTGCGCAACGGCGGAAACCGCGCGGCGACGGGCCTCGTCGTCACGGACACGTTCAACGTCCCCGCGACGGTTCGAGCCGTGCCGCTCGACGGCGGACAGGTCGTCGGCGGCCAGGTCCAGTGGACACAGGACACGCTCGCCGCCGGTGACACGGCCACGTTCCGACTCCAGGTGACGGTGGGGGCGGACACGATCGCGCCGACCTCGCTGCGCAACCAGGCGTTCGTGAGCGCCGTCGAGGTGCCGCGTCCCGTCGCGTCGGACGACCCCGGGCTCCCCGGCGCCGGGGACGTGACCGTAGTGAACGTCGACGCCGCGCCGGCCCGGTTCACGGTCTCGAAGCGCGTCGTCGATGAGAACGGCGGCTCGGCCAATCCCGGCGACGTCTTGCGTTACGACCTCACCGTCACCGCCGACCGCGCGACCGTGCTGGCGGCGGGTCCGGACCTGACGGACGCCGTCCCCCCGGAGTTGGCCTTGATCGAAGCCGTCGGCGCCGAGATCGGGGCCGGGGGCATCACCTGGCGGCTGCCCGCGGACTGGCCCGAGGGGCAGGCGTTCTCGGGCTCGCTGCGCGCACAGATCGCCGACGGCACCCCGGACGGCACGCAAATCTCGAATCAGGCGGTGCTCGTGGGCCTGCCCGCCGGGGACGTCGCGAGCGACGACCCGACGACCGCGGCCGTGGGGGACGCCACGCTGATCCGCGTCTCGGGTGCGCCGGCCGCGGGCGTCGCGCTCAAGACGGTGACGGACGAGAACGGCGGGCAGGTGTTGCCCGGCGACACGCTGCGCTATCACTTCACGGTGGCCAACACCGGCTCGGCTGCGTCCCGAGCGCCGCAGGTCGTCGACGACCTGGCCGACGGCCTGACCTTCGTCTCCGCCGATCTCGCGCCGGCGGTGGCCGGACGCCGCGTGACCTGGCGCCTGGCCCCCTTGGCCGTGGGCGCGCAGGTCGAGTTCGACCTTCGTGTGACGGTCGGCGCAGACGTCGCCGCCGGGACGACGCTTCGGAACCAGGCCACGGTCAGCCTGGGGGCTGGGTCCGCGCCCGCCGCGACGGACGATCCGGCAACCCCGGCCGCGCCGGATGCGACCAGCGTTCAGGTCGAGGCCGCGGCGGGTCCGGTGCTCGTGGCGAGCAAGGCGCTCGTCGGCCCCGCCGACGGTGTCTACGGGCCCGGCGACGAGGTCACCTACGGCCTCACGCTGGAGAATCGCGGCGGCGCGCCGACGCAACGGCTCGAGATCGTCGATCCCCTGGACCAGAACCTGACCGGTACGTTCGCCGGGAACGGGCAGATCGACGCCGCGGGGCGCTCCGCGGCCTGGGGTGTGCCGCCCATCGCGCCGGGTGCGGTGGTGCAGTTCACCCTGCGGGCGCGCATCGGCGCCGACGTGGCGGTCGGCACCCGGATCTCGAATCAGTACGGCGTTCGGCCCTCCGGTGGCGGTGCCTTCGTGCGCAGCGACGATCCCACCACGGTCGCGGCCGACGACCCTGTGGTGTTCGTCGTCGGCCAGCAGATGCAAGTCGCCCCCGCGGCGCGCTGCGAGCTGCGCTGGTCGCGACCAGACGCCCGGGCCCCGGCCCCCGGCGAGTCGTTGACCTACCGTTTCACCTGCGTGAACACGGGCGCCGTCGCGCTGAATACGATGACGCTCCGCGCACCGCTGCCCCAGGCCTTGACCTACGTGGCCCGCAGCACGCGGCTCAACGCCGTGCCCGTGGCGGACGCGCCCGGCGGCACCGCGCCCTTCGCCGGCGGCCTCGCGCTGCTCGACCCTCCGCCGCTGTTCCCCGGCAACGCGGTGACCCTGACCTTCGACGCGCTCGTGCGGCCCGCGGCCGCGCCCGGCACGGTCGTCGCCTATCAGGGCGGCATGACCACCGACGGGGGCCTGCTCGTTCAGAGCGACGACCCGGACACCGCCGCGAGCCCGGATCCCACCCGGTTCACGGTCGCCTCGCCCCAGGCCGGCGCGCCCGTGCTGACCGCCTTCCGCAAGAGCTTCCGCGTCCTCGACGTCGCCGATCCGACACGCGCCGCGATCGGTGATGTCGTCGAGTGGACACTCGACGTGCGCAACGACGGCACCACGGACGCCACCCGGGTGACCGTGACGGATCCGATGCCGGCGCGGACCCAGTACGTCGCGGGCAGCATGAGCGGCGATGGCGCGCCTCTGACGGACGCGACGGACGCCGACGCCGCGGACTTCGGGCCCGGCGGCGTGACCTTCACCCGGCCCCGCCTCGGCGCCGGCGAACTGTGGCGCCTCACGTTCCGCACCGCAGTGCTCGGCGGCCCGCGGGTGCAGAATCAGGCCCGGCTGACCGCGACCGAGGTCCCCCCCGAGAGCTCCGACGACGACGCCAGCGAGGCCAACGGCAACGGTCCGACCGTCGTGCCCGTGGGGGACGCCCCCATGGCCGCGCTCGCCGTGGACAAGGTCGCGGAGCCCTCCGACGACGGCACGGACGTCGGCTATGCCCTGACGGTGCGCAACGTGGGCTCGACCGCGCTCCGGGGCGTCACGCTCGTCGACGCCTTGCCGCCGGGCGTCGACCTCTCGGTCTTTCCGGAGGTGCCCGCAGGCGCGACCGTCGACTATCTGCCGCCGACGCGACGCCTCACGATCACCGGGCTGCGCCTCGCGCCCGGCGCCGAGGCGAGCTTCCGGATCCGGGCCACGATCGACCCCGCGCTGCCCGCCGGAACGCGCCTGTGCAACGTCTTCAACGCCCGCGCCGACGGCGTGCCCGCGGTGGAGTCGCCGTCGGCCTGCTTCGAGACCGCCGCCCGCGTCGCCGCGGCGCAGGGTGTGGTCTACCAGGACGCCGACGGCCTCGCCGGCGCAATCGAGGGCGCTGATCTGCCGCTGGCGGACGTGACGGTCCGGCTCTCCTCGGAGGCGGGCGCCGTGTTCGAGGCCAAGAGCGGCCCCGACGGTCGATATGCGCTCGAGGGCATGCCGGCGGGCCGCTACACGGTCGAGGCGGTCACGAACGCGCGCGTGACCGTGGCCCGCATGAGCCCCTTCGTACTTGAGCCGGGTGGGCAGCGCCTGGACGTCGAGGTCACGCCGACGGGGCGTCTGTACCAGTCTCGAACGGGCGCGCTCCTGGACGGCGTGCGCCTGTACCTGTACCGCGACCGTGACGCCGCCAACGACGATGTCTTCGACGCGGCGAGCCGCGCGCGCCGGGAGCTCGTGGCCGGCGCCGATCTCGAGGATCCCAGCCAGCAAGGGCAGGTCACCAGCACCGGCGGCCTGTACCGCTTCGCGCCACGGCGCGCGGGCCGATACTTCATCGAGGCGGACGCGCCCGCGTCCCTCGTCTGGCCGAGCCTCACGCGGCCCTCCCGCGCGGGCTATCTGGCCGCCTCCGGCCCGCCGCCATCCCCGGACCCGCTCCCCGCGGTGAAGGACGACGCAGGCCCCGAGTGGTCGGCGGCCTTCGAGACGGACGGCGTGGCCGACATCCGGCAGAACCACCTGCCCCTCGACCCGATCGAGTCGTTGCTGGAGATCCAGAAGCGGGCCCTGAGGGGCGAGGCGACGGTCGGCGACATCCTGACCTACGAGGTCGACATCACGAACCGGAGCCCGCGCGACCTCGTCTATTCGCCGGCGGGGCGTCGCGGCGGCGTCTACATCGAGGACGATTTGCCGCCGGGGTTCCGCTACGTGGCGGGGTCGGCTGCGGTCGTGCGGGTGGGGGACCAGGGAGAACGGCCTCTGCTGGCCGACGATCCGGGCGGTAGCACGCAGCTCCGCTTCGGCGAGGTCCGGCGCGAAGGCGGCCGCAACGTGCTGCGCCCGCTCTCGCTCCGCGCGGGCAGCCACCTTCGCCTGCGGTACCAGGCCGTCGTCGGGGCGAACGTGCAGCCGCGCCAGCGATACACGAATCGCGCGCGCCTGCTCTCCAGCGAGGGCACGTCCCTCGGGCCGGACGCGACCGCCTCGGTCATCGTCGTCTCGGACCCGGACCTCGACCAGAGCGTGCTCATCGGCAAGGTGTTCTGCGATGCCGACGCCGACGGCGAGCAAGGCGAGGGCGAGGCCGGCCTGCCCGGCGCCCTGGTGCTGGCCGACTCCGGAGACTTCGCCCTCACGGACTCTGCGGGCAAGTTCCACTTCCAGGCGCTCGAGCCGGGGACCCACGCGTTCAAGCTCGACACCGACAGCCTGCTCCCGGGTGGAGTGCTCACGACGGACGAGACGCGCATCCTGAGCCTCACACGCGGTCTGCCCGGGAAGATCACCTTCGGGGCGACCTGCCCGGCGACACCGGTCTCGTCTCCCGTGCTGGAACTGGCGCCCGAGGGCTTCGTCTCGGCGCTCGGGGCGCTCAAGAAGACTGCGCTGGTCGTGACGGGCAACGTGCGCGCACAGCGGATTCACGTGGACGGCCTCGACTTCAAGGCGGGCGCGCCCGAGGTGCACCTGATCGCCGACGGCTTGACGCTGGAGGCGCCGGACCTTCACCCCGGCGGTCGCGGCGTCACGGCGGAGCTCGCCTTCGACGTTCGCGTGCCGGACGACGCGCCGCAGCAGCGGTGGGCGCTGTGGGTGGGGCCGCTCGGCGGGGCAGAGCAGATCGTCTCCGCGGGCGAGGGCCCGCCGCCGGACACGCTGCCGTGGGACCAGCGCGGGCTCAACGGCGAGCGCATCCTGGAAAAAGGCCACGTGTACGCCTTCCGGCTCGAGGTTTCGGACGCAGACGGCCGCACCTGGGGCAGCCCCGCGGGTGTCTTCGGCGTCGGGGCGCACTTCGAGGCCGATCCGCCGCTGATCGCCGCGCTCCGCGGGACACTCTTCACGGCCCAGGGCGAGCCGGATCCGACGCTGGACCGCGAACTTCGCAAGCTCCTGCCGCGGCTGAAGAAGCTCACGGGCACGCTGCGCGTGGAGATGCATGGTGACGACGCTCTCCCCCCGGCGGAGATGCAGGCGGCGACGACGAAACAGGCGGAGCTCGCCGCGGCTCGGCTCACGGCCCTGCTCGCGGGCGCCGGACCCAGGGTGGTGGCGGTCGGCATGGGCACCGCGCGGCCCCTGGCGCCGAACCTCTCGGAGCGGCAGCGGGCCCGGAATCGGCGCCTGGAGTTGCGCCACGTCGCCGCCGAGGAGACCGCCGGGAGAGCCGCCGCCGGCCCGCCGCGCCGCACGGTGGACCTGAGCGCCACCTACGCGCCCGTGGCCCGCGCCGGTCGCGATGAGGCCCCCGCAGACGCCCAGGGCGAGTTTGCGATGACCGCCGCCGTCCCTCAGGACGGCGTGCTCGAGATCTCCATCCGCGACGTGGACGGCCGGCGAGCGGTCATCCCCGTGCGCCGCCACGCCGGCGCGCCCGCTGCGGTGGGCACGCCTCGGGTCGTGGCGCTCGCCGGCACCGCGCCGGATGCGCTCACGTTGGGGGGGCGCCCGCTCCCGCTCCCGGGCGCCGCGCCGACCTTGACCGGCCCGACGCGGCTGGAGGCCGACGCCCAGGGTCGGCTCGCGCCGACGACCATGGCGGCCGGCACGGGCGACGACGTCGCCGAGTGGTCCGTCGTCGTCCTTGCGCCGCAAGGTCGCGAGATGTTCCGGGCCGCCGGCCAGGGGCGCCCGCCCCGTGACATCCTGCTCACGGGCGCCCAGGGCCCCTGGCTCCCCGGCGACTACACCGCGCGGCTGACGACGCGCAGTCTCGAAGCGACCGCTGCGCAGAGCGCGCCCTGGCGCATGCACATGGGCCCGGGCGCCCCGGCCGCCACGGCGCCCGCCGCCTGGCGAGTGTACCTCGACGGTCGCGCCGTGCCCGCGGACGCCACGGGCCGGCTCTTCGGCGAGGCCGTCGTCCGCGAAGGGGGCCGAGTGCTGGTCGAGGTCGTCTCGCCCGAGGGGGCCACGCGGGCGTTTTTCGTCTTGCCGCCCGGCGACGCGGCGCCGCTCTCGGGCGGGGCCGTCGCGCGCGCCGCCGCAGCGCCCGCGACCCCCACGAACGACGGCCCGCAGGCCACGGCCGCCGCTCCGGTCCAGGCGCTCGCGCCACCGCCGTCGGCGCCCGCGCCGCTCGCACCGAGCGGCACGTACCCGAAGGTCGACCCGTTGCCGACGCCAGCCAGCGCGGCCCCGAGCGGCGCCTACGCGCGCGTCGAGGAGCCCGCCGGCGGCGCCGCCTCGACCTACGAGCGCGTGGACGATGCGCTGGCCCCCGCCGGCGCGGAGACGCCGACGCGCTACCGCCGCGTGGACGAACTGAACGTGGGCGCGCCGCCCGCCGGCGCCGCCCCGGGCCCCGTGGACGACCTGGGACTGCACGCCTACCGACCGGAAGCGCCCGAGGGGTCGCCGGCCGCGCCGCCGCCTGTCCGGCGCGCCCTGACCCCTGCGGTTCGGGCGGAGCTGGACACGTTCGGCCGAGCCGAACTCCTGCGGGCGCTCGCGCCCCAGGCCGCCCAGTCCGGCGCGGAGATCGACGTGCCCGCGCGTCGCCTGAGCGTGGACCTCCCCGCCGAGGGGGTCGCGCTCGCCGGCCGGACGCTGCCCATCCGTGGCACGACGGACCCGGAGAACCGCGTCTTCGTGAACGGCGTGGAGTTCCCGGTCGGCGCCGAGGGCCAGTTCGGAGGCGCCGCAGTGTTTCCGCCGGGCCGCACGACGCTCGAGATCGCCGCCGTGGACACCCAGGGCAACCGGGGGGTGATCCGCCGCGAGGTCGTCCCCGCAGACGCCCAGTGGTTCCTGCTCGCGCTCGGCGACAGCGCCGCCGGCCTGCAGCAGAACGAGCTCGACGGGACGACCCGCACGACGCGCGTGAACCTGGGCGACACGGCATATCTCCATGGCCGCGGCGTCGCCTGGCTGCGCGGGCGAGTGCAGGGCAAGGAGATCCTCGACGGTGCCTTCGAGGAGTACGAGGTCGAAGCCCACGTGGACACCGCGCGGCGGCGGACGTTCGAGCCCGCCTTCCGCTCGATGATCGACCCGGAGCGCTTCTACCCGACCTACGGCGACAGCGCGGTCGTCGAGAACGCCGTGCACACCCGCGGACCGGTGTATGTGCTGGTGCGCGCCGACGACAGCCGCCTGACCGTCGGCGACTTCCAGTC
>CAINDO010000225.1 GCA_903847385.1 uncultured Myxococcales bacterium
CCCAGTCCGGCCGCGCCGCCGTTGGGACCCGCGCCCGCGCCGCCTGCCGCGCCGTTGCCGGCGCCGTAACCACCGCGGCCGCCGCTACCGCCGGTCGAGCCGCAGGCGCTCGCGCCGCCGGGGCCACCGTTGCCCGCACCGTTGCAGCCATCACAGCCCTGCTCGCCCGCCGTGCCCGGTGCGCCGTTCGCGCCCGCCACGCCGTTGACGCCGGCCGTGCCTGCGGCCCCGTTGCCCGCGGTGATCGTATTGTTCGCGATCACCAGGGCCGCCGTGGACCCGGCCACGTAGACCACGATGGAGCTTTCACCGGCGGTCACCGCCGAGGGCGACGTGAGCGTGAAGGCCTGGACCTCCGTGGCGAGGTTGATGTTCTGCGCGACGATGGCACGGGGGTTGCCGTTGATCGTCGTGACGAACGCGGCGAGGTCGCGGGTCCAGTTCTGCACCCGGTTGTAGCCGCCGAAGAGCCCCACGCCGTTGCGCAGGAAGACCTGCTCCGTATAGGTGCCCGAGCTCACCAGGACCTGGTTGTACCCGAGCGCGAGGGCCCGGCCGCTGGCATAACCCATGGTGCGGCAGGGGGCCCCCCGGGTGCAGTCGCCGACGTCCGCGCCGTTGGTCGCGACATAGCAGGCGCGACCGGCCTCGCCGTCGATGCCGTCGCAGTTTGCGTCCTGGCGATTCACGTCCGGCAGGTCGCGATCCGAGACGAAGTTGCAGGCGTACTCGCAGCCGTTGGCGGTGTTCCCGTCGATGTTCCAGAAACCGGGCTGGCACCCGTTGAACGCGCAGACGCCGGCGTTGCAGCCCGTCGAGGCGTTGGCGCGACCACAGGCGACCCCGCAGCTCCCGCAGTTGTTGACGTCCGTCTGCAGGTTGTAGCCCTCGTCCACGCTGCCGTTGCAGTTGTTGTCCCGCACGTCGCAGATCTCGAGGCCGTCGTTGCTCGGCGTGCAGGCGTATTCGCAGCCGTTGAGCGGGTTGGCGTCGAGGTCGACGCGGCCGGCGTCGCACGTGCCGATGACGCAGTCGCCGGCCCGACAGGCCGGGGTGGCGTTGGCGAGGTCGCACAGGTTGCCGCAGCCGCCGCAGTTGCGGACGTCCGTGTTCAGGTCGTAGCCGTCGTCGACGACGCCGTCGCAGTCGTTGTCGACGCCGTCACAGGCCTCGGCGCCGTTGTTGCTGGGCACGCAGGCGTATTCGCAGCCGTTGAAGGTCATGCCGTCCAGGTCGTAGTGGCCCGCGGCGCAGCCCACCATCATGCACCCGCCGCGATCACACGCCGGCACGCCGAAGGGGAACTGGCAGACCTGACCGCAGCCCCCACAGTTGGCCAGGTCCGACTGGAGGTCGAAGCCGTCGTCGATGGCGCCGTCGCAGTCGTTGTCCACGTTGTCGCAGCGCTCGGTCCCGCCGTTCGTCACCGCGCAGGCGTACTCGCAGCCGTCTTCGGCGAGGCCGTTGAGGTTCACGTGGCCGGCCTGGCAGGCCGCCAACTGGCACGTGCGGTTGGCGCAGCGCGCCGAGCCGAACGCGTAGCTGCACACCGTGCCGCAGCCGCCGCAGTTGTTCACGTCCGTGGTCAGGTCGAAGGTCTCGTCCACCTGCCGGTCGCAGTCGTTGTCGATGCCGTCGCAGGCCTCGACCCCGCCGTTGCTGGGCTGACAGCCGTACTCGCAGCCGTCGGCCGGGTTGTTGTTCTGGTCGAGGAAGCCCGGCGCGCAGCGGTCGAGGCGGCAGGCGCCCGCCGTGCAGGCCGGGACCGCGTTGGCATAGGTGCAACGTCGGTTGCACTGGCCGCAGTGGTCGACGTCCGTCAGCAGATCGAAGCCATCGTCCACCTGCCCGTTGCAGTCGTTGTCGATCGAGTCGCAGGTCTCCTGGCCGCCCAGCGTGATGCGGCAGGCATACTCGCAGCCGTCGGCCGCGCCGTTGGTCAGGTCCCAGAAGCCTGCGTCGCAGGCCTCCATCTGGCACGTGCCGGCCTGGCAGCTCGCGCCGGCGTGGGCGTAAGCGCAGCCATTGCCGCAGCGGCCGCAGTTGGCGGCGTCGGCTTGCAGATCGAAGTCCTCGTCCACGAGGCCGTCGCAGTCGTTGTCCACGCTGTCGCACTGTTCGGCGCTGCCGTCACCCGCGCACTGGTACTCGCAGCCGTTCTCGGGGTTCGCGTCCAGGTCGAAGTACCCGTCCGCGCACTGCAGCACCTGGCACACCGCGTCCACGCACTCGCCGCGGGCGTTGTCCGGGCTGCAGGGCGCGTCGCAGGCGCCGCAGTGGTCGACGTCCGTCTGCAGGTCGAAGGCCTCGTCCACGTGGCCGTCGCAGTTGTTGTCGCGCAGGTCGCAGACCTCGGTCGGGTCGGCGTCCGGCGTGCACTCGTACTCGCAGCCGTTGCCGGCGTCGAGGTCGGCGTCCACGAAGCCGAGGTCGCAGGCGCCCATCATGCAGCTGCCCGCCTGGCAGACCGGGTTGGCGTGGCCGAACTCGCAGGCGATGTTGCAGCCGCCGCAGTTGTAGGGGTCGATGTCGAGGTCGAAGCCGTCGTCGATCACGCCGTTGCAGTCGTTGTCCAGCGTGTCGCAGATCTCCTGGCCGTTGCGGGTGAGCTGGCAGGCGTACTCGCAGCCGTTCTCCGCGCGGCGGTCGACGTCCCACGCGCCGGGGCTGCACTCGCCCATCACGCAAAGGCCGTTCTCGCAAAGGGCCTCGGCCTCGGCGAAGCCACAGGTGCGCCCGCAGACGCCGCAGTTGCCGATGTCGCCCTGCAGGTCGAAGCCGTCGTCCACCCGTCCGTCGCAGTCGTTGTCGATCTCGTCACAGACCTCGACGCCGCCGTTGCTGATCTCGCAGACGTACTCGCAGCCGTCCGTGGGGTCCTGGTTGGCGTCCACGTAGCCGGGGTCGCAGTGGTCGAGGGCGCACACGCCGCGCTGGCAGGCCGGAACCGCGTGCAGGTAGCTGCAGATCGTGCCGCACAGGCCGCAGTTGTTCACGTCCTGCTGCAGGTCGTAGGGCTCGTCCACGTGGCCGTCGCAGTTGTTGTCGATCTCATCGCACTGCTCGACGCCGTCGTTCGTCGGTTGGCAGGCGTATTCGCAGCCGTTGCCCTGGTTGCCGTCGACGTCCCAGAAGCCGACGAAGCAGCTCCCGACCGCGCACTCGCCCGAAGCGCAGATGGGCTCGGCGTTCGGGAAGCCGCAGACGCGGTCGCACCCGCCGCAGTGGGCCGGGTCGTTGACGAAGTCGAAGTCGTCGTCGACCAGACCGTCGCAGTCGTTGTCCAGCGTGTCGCAGCGCGACTCGCTCTCGGGTTCGTAGCTCTCGGGGTAGGGGCAGACCCACTCGCCGGCGCGGCATGCAGGGCCGGCCGCGGCGCACACGCCTTCGGTCAGGCAGGTGAAGTCCGCCGGCGCCGTCACGCCATCGTCCGGCAGGGAGTCGCAGTCGTCGTCGCGCCCGTTGCAGACCTCGGAGGCGCCCGCGTTGACGGCCGGGTCCTCCTCGTCGCAGTCGATGCCCGAGCAGTCTTCGCCGAGGCCGTAGCCGTCGCCGTCGGGGTCGACGCAGGGCTTGCACGTATCGCTCGTCGGCTGGCACTGCCGGCTGACGACCTCGTCCGCGTCGTTGGTGACGTCGCGGCACTCGAAGCCCTCGGGGCAGTCGTTGCGCTCACAGTTCTGGCCGCAGTAGGTGCCGGCCCCGATCTGCAGGCAAAGGTCCTGACCGCCGCCACAGTCGGCGTCCGTGCGGCAGGGCAGGCAGGGCACGTGGCGCTCGGCAATGCAAACGAACGTCATGTCCGCGCCGGAGTTGCCCACCGGGTCGCAGCTCCAGCCGTCGGGACAGTCCGCCGCGCCGCTGCAGAGCTCCGTGCAGACCCGCTGCCCGTCGGGCGCGGGCACGCAGTAGCCGCTCAGGCAGTCTTCACCCTCGGTGCAGGGGGCGCCGAACGTGCCGGGCTCGGGGGCCGCGTCCGGCGTGTTCTGGCCGCCGCCGGTCCCCAGGTCGGCGCTGCCGCCGCCGTGTCCGCCGGAGCCGCCGCTGCCACCGCCCCCGCGTGCATCCTCGCTGCCCGTGAAGGCGTCCAACGTGGCGTCCCGGCCGCCGACGTCGCGGGCGCCGCCGCCCTGCGAGATCGTGTCGTCGCAGGCGGCCGAGAGCGCCGCGCAAAGAACCAGGCCGACGATCTTCTTCGGCATCTCATCCCCCCGAACCGGTTGAAAACTGCCACGCCAGGGCGTGGGCCGCACGAGATGGGCGGCATCCGGGGGAGTATAGCCCGAGCGGTCAGTCCAATTCGATGGTCGCGACCGGCTCACCTTCCTTGACGGCCTGGCCCTCCTTCACGAGGATCTCGGTGATGCGGCCGGCGTCGTCGGACTCGACGGGCATCTCCATCTTCATGGACTCGAGGATCATCACCACGGTGCCCTCGGCGATGGTGTCGCCGACGGCGACCTCGATCTTCCACACGGTGCCCGTGATGTGGGCTTTGATGTTGGCGGCCATGGGATCTCCTGGTCTCGAAGTGTGGGGGGCGGTGCGGTCGTCGCGGGTCAGGCCTGGGCCTTGCGCGCGGCCTTGACGTATCGCTCGAGCCAGCCGGTGTCGTAGTCCGCCTGGCGGAAGGTGTCCGTGGCCAGGATCGTCTGCAGGAACGCGCGGTTGGTCGTGAGGCCGTCGATCCGGAAGCGCTCGAGGGCGTCGATCGCGCGGGTCGTGGCCTCGGCGCGGTCACCCGCGTGCGTCACGAGCTTGGCGATCATCGGGTCGTAGTAGGGGGTGACGTCCGTATCCGGGCCGACGCCGGTGTCGAAGCGCACACCCTCGCCCGTGGGCGGCTCGAAGGCGGCGATGCGCCCGGGCTTGGGCACGAAGCTCTTCTCCGGGTCCTCGGCGTAGATGCGGCACTCGATGGCCGCGCCGTTGCAGGTGACGTCCGCCTGCTGCAGCGTGAGCGGCAGGCCAGCGGCGATGTCGAGCTGCCAGCCGATCAGGTCGACGCCGGTGATGGCCTCGGTGACCGCGTGCTCGACCTGCAGGCGCGTGTTCATCTCGATGAAGTAGAAGCGGCCGTCCTGACCGACGACGAACTCGACCGTGCCGGCGTTGCGGTAGCCGATCGCCGAGGCGGCGGCCAGCGCGGCCCGGGTCAGGCCCTCGCGCATCTCTGGGTGTGCGACGACGAAGGGCGACGGCGCCTCTTCGATGACCTTCTGGTGGCGGCGCTGCACGGAGCACTCGCGCTCGAACAGGTGCACGCCGTGGCCGAAGTGGTCGAACAGGACCTGCACCTCGATGTGGCGCGGGCGCTCGATGTACTTCTCCAGGTACACGGCGGCGTTCCCGAAGCTGCTGCGGCCGCGGTCGCGGCAGCTCGTCAGCGCGCGGGCGAGCTTGTCGGGCTGCTCGACGATGGCCATGCCGATGCCGCCCCCGCCGCCGGCGGCCTTGACGAGCACGGGGTAACCGAGCGCCTCGGCGATGCGGTCGGCCTCGGCGTCGTCCTCGACGGGGCCGTCGGAGCCGGGCACCACGGGGCAACCGGCGGCGCGCGCCGTCTCGCGGGCGCGGGCCTTGTCGCCCATGGCCTCGATGGCCTCGGGCGTGGGGCCGATGAAGACCAGCCCAGCCTCGGCCACGCGCCGGGCGAAGCCGATGTTCTCCGAGAGCAGGCCGTACCCGGGGTGGATCGCCTCGGCCCCCGTGGCGCGGGCGGCCTCGAGGATGGCGTCCTGGTTCAGGTAGCTCTGCGCGACGGGCGGGGGCCCGATCAGCACGTGTTCGTCCGCGAGGCGGACGTGTCGGGCGTCGGCGTCCGCCTCGGAGCAGACCGCCACGCTGGCGATGCCGCGCTGTCGGAGGACGGTGGCGATTCGGCAGGCGATCTCGCCCCGATTGGCGATGAGGACTTTGCGGAAGGCGGCCATGGGCGCGCCTGTTAGCACACCCGACTCGCGGTTGCCAGCGACCCGGTGTAATGCTCCCGGGCATGTTGTACTGCCCGGGTTGTCAAGAGATCGTGCAGGGCGTCGCCCCGATGGGCGAGTGCCCGGCGTGCGGCCGCGATGCGCCCACGCGCGGGTGGCCGGACGACCCGCTGCTCGGCACGACGATCTCCGGGCGCTATCGCCTGGAGTCGCGCCTCGGCGCCGGCGGCATGGGGGTGGTGTACCGGGCCCGGGACCGGGCCGGGCGGGCGCTGGCCGTCAAGATCCTGCACGCCTACCTGAGCACCTCGGACGACATGCTGCGCCGGTTCCGCCGCGAGGCCCGGGCGGCGGCGCGCCTGCGGGGACCCCACGCGGTCCGCGTCTTCGAGAGCGGCGAGCTGCCCGACGGTTCGCTCTTCATCGCGATGGAGCTGGTCGGCGGCGAGTCGATCTCCCGCCGGCTCATCCGCACCGGCTGGATCGAAGCGGGCGAGGGGCTGGAGCTGTTGGCCCAGCTCGCGGACGGCCTGGCCGAGGCGCACGCCGCCGGCCTCGTGCACCGGGACCTGAAGCCGGACAACCTGCTGATCGAGCCCGCCGAGGACGCCGCCGGGTTCCGGGCGCGCATCCTGGACTTCGGCATCGTCAAACACCTGGACGCCGCCCAGGGCACGGTCGGGCAGACGGTGACCGGCCGCGTCTTCGGCACGCCCGAGTTCATGTCCCCGGAGCAGGCCCGCGGCGATCCGGACCTCGACCACCGCTCGGACATCTTCAGCCTGGGCATCTGCGCGTTCCTGTGGTGGACGGGGCGCCTGCCCTGGGAGGGGCCCAACCCGCAGGCGGTGATGCTCTCCCGGCTGACGACGGACGCACCGCCGCTCAGCGAGGCCCGGCCCGGTCGCCACTTCTCGCCGGCGGTCGACGCCCTCGTCGCGCGCATGCTCGCCCGCTCGACGGCGGACCGCATCCCGAGCATGGAGGCCGTGGCGGCGGCGGCCCGGGCGGCGGCGCGTCAGCTCGTCGAGCCCGCCGATTCCACGGCGACCCGCCCGGTCGAGGCCACGCCGGAGCCGCGGCGACCGCCCACGCCCCTGCGCCTGGAACCCTCCGTGACCCGCCGCCTGGGCCGCGTCGGCGGCTACGTGCTGCTCGTCGGCGCGTTCCTGGCGGCGATGTGGGGCGTGGCCTGGCTGCTCGCGCCGAGCTGACCGGCGCGACCTCAGAGGCCGGAGAGCATGCCGTGGATGTAGGGCTCGACGGCTTGGGGCGCGACGGCACCATCGTAGCCGTACTCGCAGCGCATGCGGCCCACCAGGGGATTGCCGATGGTCTCGCAGTGGCGCTGCGTCAGGCGCCACCACTCGGAGACGGCCTGCAGATGGGCCTGCCCCGTCGCGTCCGTCTCCGACCGGAGCTCGACGCGGAACTGGTACGTGCACTTCCCCCGCGCCGCTTTCTGCTCGGCCTCGTCCCCCTCGACCGTGGGCGTGGGCGCGCCCCGAAACGGCGCGATGAAGCTGCGGGCCCAGTCGTTGCCCTGGGCGTCCGGCGGGACGTAACAGTAGCGCTCCGTCCGCAGTGCATCCGGCCGGCGGCCCGCGGTGTCCATCACGATGCCCCGCTCGGCGAGCCGCGCCTCCGCGGCCTGAAGGGCCAGCGGCGCGGGCTGCTTCACACGCACCGGGGCGCTGCTGCACGCGGCCGCCGCCAGGGCCAAGAGGGGCGCGGTGAATCGACGGGCCATCAAAGCTCCAGTTGCTCGGCGGGCCGACGAAGCTCCCGCTGGAAGTGCTGATATGCCCGCGCCGTGGCCACGCGGCCCCGATGGGTGCGCTTCAGGTATCCCTCTTTCAAGAGGTAGGGCTCGTAGACGTCCTCGATGCTGTCCTTCTCCTCGCCGATGGCGGCCGCAAGCGTGTCGAGCCCCACGGGGCCGCCGTCGAACTTGTCGATGAGGGTCAGCAGAAGACGGCGGTCCATGCGGTCGAAGCCGGCGTGGTCCACCTCGAGCTGGTCCAGCGCCCGGGCGGCGATGGGGTCCGTGACGCAGCCGTCGTTCCAGACGTCGGCGAAGTCGCGCACGCGGCGCAGGAGCCGATTCGCGATGCGCGGCGTGCCGCGGGAGCGGCGCGCGATGGCGTGGGCGCCGTCCGGCTCGACCTGGATGTTCATCAGTCGCGCCGAGCGGCTGACGATCGCGACCAGCTCCTCGACCGAGTAGAAGTCCAGGTGCTCGACGATGCCGAAACGATCGCGCATGGGCGACGTGAGCAGGCCGGCCCGGGTGGTCGCGCCGATGAGCGTGAAGGGCTTGAGCTGGATGGGGTAGCTGCGGGCGTAGACGCCCTCGCCGATGACCACGTCGAACCGGCGGTCCTCCATGGCGGGGTAGAGGTTCTCCTCGACGACCGCGCTGAGGCGGTGGATCTCGTCGATGAAGAGGACGTCGTTCTCCTCGAGGTTCGTGAGGATCCCGGCGAGGTCGCCCTTCTTCTCCAGCGCCGGGCCGCTGGTGATGTGCAGGCGCACGCCCATCTCTTTGGCGATGATGTTGGCGAGCGTGGTCTTCCCGAGGCCCGGCGGGCCGCTCAGGAGGACGTGGTCGAGGGCTTCGGCGCGACGCCGGGCGGCGGTCACGAAGATGCGCAGATTCTCTTTCACCTTGGCCTGACCGACGTATTCGTCGAACTCGCCGGGGCGCAGGTGAAAGTCGGCGGCCTCTTCGGGCACGCGGGACGCGGGGTCGACGAGCCGACTCTCCGCGGGGTCGGGGGCGCTGGCCATGGCCGCATGTTGCTGATTTCTGTACGGATGTCCAGTGGTAATGCGGCGCCGATTCGCTATCATGCCGCGCCTTTTCGCCGGGGGGGTCGAACCGCACCCGGCTCACAGCCTCTGCCGAGGGAAAATCCCGATGTCCATCATCCGCCGCAGCGTCGCCCCGCGGGCCCTCGCCGCCGCTCTCGCGAGCACCGCCGTCGCGCTCTCCGCGGGCTCCGCCGCCGCTCAGAACATCCAGAAGTTCAACCCCGCCACGGGCACGACGAACTTCGTCACGGTCGAAGGCGCTGCCACGGCCCCCCACCTGACCTTCGTGCCCTCGGTCTGGGTGAACTACGGGAAGAACCCGCTTGTGCTCCGCAAGGAGAACGGCGCGATCCGGCAGAAGCTGGTCGAGCACCTGATCACCTTCAACTTCGAAGGCGCCATCGGCTTCGGAGACCGCTTCGAGCTCGGCCTCGACCTGCCGATGCACGTCATCGTCGGCAACGGCGTGACCCGGGAGACGGACGCCCAGGGCAACATCGTCGCGGCGACGGACCCGGGCTTCTCGCACGACGATCCGTCCGGCTTCGGCCTCGGCGACATCCGCCTGCTGCCCAAGTTCCAGTTCTTCGGTCCCAAGGCCCGGCGCGAGAACGGCTTCGGCCTCGCCGCGGCGATGCCCGTCACCTTCCAGACGGGCGCCGAGGAGGACTTCGTGGGCGCCACGATGCTCACGCTCAACCCCGAGGCCATCGCCGAACTCCGGCTGGAGATCCTCAAGGTCGCAGCCAACGTCGGCTTCAAGTGGTACCCGGAGAACGACCAGGTCGGCACGCTCGAGGTGGGCAACGAGGTCACCTACGGCGGCTCCGCGGCCGTCGCGCTCGGCAACCCGGACATGTGGATCATCGGCGAGCTCTTCGGCGCCGGCTCCGTGGAGCAGGTGAAGTCGGGCAGCAAGAACAGCCCGATGGAGGCCGTGCTGGCCTTCCGCGCGTACACCGGCCCGGGTGTGGTGATGACCGCCGGCCTCGGCCGCGGCCTGATCCCGGACTACGGCGCGCCGCAGTTCCGCGCGTTCGTCGGCGCAGCCTACCAGGCCGAGATGTCCGACCGCGACGGCGACGGCATCATCGACGACGAGGACGGCTGCCCGGACGAGCCCGAGGACAAGGACGACTTCGAGGACAGCGACGGCTGCCCGGATCCGGACAACGACAAGGACGGCCTCGTGGACGCCGTCGACCGCTGCCCGAACGAGCCCGAGACCCGCAACGGCTTCGCCGACGACGACGGCTGCCCGGACGAGGTGCCCGTCGAGGCGCCGCCCCCGAAGCCCATCGAGCGCGACACGGACGGCGACGGCCTGCTCGACTCCCAGGACAAGTGCCCCAACGACCCCGAGGACAAGGACAACTTCGAGGACGCCGACGGCTGCCCGGATCCGGACAACGATCAGGACGGCATCCTGGACGTCTCCGACAAGTGCCCCAACGAGCCGGAGAACGTGAACGGCGTCGAGGACGAGGACGGCTGCCCCGACCAGGGCCCGAGCAAGGTCCGCATCACGGCCGAGAAGATCGAGATCCTCGACAAGGTCTTCTTCGAGACCAACAAGGCGGTCATCAAGCCGGTCAGCTACGACATCCTGAACCAGGTGGCCACGGTCATGCGCCACGCGCCGGACATCACCAAGCTCCGCGTCGAGGGCCACACGGACAGCCAGGGCAAGGACGCCGCCAACATGGTCCTCTCGCAGAAGCGCGCCGAGGCCGTGCGTGCGTATCTGATCAAGCAGGGCGTGGAGCCCGAGCGCCTGGAGGCGCGCGGCTTCGGCGAGACCGTGCCCGTCGCCGACAACAAGACGGCCAACGGCCGCGCCGACAACCGCCGCGTCGAGTTCCGCATCATGGAGCGGATCGAGCGCTGACCGGGCGCCTCAGCCGTTGAGGCGCTTCAGGGCCTCGCGCAGCAGACCCTCGAAGGACGTCTCCGCGCTCTCCTTCGAGAGCTGTGCCACGAGCGTCTCCACGTCCTTGGCGCGATAGCCCAGGTTGCACAGGGCGCTCTGCAGGTCGTCCAGGTGCACCGTCCGGGGGGCGGGGACCGCGGCGCCGCCCAGCGTGGTGCGGGCGAGCTTGTCCTTGAGCTCCAGCACCAGACGCTCCGCGGTGCGCTTGCCCACGCCGGGGATGCCCGAGAGCTTCTTCAGGTCGTTGTCCACGACCGCGCGGGCGAAGGCCTCGGCCTTCAACCCCGAGAGGCAGGCCAGGGCGAGCTTGGGGCCGATGCCCGTCACGGCGATCAACTGCCGGAAGAGCGCGCGCTCGTCGGGCGTCGAGAAACCGAAGAGCGAGATCTGGTCCTCGCGGACGTGCGTGTGGATGGAGAGCACACACGTCGCGCCCTCGGGCGGCAGGCGCTCGAGCACGGTCAGGGGGCAGAGCACCTCGTAGCCGACACCGCCGACGTCGATGACGACGGCCTCGACCTGCTTCTGGACCAGGGTGCCCGAGAGGCGTCCGATCATGGTTTCCTCGCTGCGTTCCGGGGGGGGGTGGGGGGGCGAACGCCGGTCTGCTTCGTGACGAGCGCGGCCAGCGCGGCCTGGGCGCTGCGACGGCCGCGGGCGCGGGTCGAGGGCAGCAGCGGCAGGTTCGTCGGCAAGGGGAACGCCACGTGCTGCGCGTGGCAAAGGGCCACGGCGACCGCGTCGGCGGCGTCCGCCTGGGGCGGCTCGGGCAGCTCGAGGCGGCGGGCGACGATGATCTGCACCTGCCCCTTGTCGGCGCGGCCTGTGCCGGTCACGGCCTTCTTGATCTGCTGCGGTGTGTACTCGGCGACCTCGAGGCCGGTGCGGGCGAGCACGGCCAGGGCGACGCCGCGCGCGTGGCCGAGGATCAAGGCGCTGCGGGCGTTGCGGTGCTGGAAGATGCCCTCGACGGCGGCGCAGGTCGGGCTGTGCTCGCGCAGGACGTCCCCGAGCCGGTCGAAGAGCACGCCGAGCCGCTCGGCGAGCGGTCGGGCCTCGTTCAGGACCACGACGCCGTTGTCGACCGAGACCGGGCGTCCGGCGACGAGATCGACGATGCCCCAGCCGCACAGCCGCGAGCCCGGATCGATGCCGATCACGCGGACGCGGCTCGGGGCGGGGCTCGTTGTCTGGCCGGGCATGGGGTGGTCTCGTTCAGGAGAATGTGGGTCCGCGTAGCACACGCCCGCGGCGACATTCAAGGGTCGGCGCTGCGGCGCAGTTGATCCGCGGCCCCCCGAAAGGGCAGGATGCGCCGCCCGAGCGGGGCCGCGGGCGCGGCGCCGCCGCGTCGCCGTCGTCGAGGGGAGTGGGTATGCCCCGGAGTCTGTGCATCGCCGCGTCGTTCGGCACGCTGCTCTTCGGCTGTGGGGGTCCCGCGACCCCGACGGTGACGATCACGCGCGTCGGCCCCGCGGCGCCCGTGACCGCGCCCGTCGCGCGCCTGGACGTCGGCACCGCACGCGCCCTGGTCGCCCGCGGGGCCCCGGACTTGCTCACGGGGGCGGCAGCGGCCGGCGAGCCCGGCGACCTCGTCCTTCGCAACGAGCACCTCGTCGCCGTCGTGCGCGCCGCCGGGCACCGGGGCCGCGTCGCGCCGACGGGGGGTCAGCTCATCGATCTCGCGCCGCTGGGCGCCGAGGACGCCCTCGGCGAGGCGGCGCTCTTCCTCGACCCGGACGGCCGGTCGATGCCGCTCTTCACCGAGGTCGCCGTCGCCCGCGATGGTCGCGACGGCGGCATGGCCATCGTTCGCGCCGCCGGGCACGACGCCCGCGACGAGCAGGTCGGCGTCGAGGTCGACTACATCCTGGAGTCCGGGGCCGACCGCCTGCGCATCATGACGACGGTCACCCACAAGGGCCGAAGCCACTACCGCGACTTCGTGATCGGTCACTGGATGAGCTGGGGCGGCCTGCATGCGTTCGTGCCCGGCCCCGGCGCCGAGCTCGAGGGGCAGCGGACGCGCTCGGGCTGGGTGGGGGCGGATGCCGGCCGCGGCGCGCTGCTCCTCGCCGGCGTGGGCACGCTGCTCGAGGCGGTGCACGGCCGCGACTTCAGCCAGGTGATCGAGCAGCGCACCTACCTGGCCCCGGGCAGCATGATCTCCCACGAGACCTCGCTGTACGTCGCGCCCGAGGGTGGCGTCGCCGCGGCCGAGAGCATGCTGAACGCCAGCCGGCAGTCGGTCACGGGGCAGGTACGGGGCGTCTTGCGCGAGCAGAAGCGTCAGCGACCCGTCACCGATGGCTGGGTGCTGGTCGCCGCGCGCGACGGCTCGTGGGTCACCCGCGCCCGGACCAACCCCCAGGGCGCCTTCGTCCTGGACGTCGAGCCCGGCCACTACCGCCTGGTCGCGGTCGCCAACGGGCGTGCGCCGTCGCAGCCCGTCGAGATCCGCGTCGACGCCGATGGCCTGATCGAGAAGAACCTGGTCATCGAAGCCGCGGGGCGACTGCGGCTGGCGGTCGTCGACGAGACCGGCGCCTCTCGCCCGGCCCGCGCCGCGCTCGTGGGTCACAAAGGTGCGCCGACGCCGTCGCTCGGGCCCGCTTCGGGCCTGCCGCTGGCCGGCAACTTCATCCACGCGCCCACTGGCCGATTCTCCGGGCGGATTCCCCCGGGGTCGTACGACGTCCTGATCGGTGCCGGCCCCGAGTTCGGGCAGGTCCTGCGCGAGATCCAGATCCGGCCCGGCGAGACCGCCCGCGTCGAGGTGACGCTCCCGCGCCAGATGAAGACGGACGGGCACGTCGCGCTCGATCCGCGCGTTCACACGCTTCACGGCCCGACTTCGTCCGTCACGGGGGCGGATCGGCTCGGCGCCTGCGCGGTCGAAGGCATCGGGGTCGTGATCGCGACGGACGAACGTGCCGGCGAGCCCTGGCCGTCGACCCCGGGGGCGCCCGTACTCGCCCTGCGCGGCCTCGAACTCCAGGCGACGGACGCCCGCGTGGGCGCGCTGCCGCTCGTGACGGTGCCGGTCCTGCCGGAACGATTGCCCCTGAACGCCGCGGAGTCGATGCCGTTCCTCCGCGGTCTGCCGGGGAGTCCGCTGGTGGCCGTGTTCCGGCCGCGGGCGCGGACCGTGGGCTACTTCGAGCGCTTCGCCTACGACCCCGCGGCGCCGACGCTGCCGCGCGGTGGTTTCACGCTCGACTTCGACCTGCTCGAGGTCGTCGCCGCCGGCGCGGGCGCCGACACGGACCAGACGCTGCGGGACTACCTGGCGCTGCTCGCGCACGGGCGATTCCCGACCCCCATCGGCAGCTCCGGGAGCGACGAGGTGGCCACCCAGGTCTGTGGTCAGCCGCGCACCTGGTTGCGCGCCGCCGTGAGCGACGCCGCCACGGTCGAGGCCGCCCTGCGTCGCGGAGCCGCGGTGGCCTCCATGGGGCCGCTGGTGGTGCTCGATCTCGGCGGCGCCGGCGTTCGTGAGGTCACCGTCCGCGTCGCGGCTCCGGACTGGGCGCGACCCAGCGCCCTCGAACTTCACTCCGATGTCGGCCCGAGCCAGCGCATCGAACTCGCCGCGGCCAAGGGACCGCTCGACTTCAATCGTGTCCTGCCCATTCCCGCGGGCGCGAACTGGCTCGTCGCCGTCGTCGATGGACCTCGCCGCGCCAACGCGCTCTACCCCGCGGGCGTGCGCCCCCTGGCGGTCACTTCTGCGTTGCGTCTCGGCGAGATCGGCGCAACCTCGCCGCCCTGAGGTGTGTCCTGACTCTCCGTGAACTGACGTGTTGACACTGTAAACATAGGCTCTCTAGGATTCCGCGCCATGCCCACAGAACACACCGGCTTCTCGATCATCCAGGCCTTCATGAACTTCTCCGACCTCGGCGCGGAGTGGGTGATGTGGCTCATGGTCGGCCTCGGATTCCTGATGATCGTCATCACGGTGGAGCGCCTGCGCCTCTACCTCACCACGCGCATCGACGCGCCGGCCCTGGCCCGCGGCCTCGTCGAGGCCCTCGACGCCGGAGACATGGACAAGGCCCGCAAGCTCGTCTCCGCCGGCAAGGCGATGGAGGAGCGCGTCGTCGCCGACGCCCTCGAGGCGATGCCCCGCGGCGTCTTCGTGGTCGAGCAGCTCCTGGCCAGCTCGGTCGCCCGCGAGCGCCTCCGGTACGACCGGTTTCTCAGCCTCCTGGGGACCGTGGGCAACAACGCGCCGTTCGTGGGCCTCTTCGGCACCGTCATCGGCATCATCCTGGCGTTCAAGCAGCTCGGCGCCAACCCCAAGGGCGGCCTCGAGGTCGTCGGCCCGGCCATCGCCGAGGCCCTCGTCGCCACGGCGGTCGGCCTCCTGGTGGCCATTCCCTGCGTCGCCATCTTCAACTTCTTCAAGAACATGCTCAAAGAGCGGGTGAACAACACCGAGTTCCTCAGCCGCATCGTGCTCGCCAGCGCCCATCGTCGCGACGGGAGCAAGTGACGTGGCCGGCGGGGCAGGGGGAGAAGACGACGACGGCATCACGGGCATCAACGTCACGCCGCTCGTCGACATCATGCTCGTGCTGCTCATCATCTTCATGGTGACGGCCAGCTACATCGTGAAGCCCTCCATCGAGGTCGATCTGCCCAAGGCCGCCAGCGGGGGGGACACGCTGGACACCACGCTGTCGCTCGTGCTCGCCAAAGACGGCTCGCTGTTCCTCAACGGCGAGGCCACGACCCGCGAGGCCATCGCCGCCCGCTGCAAAGAGGTCTCCTCCAAGGACCCCAAGGCGCAGGCCATCATCGCCGCCGACAACGCGGCCCTGCATGGGCAGGTCGTCGGGCTGATCGACCTGATCCGGGTCAACGGCGTGCTGAAGTTCGCCATCAACATTCAGCCGCAAGACGAGAAGTAGCCGCATGTTCGCCCTCCTGGACGAGCCTGAAAAAGCCGCGCGCTGGGCCATCTTCGCCGTCGGCGCGCTGGTCGCGGGGGCGATCCAGGGGACGACCATCTACACGGCGGCGCAGTTCACGGCGCCCACCAAGAAGAACCAGGTCCTCGTCGAGATGGCCTTCTTCGAGCCGCCGCCCCCGCCGCCGACGGCCCCGCCGCCGCCCCCGACTGCGCCCCCCCCGCCGCCGCCCACGGCCGCGCCCGAGAAGCCGCCCCCCAAGCAGGTCCTGAAGCCGAACCCCGAGCCGCCGCGCCCGGACCCGCCGAAGGATGTCCCGTTGCAGGCCGGCATCGACGCCAACAGCACGGTGAACACGGGCGCCGGGCCCACGGTCCAGACGGGCAACACGCAGATGGGTGAGCCCGACAAGGTCGCCCGGCCGCCCATCAGCGATCGGCCGCCCCCGGCGCCGCCGACCGCCGCGCCCACGCCCATCGGACCGCCCGTCGTCGTCGACGCGAAGATCATCGGCAAGCCGCCCACGTCGAACGACGACTACACGCTCGACGCCCGCGACGCCGGTATCGAGGGCGAGGTCATCGTGATCGCCACGATCGACGAGAAGGGCGCCGTGGTGGACGTGCGCGTCGCCAAGCCCCTGGGTTACGGTCTCGACGAGAAGGCCGTGTCCCTGGCGCGGAAGTACCGGTTCTCGCCCAAGACGATCAACGGCGTACCGACCCGGACGACGTATCGAATCCCGATCAAGTTCGCGCTGGAGGACTAGCGTGCAGCCTCGAATTTCGCGTTCCCTGTGGCCGACGCTGGTCGCCGCCGCCTGTGCGTTGCCCGGCCCCGCCGCGGCCGACGACCCGAAGGCCAACGAGAGCGCCGTCCCGCGCTCGGGCGACCAGACGGCGCTCGGCGTGCTCACGAAGGCGCCGGAGCTGACCCGCTTCGTCGAGGCCGTGCGCCCGCAGGGCTTCGAGACGGCCACGGCCGAGGTCACGCTGCTTCTGCTCATCAACGTCGACGGGAGCGTCGGCGAGGTGCAGCTTCAGGCCGGCGCCGGCAACGCGCTCGACCAGGCCGCCATCGACGCGGCCAAGCAGTTCATTTTCACACCCGCGCAGGTGGACGGCAAGCCCGCGCCCGTGCAGGTCGTCTACCGCTACAACTTCACGGTCGACACGCAGAAGACCGTCGTCGCGGCGCCCGTGGACGGCGCCCGCCCCGTTGGTGTGCTCAAGGGCATCATCGTCGAGCGGGGTACGCGCAAGCCCCTGCCCGGCATCTCGGTCAAGCTGGTGGACCCGCCCACGGAGGTCTTCACGGACGCCGAGGGCCGCTTCGAGATCCCCGAGCTCGCCGCCGGCAAGTTCGTCGTCCGCGTCGACGACGCCTCGTACTACACCATCGAGGACCGGGAGACCGTCGAGGCGGGGCAGGCGACCGAGGTCAAGTATTACCTGGAGAAGGCGATCAACAACGACGAGCTCGTGGTGGTCGGACGCCGGGTCAAGAAGGACGTCGCGCGGCAGACCCTCACGCTGACCGAGATCCGCAAGATCCCCGGCGCCAGCGGCGACGCGATCAAGGTCGTGCAGAACCTGCCCGGTGTGGCGCGCACGCCCTTCGGCGGCGGGCAGCTCATCGTCCGCGGCAGCGCGCCCGGCGACTCGGGCGCGGTGATCAACCGGCACGCCGTGCCGCTGATCTTCCACTTCGGCGGCATTCGCAGCGTGTTCTCCAGCAGCCTGCTCGAGAACATCGACTTCTACCCCGGCAACTTCGGGGCCGAGTACGGCCGTTTCAGCGGCGGCATCGTGGACGTCAAGGTCCGGCGCCCCAAGACGGACCGCATCCACGCGCTCGCCGAGGCCGACTTCTTCGACGCCGGCTTCGTCGTCGAGGGGCCGGTGCTCGAGAACGGGGCGTTCGCGCTCGCCGGCCGACGCAGCTACATCGACTTCCTGCTGCCGCTGTTCCTGCCGGACGACGCCAACATCGACTTCACCGTCGCCCCTCGCTACTACGACTACCAGGCGATCTACGACTGGAAGAAGGGGCGCCACCAGGTCAAGGCGTACTTCTTCGGCTCCGACGACGAGCTGAAGTTCCTCCTCGACCAGCCCGTGGAGGCCGACCCCTCGCTGCGCGGCACGTTCCGCAACGAGTCCGGTTTCTATCGCGGCTACCTGAACTGGATTTACCGCATCACGGACGACGTGACGCACGACTTCAGCATCGCGGCCGGCCAGAACAACCTGTTCTTCAAGGGCGCCGAGAAGTTCTACTTCGACCTGGACGTCAACCAGATCACCGCGCGCGACGATCTGGACGTCACGTTCAACAAGCAGCTGAAGCTCCGAACGGGCGTCGACTTCGAGGCGCGGCTCGGCCAGTTCCACATCCGGGCGCCGCAGCCGCCGAAAGAGGGCGGCGATCAGGGGCAGGGGACGCCCCTGAGCACCCTGACCGTGATCGACGCACGGTCCGACTACACGTTCATCAACCCGGCCGTCTGGGCCGAGTTCCAGGCGCGGCCCACGGAGGACCTGCTGGTCGTGCCCGGCGTCCGGTTCGACTACGACCAGAAGCTCGCGGACATCGCGTTCGACCCCCGCATCAACGCGCGGTGGCAGATCGTCGACGGCACGACCCTCAAGGGCGGCCTCGGCGCCTACACGCAGCTGCCCCAGCCGGACGAGTCGGACCCCGACTTCGGCAACCCGGAGATCAACCTGGAGCACAGCCTGCACACGACGATCGGCGTCGAGCAGAAGCTGCCCAAGGAGTTCCTGGTCGACGCGTCGCTCTTCTATAAGCACATGTATGAGCAGGCCACGCTGGGCGCCGACGAGCGGGGCCGCGACACGTCCGGCAGCGCCGTCAGCGGGGCCGCCGCCGAGCGCGGCGTGCCGTACCAGAACCAGGGCAGCGGGCGGGTCTACGGCCTCGAACTCCTGGTGCGCAAGGAGCTGACGGACCGCTTCTTCGGCTGGCTGTCCTACACGCTGTCCCGGTCCGAGCGTCAGGACGCGCCGGGCGACAACTGGCGCCTCTTCGACTTCGACCAGACCCACATCCTCACGATGCTGGGCAACTACAACCTCTCGTCCACCTGGGACCTCGGCTTCCGCTGGCGGCTCGTCAGCGGCAACCCCACCAGCGTCTACGAGGGCTGCGTCTACGATGCGGACACCGACACCTGCGCGCCCAAGCGCGAGGGCAAGGTGAACTCGACCCGGCTGCCGGCGTTCCACCAGCTCGACCTGCGCGTGGAGCGCAAGTGGGTGTTCGACGTCTGGCTGCTCACCGCGTACCTGGAGATCCAGAACGCCTACAACCGGGCCAATCCCGAGGACTACACGTACAACTACGACTCGACGGAGAAGAAGCTGGTCTCCAGCCTGCCGGTGCTGCCGTCCTTCGGGTTGCGGGGGGAGTTCTGATGCGCGCGCACCTCGTCACGTCCTGCTTCGGGCTGACCGCGCTGCTGGTCGGCTGCGGCAGCGACTTCGATCCGAAGAGCCTGCTGAACAAGTACCGGATCCTGGCGATAGAGGCCGATCCCGCCGAGCTCGTCTTCGATCCCCAGAACCCGACCGCCGAGGCGTCGACGACCTTGACGCTGGTCGACTTCGACCCGGCGTCCGTCGGGCTCGACCCGGACGTCGAGCCCCCCAAGTACCGGTGGTCGTACTGCACGATCTCGATGGGCAGCGCGGGCGAGTTCGCCTGCCTCGACCCGCTCGAGGATCACCCCCTCGGCGGGACCGGGCCCTCGGTGGTCTTCGACCTCGGCCTCGAGCTTCCGGTCATCCTCGCTGACCTCAACGAGTTCGCCGCGACGGCCGGCGTCGACCCGAGCTCCCTCGCCGAGCCCCGGTGCGGCCTGAGCAGCCTGCCGGTGCAGATCAGACTCGAGGTCGACCATGCCTCCGTCGGCACCGTCACCACCGTCAAGACGCTGAACCTGCGCCTGCCGCCCCAGGGCGAGACCGCCGAGGCCCCCAAAGTCAATCAGAACCCGAAGATCACGGGCTTCACGGTCGCCGGGAAGGACGCGTGCACCGCCGACACCTTGGCGGACGGCTGCTTCGTCGCCGCACCGGTCGGCTCGCCGACGCTCGACCTGAAGGTCGAGATCGCCGACGGCGGCGCCGAGTCCTACGAGGTCTCGTCCGTCGACTCCGCGGGGGATTGCGTGACCGAGACGAAGACCGAGACGCTCTTCTACTCGTGGTACACGAGTGTCGGTGAGGTGAAATTTGGGGTCACCAATGCGGAAACCCTGGAAAATCAGCTCAAACTGCCGAAATCTTTCCCCGAGGACCGAACCGGGCCGACGATGCCCGTCCGTGTGTTCGTGGTCGTACGCGACGGTCGCGGCGGCGTCGACACCCGGGAGGCCGCCTTCCAGTTGACCGAGACCCCCGAGTCCGCCTCGCCCAGCCCTTGACGGAGCCGAATGCCCGCCGCCCTCTGGTTCGCCCTCACCGTCCTCCTCGGCGCGCCGGAGGGTGGCATCTGGCTCCCCACGTCGGGCCGGGCCGGTGAGCGGTCCGTACAGGCCATCGGCGCTGGCGGCGACTCGGCGCTCTACGCCGCCGGTGGTGGGGTGGTCTACCGACTCGAGCCGGGCGCCGAGTGGACCCGCATCGGGCGCTACGCCCCGCGGCTGACCTGGGAGCGCACGGGCGAGTTCGTCGCCCACGGCGACCTGCCGGCGGCCCTGCTCCGCCAGGTAGAGGCGGACGCAGAGCGGCTCATCGAGCTCCCCGAGCGCGCCGACGGTGTCGCGTCACTGCCCCGCGAGACCATGCGCGCCATGCTCGAGGAGTTCGTCGAGGAGCAGGCGGACGCTCCGAAATCCGCCTACGCCGTCGGCAGCATCACGTCCGCCCCGCGGGGCGTCTGGATCGCCACGGGCGCCGGCCTGTTCCGGGCCACGAAGGACGGCGTCTCCGGGCCCCGGGCCGACGTGCACGGGCCGGTCCACTCGGTCCTCAACCGCAAGGACGAGACCCTGGTCGGCACGGACGACGGCCTGTGGCGCATCCCGCCGGACGCCCCGGCGGTCCAGGTCCGCGGGGGTCAGGTCACCGCCCTGACCGAGTCCGAGGGCAACCTCTTCTTCCTCTCCGACGGCCGAATCTTCGGCGGCAGCACGGCCGAGGCGGCGCACCCCCTCGACGCCCCGGCGCCGAGCCCCCTGGCCATGGCCGCCGACCCCTCGGGCCTGTACCTGGCCACCCGGTTCGCGGTCTATCGGCGGCAGGCGGGCGCCTGGAGCCTCTGCGCCAACGTCCCCACGACGCCGACCCGACTCGTCACGAGCGAGGGCATCCTGCACGCGCTGGCCGCGGACGCCGTGTACCTGTTCTCCGAGAACTGCGGCCAGGTCAGCCAGGCGACGCCGCCGTGGCCCGGCGGCTTCGTCTTCACGGACGTCGCGCGCCTCGGTGGCCTGGTCTGGGCGGGCTCGAACGAGGGCGTGTTCATCTACACCCCGCTCGACGCGGACACGTCCATGTCCGTCCAGATGGAGGGCTACCGCCGCGCGGTGGCCGGCATTCCACCCCTGGACGTCCTCGTGTTGCGCGCGCTCGAGGTCCATCGGCTCGACGCCGAGTCGACCGCGGCGGACCGCCTGCGGCCCTACGCCCAGCTCCTGCCCGAAGTCCGGGGCACGCTCCGCTACGAGCCGCGCCGCCTCGAGGTCTTCGACCAGGCCTCGCGCATGACCGAGATCGAGGTCACCAAGCCGAAGCCCGACTGGACCGTGATGGCCACCTGGTCCATCGACTTTCCGTGTTTCCTCGGCTTCTGCACCGTGAGCCCCATCGAATACCTCGAGGCCAACAGCCTCGTGGACGACGAGCTGGTGGGCGAGGACGGCGAGATCGAGGAGGTCGACGATCCGATGACCAGCGAGATCGTCTTCGACGACGAGGCGCTGAGCATGACGGATGCCGGCGGCGACGCGCGGGACGACCTCGAACAGCTCGGCCTGTCGATGATGGCCGGCGACAAGAAGCGCAACGTCGTGGATCGGGGCAAGGTCGTGACGCAGCTCCGGCGCCTCTATCAACAGCGTCAGAACCTGCTGTACCGTTTGTGGGTCCAGCGCTCCAAGGATCTGCAGCAGCGGACCACGCTGCTGCTCTCCGTCGAAGAGCTCGACGCCCGGCTCTCGGCGATGACCGGATTGACCATTCATTCCACCGGCAACACGGCCGGGGGGGAGACCGATAAATGAAGACCTGGATGCTCGCGGCGGCGATTGGCCTCACCCTCGGACCGGCGGTCGTTCACGCCGAACCCACCGCGGACAGCGAGGCGAAGAAGATCCTCGCCCGGTTCGAGAACGAGCCGACGATCAACGAGGTCCAGCAGGCCGCGCTGACCTACTCCGCCATGCATCCGGAGCAGTACGAGTCCATGCGCACCCGCAGCCGCTTCGCCGCGGTCCTGCCCGAGTTGCGGCTTCGCGTCACCCAGGACAAGGGGGACGACCAGAAGCAGTACCAGCGATACAGCGAGACGAACGCCGCCGCCGAGCCGCTGAGCGACACGAGCACGACGAACGAGAACCTCGAGCTCCAGGGCGAGGTCAAGTGGCGGCTCAATGAGCTGGTCTTCAACAAATACGAGACCTCGGTCGTCAAGGAGCACCGCCAGGTCGCCAAGGAGCGCCAGCGGATCCTCCAGTCGGTCACGCAGGTGTACTTCGAGCGGCGGCGCGCCCAGGTGGACATGCTCCTCGCGCCCCCAGGGGACGCCGCGGGCCGCACCCTGGCCGAGCTGAAGGTCGCCGAGCTCACCGCCGAGCTCGACGGCATGACCGGCGGCGCGTTCTCTCGCATGGTCGCGGAGCGTTGAACATGAACGCCAAGGCCTTCGGGAGCTGGGCAGCGGTCGCCGTCGCGTCACTCGCGGCGCTGGCGTGCAGCGAGGACAAGTGCAGCCGCGGCGACCCCTGCGAGGCCTCCTGCGAGGCCGGACAGTCCGGCGTCTGTGTGGTCGACGGCATCTGCCGCTGCTCCGAGGCCCCGGACGGTGGCACCGGGGGCACTTCCGGACAGGGTGGCGGCATGGTCACGGGTGGGGGCGTCACGCCGCCGGCCGGGTGCTCCGCCCCCGTGGCCGGTGACCTCGTCATCAACGAACTCCAGATCGACGGCGCCGAGGAGGGGGAGGTCGACGAGTTCGTCGAGCTCGTCAACCGAGCCGACCACCCCATCGCGCTCGGTGGGCTGCAGGTCGTGTCCGCGCCCGAAGGGGCCGCGCCGGACGTGCCGCCCGCCGACCCGACGAAACGCTGGACGTTCCTCTCGGGCTGCATCATGGCCCAGTCGGCCGTGGCGGTCTTCCGCAAGCCGGAGATCCACCCGCCGATGTCGGCCAGCGAGCCGCTTCAGAGCGTGACCACCGAGTACAGCGGCTCCGGCCTGTCCAACACCAAGGCCTTCGACGTGCGCCTGCTCTCCGGGGCCAACCAGCTCGACCGCTTCGCCGGGGGCACGGACACCTTCGGCTCCGGCGAGACCGCCAACCGCCAGCCCGACGGCGATCCCATGGGCTTCGCCGCGCAGCACGGTGACGTCTCGGCGAGCGGCCTGAAGAGCTCGCCGGGCCGATGCGCCAACGGCGGCACCTTCGAGGCCTTCTGCGGCGATGCACCGATCCCCCCCGATGGCGGCATGAACACGGGCGGCACGGGGGGCGGCGGCTCGGGTGGCGGTGGCATGAACACCGGCGGCATGGGCGGCGGCGGCATGAACACCGGCGGCATGGTCGTGCCTCCGCCCGTCTGCGAGACGCTGGCGCCGGCCGTGCCCCTGGTGGTCAACGAGGTCTATGCCGATCCCACGGAGTCGCCCGAGGGCAACTTCGAGTTCGTCGAGCTCGTGAACACCGGCGCGGCGCCCATCACGCTGGATGGCTTCTCCATCTGGGCCCCGAACGGCGACAACGTGCTCGTCGCCCGCTACCAGTTCGCCACGGGCACCCTGCCCGGCGGCGGCGCGGTGGCCGTGTACGGCAACCTGCCGCCCGAGCAGTGGATCTGGGACCCCATGCCCCCGGTCATGCCGACGAAGGCCGACGAGTCGTTCAGCCTCGTGAACGACGCCAACCCGCTCGCGGTGGTCATCAAGGACCAGGCCGGCGGTGAGATCACCCGGTTCGAGGTCCCCCGCGCGCTCAACGTGCCCGGCAAGAGCGTCAACCGCTGTCACGACGTCGACGGCACCTCGGCGGTGCTGCACGACACGCTCGGCGGCGGGACGTCCTCGCCGGGCAAGTGCAGCAACGGCGGTCTCTTCAGCGCCCAGTGTGCGCCGCCGCCCCCGCCCGGCCCCCCTGAGCCGGGGAGCATGCCTTGAAGCGGCTCGCCTGCGGGGCGCTGGCCGCCGCCGCGGCGCTCGCTCTGCCGGGTTGTCCCGACACCGACCTGCCCGGGGGCAAGCTCTCCGGCACCGTGACGTGTCCGGGGGAGCTGATGGCGGCCTTTCGCGCCGCGTCGACGGCCGCGGTCCGCGACGACCTCTGGATCGCCTTCGTGGACGTGGGGCAGGGGGACGGCATCTGGATCCGCACCCCCGGCGAGCGCGAGAGCTCGGCGCGGGAGATCATCATCGACGCTGGCGACAACGGCTCCTTCGACCGCTCCAACGGCGGCGACGCGATGATCCAGTTCATGACCGAGAACGAGTGGCCGCCGGGGTCGCCCATCGACTACCTGATCGTCACGAACCCGGACCAGGACCACTACGGCGGCGCGCAGGCGCTGCTGTTCGGCCCGAAGGCCTACGACGTCCGCGCCTACAGCGACCCGGGGGCCGCCTCCGAGGGGGCCGGGTACAACACGTTCGTCGGGGACGTCGGTGGCGCCGCGGGTCTGGACGTCCTGCGACCGGCGCGCACGACCCTGCCGGAGACGTTCTCGCGCTGGAGCAACGGACTCCTCAACGTGACGCTCCTGGCCGCGGATGAAGCGGCGGCCACCGACAACGGCGCCTCGCTCGTCATGCGGCTCGACTACAGCGGGCTTCGGATCCTGCTCACCGGTGACATCGAGGGGGACACGCTCGAAGCGCTCGCCGAGACCCGCCCCGCCGACCTGCGCGCCAACGTGCTCAAAGTGGCCCACCACGGCTCGAAGAACAACTCGCCGGACAGCTTCCTGAGCGCCGTCTTCCCGCCGGGCTCGGGCGAGATCTCGCCCGACCGCTACGCCATCTTCCCGGTCGGTCCCGGGAACACCTACGGCCACCCAGATCCGACCATCGTCGAGAAGGTCGCGGAGTACGTCGGGCTTCGGGGCATCTACCGCACCGACCGCGGGGACGCGGGCAAGAGCCTGACCTCCGGCCCCGGCGACGACCACATCTTGATGCACATCACCCCCGATGGACGCCTGACGGTGTGTTACGCCTACCCCGACACACCGGCACCCGCACAGACCCCCCAAGCCCTTACAGCGTCCGACCTGAACTGAAGTGCAGCAAATTCTGCGGCCACCCGTTGACAGGGGCTTTGCGCGGCTTCTATAAGCGCAAGGATAGCCCTTGTTGATTGCGGAGTTGAGCCATGTCCAATGCGCTCCATACCTGCAGCGTGTGCAACAGCGCGTTCGAGCTGCGCTTTGCGTATCAGATGCTGCGGTCGGGCGACGCCACCGTGTGGTTCTGTGGTCAGACCTGTCACGAGCGGTACCTGTTCTCGGCCCAGCAGAAGACGTGCTGCGTCTGTTCGACGCAGTTCGACCTGCAGTACGCCTTCCAGCAGTCGGTCGTCGACAATGCGGCGCGGTACTTCTGTACCACCGCGTGCCGGGACCGAGAGCTGAATCAGAGCGTGCCCCGCGCCGGGCAGATGCATCGCATCGCGGTGCTGAACCAGAAGGGTGGTACGGGCAAGACGACGACCTCCGTCAACGTGGCGGCGGGTCTGGCCGAGGCCGGCCACAAGACGCTCCTGATCGACCTCGACGCGCAGGGCAACGTGGCCGTCTCCCTGGGGCTGAACACCCCGAAGACGGTCGCGGACGTCCTGCTCGGCACGGCGGAGCCCTCGGAGTGCATCGTGCCCGTGTCGCCCAACCTCGACGCCCTGACGGCGAGCAACGCGCTCGCCCAGGCCGAGGTGCAGCTCGTGCAGATGCGCGATCGCCACAAGGTGCTCAAGCACCGCATGCGCAACATCAACCAGTACGACTACGTCGTGATGGACTGCGGCCCGAGCCTCTCGGTGCTCAACCAGAACGCCCTGGTCTACGCCGATCACATCCTCATCCCCGTCTCGTGCGACTACCTGTCGCTGGTGGGGGTGCGCCAGATCCTGAAGACCCTGAAGCAGGTGAACGACATTCTCCTGCATCCGGTCAGCATCCTCGGTGTCGTGCCGACGTTCTTCGACGTCCGCACCAAGATCTCGGTCGAAGCCGTCCAGACCCTCCAGGCCTACTTCAAGGACCGCGTGCTGCCGCCCATCCGGGTCAACACGCGCCTGAAAGAGGCCCCGAGCCACAAGAAGACGATCTTCGAGTTCGCGCCTGATAGCCACGGTGCCGAGGACTACCGCGTCCTCGTGGAGAAGGTCATCGAACTGAGCCGCGCCGATGCGGCCCACTACGACGGGGAGGCAGCCTTTGAGCAGCCGGGCGCTTGAACCGCAGGAAATGGGGGCGGTCTTCGCGGACATGGACGCCAGCATGCGCGACTTCTTCGCGCCGAAGGTGCGCCGTGGACGCCCCGCCAAGATCGGTACGCCGGTCACGGCGGAACGACCGGACCATTACAAGGTCATCTCGATCAGCCTCTACGTCGAGGACATCGAGCGACTCAAGACCCTCGTGCGCACCATGAAGCGCAACGGTCACACCCGCGCGAACCAGTCCATGGTCATCCGCGAGGCCCTGCGGCAGCTCGACACCGAGCTGGTGCCCCCCCAGCGCTGAAGCCCGCCGCTTCTGCCGGCCTCCCGGTGCCTCAGCGCTCCAGGTTCGGCAGGAACAGCGACTTTTCCAGCACCAGCTCGACCTCGACGGAGCGCAGCTCCACGGCGAGGGTATCGTCGATGGTGTCACCGGCGTTCATCATCGCCGTGAAGCGTTCGCCGAGCGCCATGTACCGCTCGACCCGCTCGCGGAACTGCGGTGCGGTCAGCCGCGGGACGAGCCGGTTGCGGTAGCGCCCGTACTGGCCGGGCTGCATGTCGCCCACCAATCGCACGAAGCGTTGGGTGTAGCGCTCGAATTCGAGGGCGTAGTCGGTCGGCATCGGGGCGCCACAATACGCGCGGGTGGGGGGCGATACAACCGCTTCCCGGCGCCGCGCTAGCGTCCGAAGAGCAGGGAGGCGAGCACGCCGGCACCCGCGGCGAGCGCGACGGCAATGGCGTAGACCATGTATTTCGGTGGGCCGCCGCCGGCCTTGGCCTTGCCACGGGGGTCGACGAGCAGGCACTCGACGTTCCCGAAGTGGATGCGCCCGCCGAGCGCCGCGCGCACGGAGCTGATGCGTTTGCCGTTGAGGCGCGTGCCGTTGCTCGAGTTCAGATCCGTGAGCGTGTAGCTGCCGTCGTCCTGCAGCTTGAGCCGTGCGTGGTGGCGCGATACGGAGGTGTCGGCGAGGGTGATGTCGTTCTCGTCCGTTCGGCCGACGCAGACGATCCGCTCGAAGAGCATGAGCTCGCGGCCGGCCTGCGCGCCGGCGATGATCACGAGCTTCGCGTGGGCCTGCTCGGCGTTGACGATGGCGGTGTTCAGGCCGTCCTGCGCGGGACGCATGCGGCCCGTGGCCCGCTCGAGGAACAGGCGGTACGCGCCGATGCGGATGCGGCTGCTCTCGGAGATGGGGGTCGGCGCGGTGATGGAGCGATCGTCCACCAGCACGCCGTTGGCGCTGCCGAGATCGGCGATCGTGGCCGAGAGGCCGTCGAGCGCGAGCCGGGCGTGGTTGCGCGAGATCGTCGCGCCATCGAGGACGAGGTCGTTGTCGGGCGTCCGCCCGATGGTCAGGCTGCCCTCGAGGAGGGCGGTCTCACCGACGAGCGCGCCCCGCTCGTCCTCGACGACGACGATGTACACCGGTGCTTACCGGAACAAGTTGCCATCCACAGCGTGCCCAAGGAGCTGGGCCTGGGAGGCAAACGCGGGCACGTGGCCAGTGGCCCGGAGGCCGGGCCCGAAGACGTCCTGGATCTGGCCGTTGGCCAGCTCGGCGACCTGCGTCACGCGGAAGCTGCCATCCGCGCTCCGGAGGACCTGCACGAGCAGGCGAGGGGCGTCCTGAACGAGGGCGACGGCGCGGTCGTAGCCGCCCGTGGGGATGCCCAGGGCGACGTGGCGGGCGAGGCGGCCCACGGCGTCGTCCGGCGTGGTGGCGTCCAGACCGATGATGCCGCCGTTGACGCCGCCGTTGAGGGCGCTGACCGCGCCGAAGGCCTCGGGCCCGCGGCAGTCGGCCACGACCAGGCGGTCGGGGCGCATCTTCATCGCGTGGGACACGAGCGCGGCGTTGTCCGCACCGGGCGCCGCCGACAGGACGACGGCCTGACCCTGGAGTCGAGCGCCGCCTTCGACGGCGACGACCCGCAGCCCCTCGGCCGCGGCGATCAACGCGCCGATGACCTCGAAGCGGGCGTCCACGCAGTTGCTGCTGACCACGACGCTGGTGCCGGCGCGAACCGCCAGTTCGAGCACGCGGGCGACGTTGTTGCTCACCGCGCCGCGATCCACCAGGGCATCCAGCGTGCTGGCGCCGGTGTTCGGGCGGTCGATGGTCAGGAACGGGCCACCCACGGACGCGAGCGCCAGGTGGACACGCGTTCCATCGGCGAGCACACCCTCGGCGAAGGCGCTGCCGGGCACCAGACCGACGCCGGCGCTGCGGAGCAGGCGCTCGGCGACCTCGACGATCTGCGTGGCGCCGGTGAAGCGACCGCCGACGGTCTCGACCCCGACACCCCGGGAGATCTGGAGGTTCTCCGGGCCGTTGACCAGGATTCGGCGCACGCCGGTGTCGTCGAAAAGGCCCGTGATGGGGCCGGCGGCGACGATCTCGGCGGCGACCGCGGCGGCGACCGCGGCGGGGTCCGTGCCACCGGGGAGCCGAGCCTCGACCTCGCGGACGGCGTCCTGGGCGAGAGACTCGACCCGCTGCCACAGGGCGTCGTTCGAACCGACGCCAGGGCTCCAGGTGCTGGCCGCCGTGACGCCCTGGGTGTCCATGGCCTCGGCGACCCGCTCGTGCACGGCCTGCATGATGCTGCCGAGATCACCGGAGACCGGGGCGCTGCGCTGTGCCGGCCGGGCCGGGGGCGCCATGGGGGCGGACGCCGGACGCGGCGCGACGGGCACGGGGGCCGGTCGCGGAGCAGGCACGGGGGCCGGCGCCGGGACGGGCAGGGGAG
>CAINDO010000226.1 GCA_903847385.1 uncultured Myxococcales bacterium
CCCCGGCGCCGCCCGCGCCCTCGGCCTCGGCGGGGTCGGCCGCGTCACCGCCGCCGCAACCGCCGGCGAGGCCGCCGACCAGCACCCATACGAAGGTCGCGGAAAGAAAACGGGGGAGATGGACGTTCATGGGGCCACACCTGCGCGCGCTGGGGTTTCGACCGCGCGAACTGTACCACCATGCTGGAATTGGCGTACTGTGACGGTATCGGGAGGGAACCGGTGCGGCTGCGAATCAGACTCGACACGTCGGCACGGACCGAGGCCGCGACCGCCCTCGCGCGGCTGGCCGGGCTGGTGGTGGAGGGCGACCCCGAGCCCGCGCCGGGGCCGACGGTGCTGCTCTGCGCCGCCGCCGGGGTGCTCGAGCGCGGGGACGCGGACTACGTGCTCGCCGTGGCCGACGCCCCCGTCGCCGGGGCCGACGACTTCATCGCGCCCCCCTTGCACGGTGGCACGCTGGCGCACCGGCTCGCGCAGGCCGAGCGCGTGCTCGCCGCCGAGCGCCAGGTCGAGTCCCTGACGCCGCTGCGCGTCGCCCTGGATCTCGCCGACGAGATGATGTTCCGCGTGGACTTCGCCGCGCGCATCCGCGACGTGAACGCCACGGCCTGCCGCCGCCTGGGCTACACGCGCGAAGAGCTCTTGCGCATGTCCATCCGCGACCTGAGCCCCAACCACGACCCCTCGAGGTGGGCCGAGCGCTGGGCCCGCGTCGCGCGGGAGGGCTCCATCCGGTTCGAGTCGTTCCAGCGGGCCCGCGCCGACGAGGTCTTCCCCGTGGACGTGTCCCTGACCTTCCTCGACGGTCACGGCCGCGGCGAGGACTTCATCTGCTCGTTCGTGCGGGACCTGACCGAACGCAAACGCATGGAGGCCAACCTGCTGGTGGCCGACCGCCTGCACGCGTTGGGGGTGCTCGCCGCCGAGACGCTGCACGAGGTCGCGCAGCCCATCGCCGTGATCGCCGGCTGCGTGGGCGCCGCCGAGACCGAGCTCTCGCGCACGGGCGACGCCCCCGACCGCCCCCGCCTCCACGAGATCCTGCGCGACGCCGGCGACGCGATGCACCGCCTTCGGCGCACGATGGCCCACCTGCAGGCCTTCTCGCGGGGCGAGGCCGTGTCCACCCCCCGCCCCGTGCCGACCTGCCTGGACGAGGTGGTCGACCGCGCCCACCGCATGACCTCGCGGCTGCTCGAGGGCACGGCCCAGGTCGAGCGCGCCGGGCCCGGCGGCGTGTGGGTCATGGGCGATTCGCTGCGGCTCGTGCAGGTGGCCGTGAACCTGCTCATCAACGCGCAGCAGGCCATGCCCGAGCGCCCGCGGACCTCGAACCACATCCGCATCGAGGTCGCCCGCCACGGCGCCGACGCCCATCTCTGCGTGCGCGACAACGGCGAGGGCATCGCCCCGGCGCTGCTGCCGCGCATCTTCGACCCCTTCTTCACCACCAAGCCGACGGGCGTGGGCACGGGCCTCGGGCTCTCGGTGTCGCACGGCATCGTGGCCGGGCTCGGGGGGCGCATCGAGGTCGAGAGCGCGCCGGGGGTGGGCACGCTGTTTCGCGTGGTGCTGCCCGCGGCGGACCCGCCCCTGCGCCACGCCCTGACGCCGATGAACATCGGCGTGCCGCGCAAACAGGTGCTCGTGGTCGACGACGAGATCCCGCAGCTGCGCGCCATGACCCGGCTCCTGGGTCGGGTGGCCGTGGTCACCGCGACGCAGTCCGTGGACGAGGCGCTGGCCTCGCTGACCACGGGCGTCGCCTACGACCTGATCCTCTGCGACCTGAACATGCCCTCGCGCCTGGGCACGGATCTGCACGCCTGGCTGGTGCGCGAGCGCCCGGAGCTGGTGCCGGCGTTCTACCTGGCCACGGGCGGCGTGTGCACCGACTTTGCCCAGCGCTACCTGGACGCCCACCAGCCCCAGGTCATGGAGAAGCCGCTCAACACGAGCCTGATCCTCAAGCTGCTGGGGGTCGAGGGGCTCGACTCGATGTGAGGCCCGCGGGGCCCGCGCGCCTCGACCGTGCCCCTGCCCCTTGACGCGGTGCCCCCGCCCCGCCGAAATGGCGCCCCATGAGCCTGACCCTGGCCGAAAAGATGGGGCCCATCATCTCGGGCCTGAACCCCCCGCAGCGCGAGGCCGTCGTGACGACCGAGGGCCCGGTGCTGGTGCTCGCCGGCGCCGGCTCGGGCAAGACCCGCGTCATCACGTGTCGCATCGCGCACCTGCTGTCGAAACACGTGGCCCCGGACCGCATCTTGGCCGTGTCGTTCACCAACAAGGCCGCCGGCGAGATGCGCGAGCGCGTGTCCGGCATGGTCGGCAAGGTGGGCAACGGCTGCGTGCTGTCGACCTTCCACGCCCTGGGCGTGAAATTTCTGCGCGAGGAGCACGCCGCCGCGGGCCTGACCGCCGGCTTCACGATCCTGGACGAGTCCGACCAGGTCGACTCGGCCCGCACCGCCCTGCGTACGCTGGGTTACGCCGTGGACCAGTACGAGCCGCGGCAGGTGCACCAGCGCATCTCGCACTTCAAGAACATGCTCACGCTGCCCGGGCCCGTGAGCGAGCACCCGCTGGACCCCGTGGTGGCGCGGGTGATGCCACTCTACCAGCAGCGGCTGCGCGCCATGAACGCCGTGGACTTCGACGACCTGATCGGCACGCCGGTGCTGCTGCTCGAGCAGAACCCCGAGGTCGCCGAGCGGTGGTCCCACCGGTTCCGCTACATGATGGTGGACGAGTACCAGGACACCAACGGCGCCCAGATCCGGCTGCTGCGGGCCCTGTGCAAGGGCTTCGGCAATCTGTGCGTCGTGGGCGACGACGATCAGAGCATCTACGCGTGGCGCGGCGCCGTGGCCGGCAATATTCTCCAGTTCGGCGACCAGTTCCCCGGCGCGAAGATCATCCCGCTGACGCAGAACTACCGCTCCACGAACAACGTGCTGCGCTGCGCCAACGCGGTCATCTCGAACAACCCGAACCGCCACGAGAAGTCGCTGTGGAGCCAGAACGGGGACGGCGAGCTCGTCCGGTTCATGCTCGCCGACAACGACGAGGCCGAGTCCATGTGGGTGGCCACGGACCTGCTGCGCCAGAAACACGCGCGCCGCATGAAGTGGCGCGAGTTCGGCGTGCTGTACCGCACCAACGCCCAGAGCCGCACCATCGAGGACGAGATCCGCAAGGCCGGCATCCCCTACCGCATCGTGGGCGGCACCAAGTTCTACGACCGCAAAGAGGTGCGGGACGTCGTCGCCTGGCTGCGCGTGATCGCCAACCACTTCGATGAAGCCGCGTTCCGGCGGGTGGTCAACGTGCCCCAGCGCGGCGTGGGCGACGCGAGCATCGAGAAGCTCGGCGAATACGCCAAGAACCACGGGACGCCCTTCTGGCGGGCGGTCGAGCACTGCGACGTCGTGCCGGGCATCCCCACCCGCGTGCAGGCCGCCCTCAAAGAGGTCCACGCGCTCCTGACCGAGTACCGCGAGCGGTTCCGCAAAGAGCCCCTCGGCGAGGTCGCGCGCGCGCTCATCGAGGACAAACGCATCGGCTTCGGGGACGAGTGCGTGCGCGCCAGCAAGGACGCCCGCGAGACGCAGCGGCGCATCGAGAACATCCGCGAGCTCCCCAGCGCGCTCGTGTCGTTCCAGGCGCGCGACCCCGAGGGCAAACTCGAGGACTTCCTGGCACGGCTGTCGCTGGACACCCGCAAGGACGACGGCGAAGACGCCGACGAGCCCAAGGACGAGGTCAGCCTGATGACCCTCCACGGCGCCAAGGGCCTGGAGTTCGACGTGGTCTACCTGCTCGGCATGGAGGAGGGCCTGCTCCCCCACGGCCGCACGCTCACCGAGGGCAGCTCGGACGACATCGGCGAGGAGCGCCGCCTGGCCTACGTGGGCATCACCCGCGCCCGCAAAGTGCTCACCATGAGCGCGGCGCGCATCCGCCTGAAGTACGGCAAGGTCGAGCGCCGCAAGGTCTCGCGGTTCATCTACGAGATCCCCGAGAACCTGCTCGATGGCGGCTACGGCGGCGGCGCCCAGGAGAGCGTCATCGAGACGGCCGAGGAGAAACACACCCGCGTGATGAGCGCCTTCGACGACCTGAGCAAGCTGCTCGGTTAGGCGCCTGGCCCGAATTCGAGCTGCGCCGCGGCGGGGCGGACGATCTCGCGCAGGCCGCGCAGGCGGATCTCGTGGCGCTCGCGCGCCGTGAGCAGGCCCTGGCGGCGGAGTTCGACGGCGTCCGGGTCGCTGGCGGGCGGGGGCACCTGGAGCGCCGCCTCGGCGATTTCGAAGGCGGCGCCCACCGCGCGGCGGACGTCGTCTCCGCCGACGCCGAGCGCCCAGCGCACGAAGGCCCAGGCCAGCTCGCCGTGGCGGGCCTCTTCTTCGGCGATTCGGTTGAGGACGTCGCGGACCTCGGCGTCCTCGCAACCGGCGGCGGCCTCGGCGGCTTCGAGCGCGCCGATGGTCTCATTCACGCAGCCCTCGGTCACGGTGGCGGCGGCGATGGTGGCGAGGCTCAGGTCGCCGAGCACGGGGCCGTGCAGCGGCAGAGGCCCGGGGCCCACGGGGGCGCCGGCGTAGCGGCTCGCGAGGCGGAAGGTGGCGCGGGCGTGGGCGACCTCGTCCAGGCCGGCGCGCAGCGAGGCCTCCACGAGCTGCGGCGGCGCGCCCACGGCCAGCAACTGCAACGTGAAGCGCGCGAACGAAGCGATCGAGGCGTGCTCGAGCTGCGCGACCTGCGCCCAGTCGGCAGCGGCGCGGGCGCGGAGGGCGGCGTTCACGTCCAGTCGCCGCGCGCGACGAGGGGCGCCACCCGGGCGACCGACTCGACGACGAGCGGGCGGCCCGTGCACCACTGGATCGAGATCGTGTAGCAGCAGCGGCCCGTGGCGCCGTTGATGGCGTGGGCGCTCTCGGCGTCCCAGGGGCCTTGCACGCCGCAGAGGCAGTCGCCGGAGCCGAGGCCCTCGTGACCGAGGCCCGTGGTCACCGTGTTCTCGGCTTCGTAGTCGCCGGCGACGAGCATCGGGCAGGCGGTGCCGGCGGGCGGGTCGTAACACTCGATCTTGGGGCAGCACGGCCCGGAGAGGGGCATGTTGTCCGGGCCGGCGTCGGGCTCGGGGGGGCAGGGACCGGGATCCTGCGCGAGCGGGTAGACCGGGTCGCCGCCGGTGCCCGCCGTGCCGCCGCTCCCACCGCTCCCGCCCGAGGCCCCGGCGTCCGCCGGATCCGGGTCGGCCTTGCAGCCCACGGTCGGCGTCAGGGCCGCCAGGGCGGCGCCGAAGAGCGCGGCGGTGCGCATGCGGTCGCGGAGCAGGTCGGTCGTACTCATACGCGCAAGCCTACCACTTCGCCGGGTGGGCGCCCAAAGGACCGGCCGGGTGGAGCGCCGTCACGGTGCCCCCGGGGGCCGAGACGCGGCGCAGCGGGCCGAAGTCGCTCTCGTCGTGAACGCGGTACTGGTCGACGGTCTCCGCATCGAGCGGCGGGCCGTGAACCGGGTGGCCGAGGCCGCGCTCGACCAGCGCACGGGCGGTGCGGGCGAGGGACAGGTGCGCGTGGCACACCTCGCCGTCGAGGCGTCGGGTGAGCGCCTGCGCGACGGCCGCCGCCGCGAGGTACCCCGTGCCGTGGTCGAGCGCCTGCGCGGGCAGGGGCACCGGGCGGTCGGCCCCCGTGGCGGCGCGACCGGCGTCCGCGAGGCCCGCGCTCATCTGCACCAGGCTGTCGAAACCGCGCCGACCGGCCCACGGCCCGGTGGCGCCGTAGGCGTTCAGGCCGACGACCACCAGGCCCGGGTTGAGCGCGTGGAGCGCCGCCGGCCCGTAGCCGAGGGCCTCCAGAGCCCCGCGGCGGTAGCCGTGCACCAGCGCGTCGGCCCCGGCGACCAGGGCGTCGAAGGCCTCGCGGTGCGCCGGTTCGCGCAGGTCCAGCGCGCAGCGGCGTTTACCCCAGGTGGTGTCCGGCAGCAGTGCAGGCACCTCGGCGTATCCCGGCGGGTCGACGCGCAGCACGTCCGCGCCGTGGCTGGCCAGAAGCCGCGTGGCCACCGGCCCGGCGATGACCCGCGTGAGGTCGAGCACCCGCACGCCCTCGAGGCCCGGGGCGACGCCGAAGCGGGGGGCGGGGGCCCCCGTGGCCCGGGTCTCCCACGCGCAGAGCGGCTCCTGTGCGACGCTTCGGCCCTGGGGGTGCGCGGCCCACTCGGCGGCCGTGCGGCAGACCGCGGCGCATCCCCCGGCGGCGACCACGGCGGCCTCCACGGCCTCACCGGCCATTCGCCCGACCACCGCCGCGACGGCCGCCCGGTCGCCCGTCTCCGCCGGCAGGCCCAGCGCGGCCAGCGCCGCCGCCCGATGCGCCGGGGCGTTCATGTGCAGGCGGACCCAGCCGTCGGCGGTCGCGTAGTCGCCGGAGAGCGGATCCCAGAGCCCGGGCAGCGCCCAGCCCTCGGGGGCCAGCCAGCGCTCGCTCACGAACGCCGCGGACACGTGCGCCCGGTCGACCGTGAACGTCTGCGGGGCCTCGCCCGTGCGCCGCGCCGCGAACGCCGAGACCGCGCTCGAGGCCGCGCCGACGCAGGCCTCGGCGAAGCCCTGCACGTCGTAGGTCGAGGCGAGGCCGGCGGCGTTTCCCGTGAAACACACGGAGTCCTCGGCCTCGGGGTTCCAGAGCGTGTGCATGCCCCAGCGTACCGCGGTCAGGCGGTCGCGGCACGCCTCCGCGTGAGCCCCAGGCGCACGGCGGCGATGATCAACCACACCCACGGCGCGCCGTGCATCACCAGGTCGAACCAGTCCTCGGCGCCCATCCCGACGGCCCCGCCGGCCAGCCAGCGCAGCTTGCCGACGATGTGCGGCTCGGGGGCGAAGGGCGCCAGGCCCAGGCTCAGGGAGGCGATCAGGGGCGTGAACAGGGGGGAGAGCGTCGGCTTCATCGACCCGGGGATGCGCCAGCCGCCCGAAGTGTTACGGAGGCGGGCGTCACGGGCAGTCGCCGAAGCGCGCCGTGCCCGTGGGCAGGTCGACCTGCACGCGCAAGGCGGCCAGGACGTCCACGCCGAGCAGGCCGTCGGCGCCGCTGAGCGCGCACTGGGGGCAGATGGCGATGGGCAGGTCGTTCACGCTCCGGCCCGCGATGCTGATGCTCCCCGTGGTCACGACGGCCATCGTCGTCTCGCCGTTGGCGGTCCGGGCCCGGATCTCGCGGTCCCGGTCGGGCTCGAAGCGCGCGCCGTTCGCGAAGTCCTGGGTGACGACCGTGTGCGTGGCCCCCGTGTCCAGGACCAGGTGGGCGACGTGGCCGTCGATGTCCACGTCCACGTAGACCGCGTTGCCGCGCTTGACGGTGGGCATCAGGCAGGCGGGGTCGGCGTCGGCGACCTCCCCCAGGCGCGCGCGGGCCTCGGCCTGGCGGGCGGCGGCCTCTTCGCGGTCGGCGACGGCGGCGGCGCGCTGGGCCTGCAGGACCTCGCGCTCGGCGGCCTGCGCCACGGCCACGGCCTGGTTGTGCTCGGCGACTGCGGAGGCGCGCGACGCCTGGGCGAGCGCCGTCGTCTCCCGGGCCCGGGCTTCGGCCGCCGTGGCGCGGGCGCGGGCCTCGGTGGCGTCGGCGGTGGCCTTGCGGGCGCGGGCCTCGGCGACCACGGCGGCGGCGGTGGTGCGCTCGACCGTCTCCTTCGAGGGGCCCGGATCGCGGGGGATCTCCTGGGGCCCGATGCCCGTCACCGCCTTGGCGAGCAGGTCCCGGTCGGTGAGCAGGCCCCGAAGCTGCGTGACCCCGACGTACAACAAGAGGCCCCCGAGCCCGACGACGGCGCCGATCGCCCCGACCTTGCGGAGGAGGCGCTTGCGGCCGAGGTCCGTCCCGCAGGCGGGGCAGATCGGCCGGAGCTCGTCGAACGCGGTGCAGCGCGTGCAGATGGGCCGGCCGCAGCCGCTGCACGCCCCCGTCGCCTCGCTGTGTTTGTGGAGATAGCAGGTCCGTGCCACGACACCCCTCCCGAGTGGGTTACGCTATTGGGGCCCTCGGCCGCGCGCAATGGCCCCTTCACGGAGAGGTACTGATGTTCACTGCCGGTGCTTTCATGGTCGGCCTGCTGCTCGCCGGACCGCCGTTGGAGGTCACGGTCCGCCCACGCGGCCCGGTGCAGGCCGGTGAGGTCGCCGAGGCGGTCGTTTGGCATCGCAACATCGGTTCCACGCCGCTCACGCTCTTCACCGGCGGGGCCTGCGGCGAGGTCGACCCGGACACGGTCACCGTCGACGGCGCCGACGCCCGGATCGCCTCCGTGTCGAGCTGCGAGCCGGCGACCTCGCCGAGCGTGCGGACGCTCCGTCCCGGTCAACGCTGGGAGACGGTCGTCGCATTCCAGGCCGCCGAGGGTGCGCAGCGGCTCGGCGCCGTCTACCGGGCCGACCCGGCGCCACCGGGCGCGTTCGCCGGGGTCGTCGAGGCCCCGCCCGTGCCCCTGAAGGTCAAGCCAGCCGACCCGCCCGGCCCCGTGGTCACGCTGGAACTCCCGCGAAGGATCCGCTCCGGCAAGCCCTTCACCGTGCGGGTCGTACACCGCAACCAGGGGAGCCGGGGCTGGATTCTGTTCAACGAGAAGTGCGGCGGGCCGCCCCGCGACTTCGTGGTCGTCGATGGCGTGGAGCAGGGCATCCCGACCGTGCCCCGCTGCCGGGAGTGGGACGACCGCATGTCGCTCGAGCCCGGGCGCCGCTTCGAGACGCGCCACACGCTGGTGCTCGAGGCCGGGCGGCACACGCTCCAGGCGCGCTACCGCGTCGGGGACGCGTACGAGTCCGCCGTCGTCTGGAAGGGTGAGGCCGTCTCGCCCGTGGTCGAGGTCGAGGTCGCCGCGCCCTGACGCGCGCCCGTCAGCGGGGGCAGAGGCCCGCGGCGGCGTCGTCGAGGACGGTCACGCGGTTCTCGCTCAGGCCCGTGTCGGCGTTGGAGAAGTACAGGAACGCCGGGAGCGTCGCGCCCGCCTGGAAGATGGCTTCGAAGCTCTCGTGGTCGCCGCCGTCGTGGGCCGACATGGCGATGTCGCGCACCCAGCGCGGGCCGGAGGGCAGGTCGAGCCACAGGGCGCCGGCGCCCTCGATGAGGGGCGCGGCGAACCCGTCGACGCGCACGCTCGCCTCGACCCGACGGCAGGCGACGAGGCCCGCCTGCGCCATCGCCTTGCGCTGGGCGGGTTTGCACGTGCCCGCGAGGCAGGACAGGTCGACCGCCGGGAGCGGCTCCGGGCCGAACCAGCGCACCTCGCGCACGGCGCCGGCCTCGCTCTCGTCGAAGCTGTCGGACCGGTGCATCAGGAACGCGGCGTGGCGGCCGTCGGCGGTCGCCGCGAGGCAGTCGTCGCCGGGTTCGGCGGGGTCGAAGGGCGCCGGCTCGACCCGGGGGCGCGGCGGGCCGCGATCTGCCGTCGGTCGGCGCGCACAGGGAGCGAGCCCCAGCCCGACGCCCGGGATGGCCGCGATGACCACGTCGTCCGGCGACTCCAGGGGTGTGCGTTGGAGTTCCACGAACAGATTGGGGTCGGCCGCGCCCGGGTCACGGGCCCACGCCGCGGCCGTGGCGCGGTAGGTCGAGGTGTCCTCGGGATCGTCTCGGTCGTCCGCGGACCAGAGCTCGCGCGTTCGATCGCCGACCGCGACCTGGACGCGGGTGGTCGTGGAGTCCACGCGCAGGCCGGCGCCCAGCGGCACCGAGAACGCGCCCGACCCGTCGGCCTTCACGGCATCGCACGGCACGAGCGCCCGCCCGGCGAGCCACTCGGCGCGCTCCCCGGAGACCCGGAAGGCCTCGGCCTCGGCGGCGAAGGTCTCGGCGCAGGCGGCCTCGCTCGCGCCGGTCGGGCACTCCCCGAGCGGGTACGACGCGCGACCGCCGGTCAGCGTCACGAAGCGGGCCTCGCGCACCCGCGCCGCCGGGGTTCGCGCCTCGACGACGAACAGGCCGGCGGCGGCGTCCGCCGTGAGACCGACGCAGCCGGGCTCGAGGCTCGCGGCCGCGGGGGCCGGTGGGGCGGTCGCCGGAACGGGGGGCGTCGCAATCACGGGCGCGGGCGCGGCGCCGCACGCGGAGAGCAGGGCGGCGACCAGGGCGGCGCGGGACGGATCGAGGTTCGGCATGGGTCGCCTCAACTCCCGGGGAGGCAGAGCGCCCGCACGTGGGCCAGGACCGCGGCCTTGCGCTCGGCGATGGTCTCCGGCTCCAGCAGCCCGCGTCCGAGGAAGGCCCCGGCCACGCCCGCCGCGGCGAAGGGGTACAGGTGCAGCCCGGCGATGGTCAGCGCCAGGTGGCGGGGGTCCTGCTCGCGGAACGCCCCGGCGGCCATGCCCGCGGCCAGGAACGCGGCCGTGACCATGAAGGTGCCCTGCACCTCCGCCGCGCCCGGGCCGGTCATGTAGCGCCCGCCGGCCACCATCTCCAGCACCAGCAACCGCGCCGCGTCGGGCCGCTCGGCGAAGGTGTCGATGACCAGCGCGCCCAGGCGGTCCAGGCGCGTGGCGAAGTCGCCCGTGTCCAGGTCCGCCTCGTGGATGAGGCGCAGCAGGTCGCCCACGAGCTGCCGCATCACGGCCTCGTAGAGCGCCTCTTTGGTGGGAAAGTGGTGGTAGAGCGACGCTTTCCGCAGTCCGGCCTGCTCGGCGATGTGACTCAGGCTCGCGCCGTCGTATCCTCGCTCGGCGAAGACGCGCGCGGCGATGTCGAGCAGGGTCCGGGTGGCGATCGGCCGCAGCGGACGCCCGGACCGCCGCGGCGGCCCCGGGTCGGAGGTGGTCGGCTTCATCCGCGCGACTCTACTTCGCTCCGCCGGGCGGCGCAAAGGCGGTTGACACAAAACCTACCGATCGGCAGATTAAACGCGAAAGACTGAGGTCCTCCCCCCATGCGCACATCCCCTCGCCTCCCCCTGCCGGCGCTCTGGCTCGGCCTGACGCTGCTCTCCGCGTGCTCCGAGAGCACGACCTCGGGCACCAACGTCGACGCCGGAGAGATCATCCGCGACGCCCACCTGCCCGCCGCGGACATCGCCCCCCCGCCCACGGGGGACGCCGCCCCGACCCCCTCCGGCGATGCCGCGACCGCGCCCACGGCGGACGCCGGGCCGGTCCCCAAGGCGGACGCCGGCCCGACCCCGACCGTCGACGCCGCGGCCCCCACGGGCGACGCCGCCGCGCCCCCCACCGGCGACGCCGCGGCCCCCGGCACGGACGCCGCCATGCCGCCAGGCGACGCCCAGGTCCCCGTCGAGAGCCCGGATCCCGGTCAGCCCGGCGGCCCCGAGGGGGACGTCGTCAACGACCGCCTGGACCTGCCCATCGGCATCCTGGGTGTGCAGATCCCCCTGACGATCTACCGCCCCGCGGCGGCCGGGCCCGCGCCGGTGCTCGTGTTCGTGCACGGGTTCCAGCTCGATCCGGGGCTCTACGCCTCGTATGGCCGCCACCTGGCCACCTGGGGCTACGTGGTCGTGATGCCGCGCCTGCCCGGCGCCGTGTTCGGCGGGCCCTCGCATCGGGAGCAGGCGGAGTACCTGGTCAGCGTGCTGGACTGGATCCAGGCCGGCGCCGCCGCCGCCGAGGGCCCCCTCGCGGGCCGCGTCGACCCCGACCGCATCGCCCTGGCCGGCCACTCGCTGGGCGGCAAGCTGGCGCTGCTGGCCACGGCGAACGACCCCCGCCCCCGCGTCGTCTTCGGCGTGGACCCCGTGGACGCCCCGGGCGGCCCCCTGCAGCCAGTGAACGACGACTACCCCTCGGTGGCGCCGGAGCGCATGGGCGACATCGCCGTGCCGGTCGGCCTGGTGGGCGAGACGACCAACGCCACCTGTCAGGGCTTCGCCTGCCAGGCCTGCGCGCCCGAGGCGGACAACTTCGCCCAGTACGCCGCGGCCGCCGTCACGCCGACCTTCACCTTCGAGATCGTCGGCGCCAATCACGTGTCGTTCCTGGACGACCCGAACTGCGGCCTCTTCTGCTCCGTGTGCTCGGCGGGCACGGACGCGCCGGCCGTCACGCGCCGTCTGACCCAGCGCTACCTGACGGCGTTCCTTCAGGTGTACCTGGCCGGCCACGCCGAGTTCGCCACGTTCCTGCAGGGCGAGGAGCTGCAGCACGACGTCGACCTCGGCCTCGTCGTGGCCACCCAGGCCAACCTGCCCTGAGGCGTCTCGTCGCCGTCAGTCGGCGATGGGTTCCAGCCGCGCGGTGAAGTGCCGCAACTGCGGCGGCTCCTCGACGATGCGGTAGCCGCGCAGGCTCTTCGACTCGGCGGCCACGGCCGTCACGACCTCGATCACGTAGTCCATGTGGCTCTGCGTATAGGTCCGCCGCGGGATGGCCAGCCGCACCAGATCCATCGCCGCGGGCGTCTCGGTGCCGTCCGGGTGGCGCCCGAACATCAGCGTGCCGATCTCGCAGCCGCGGATGCCGCCCTCGACGAACAGCGCCACGGCCAGCGCGTGCCCGGGGTACTGCAGGGGCGGGATGTGGGGCAGCAGGCCCCGCGCGTCGATGTACACGGCGTGCCCGCCGATGGGCTGCACCACGGGCACCCCGGCGCGCAGCAGCGCCTCGCCCAGGTAGGCCGTGGACCGGATGCGGTAGCGCAGGTAGTCGGGCTCGACGACCTCCTCGAGGCCCTGAGCGATGGCCTCGAGATCGCGCCCGGCCAGGCCGCCGTAGGTCGGGAAGCCCTCGGTCAGGATGAGCAGGTTGCGGCACCGCGCGGCCAGGGCGTCGTCGTGCATGGCCAGCCAGCCGCCGATGTTGGCCAGGCCGTCCTTCTTGGCGCTCATGGTCATGCCGTCCGCCAGGGCGGCCATGTCGCGCACGATGTCCCGCACGCTGCGACCGGCCTGCCCCGGCTCGCGCTCGTGGATGAACCAGGCGTTCTCGGCGAAGCGGCAGGCGTCCAGGAACAGCGGCAGGCCGAACTCGTCGCAGACCGCGCGCACGCCGCGCAGGTTCTCCAGGCTCACGGGCTGCCCGCCGCCGCTGTTGTTGGTCACCGTGACCATCACGAGCGGCACGTTCTCCGGCCCGGCGTCCACGATCACGCGCCGCAGCGCATCCAGGTCCACGTTGCCCTTGAAGGGGTGCTGGCTGCTGGGGATGCGGCCCTCGGGGATGACCACGTCCACCGCCGTCGCGCCGGTGTACTCGACGTTGGCGCGCGTGGTGTCGAAGTGGGTGTTGTTGGGGATGACCTTGCCCGCCCCGCCGACGCAGGCGAACAGGATCTTCTCCGCCGCCCGCCCCTGGTGCGTGGGGATGACGTGTTTGAAGTGGAAGAGGTTCTGGATCGCGTTTCGGAACAGCGTGAACGAGGGCGAGCCGGCGTAGCTCTCGTCCCCGTGCTGGATCGCCGCCCACTGGTCACGGCTCATGGCGCCGGTGCCCGAGTCCGTGAGCAGGTCGATGATCACGTCGTCCGCGGGCAGGCCGAACACGTTGTAGCCCGCGGTGGCGATGGCCTCGGCGCGGTGCTCGCGCGTCGTCATGGTGATGGGCTCGACGGCGTGGATGCGGAACGGCTCGATGATGGTCGTGAATCTTTGCATCCGCGCAGCATCGGCGGCGGCGCGTCCCGGCGCAAACACGGCCGTCGCGGCAGGTGATGTCCGTCAAGCTCGGGTATGATGGGGCGGCCATGACCCGAACCGAACTGCTGACCTTTCTCCGGGCCCAGCCCTGGGCCGTCGAGGCCTCCGTCACGCCGGACGCCGCGCCCCAGGCCGCCGTCGTGGGCGTCGCCGTCACGGACGCGCTGGAGCTCGTCTTCGACACCCTCGGCGAGACCCGCAAGGCCTCGAATCTCCGACAGAATCCGCGCGTCGCCTTCGTGATCGGCTGGGACCACGCCCAGACCGTGCAGTACGAAGGCGTCGCGGACGAGCCCACCGGCGACGCGCTGACCGCCCTGAAGGCCGTCTACTTCGCGCGTTTCCCGGACGGCCCCGCCCGCCTGGCCTGGCCGACGCTGACCTACTTCCGCGTCCGGCCGACCTGGATCCGCTACACCGACTTCCGCGGCGCGCAGCCCGTGGAGGTCGTCTTCGAGTTCCCCGGCGAGGGCGAAGCATGAGCGACCCAAGGGAGCGAAGCCGCATCGCGAGGCGGCATCAGCCGCCGAAGGGATTCAGCCCGGAGGGCGGGGGGGCGGAGCCATGAGCCGCCGCCGCGAGCCGGACATCGACTTCGACCTGATGATGAGCAACCAGGGCGTCACGCGCATGGACGAGCGCGAGGCGCAGCGCAAGGGCAAGCCCGGCGCCGTGCTGCGCGCCGCCGGGCCCGAGCCCGTGGTGGCGCCGCCGGCGATGGACGGCCAGCAGCGCGCCCTGCTGGAGAAGGCCCTGGCCGAGATCCGCCGCCTGACGGCCGCCACACAGGCCGCCGAGCGCAAGGCCGCCGAGGCCGAGGCCCGCACCGCCCTCGCCGAGCGCAAGGCCACCGAGGCCGAGGCCCGCACCGCCGCCGCCGAGCAGGTCGCGGCGGAGGCCCGCAAGGCCGTCGAGCGCGCGCAGCAGGCGGACGCCCGCACCGCCGCCGCCGAGCGCAAGGCCGCCGCCGCGGACGTGGAGCGCCAGGCCGCCGAGGCCCTGCTGGACGAGGTGAAACGCGAGGCCGTCTCCACGCTGCGCCTGGACGAGTGCCTGGCCCGCAGCGGCCTCGCCCGCCCCGCCCCGGACTTCGCCGCGCTCGTCGCCGCGCTGCACGCCGCCGACAAGCTGCCCGAGCTGCTCCGCCGCATCACGCTCTTGCCCAACGCCGAGCTGATGCACTTCCTGGACGACCGCCTGGCCTGGACCTGCGACACCTGCGCGCCCACCCTGACCGGCCCCAACCGCACCCGAGTGCCCGTGCCCCCGGAGCAGTGCGACGTGTGCGGCGGGTCTTCGATCCAGGCCGCCGCGCAACGGTTCACGCAAGCCTGCCAGCGCGCGAAGGTCACCCGCGTGGTGATCGTCGGCGGCTCCCCGACCTACCACGACGCCCTGCGCAAGCTGGAGCCCGGCCTGGGCGGGGTGCGCCTGAACCTGATCCGCGGCGACGCCGCGCGGGACAAACAGCGGGCCGCCCAGGACCTCGCCGGCGCGGACGTGGCCTTCATCTGGGCCAGCACCGTGCTCGACCACCGGGTCGGCGAGCTCTACCGCGGCAACAAGGTCCACACGCTGCCGGTGCGCGGCCTGGGGCGCATGCTCACCGAGGCGGCCAAGCGGCTCACGCCCCCGCGCTGAGCCCGCGCCGCCGGGCCGAGGCGAAGGTCAGCCCGGGCCAGGGCACCCCCTGCGGGCTCTCGACCGCGGCGGCGTCGAAGCCGTGCGCGGCGAGGAACGGCGCGACCTCGGCGGGCGCGAGGCCGAAGCGCACGGGCTCGCCGGAGAGCGCCAGGGCGCGCCGGGACAGCCCCTCGACGACCCGCACCGCCGGGCTGCCGGCGTCCGGCCGCCACAGGTCCAGGGCCAGGCCCGAGCCCGGGGCCGAGAGCGTGGCGATGCGGTCCAGGCAGGCCCCCGCGACGCGCGCCGGCAGGTACATGCTGACGCCCTCCCAGACGAAAAAAGACGTGATCTCGGGCAGATAGCCGGCATCGAGCAGCGCGTCTCCGAAGTCCTCGCCGGCGAAGTCGACGTCCACGCGGACGGCGCCGGTGGCGGGCAGCGTGCGGGTGCGCGCCGCCCGAAGCCGCGCCGTGGCCGGGTGGTCCACGACGAAGACCCGCGCGCCCCGCAGCGCCGCGCCCAGGCGCCACGGCCGCGCGTCGAGCCCCGCGCCGAGCAGCACCACCTGCCCCGCGCCCCCCGCCAGCGCCGCGAGGAGCGCCCGGTCGATGAACCGATGCCGCGCCCCCACGAGCGGCCCGATGCCCAGCGTCACGGTGTCCACGGGCAGCCCGGTGGTCAGGCCGGCCCGCCACGCCACCCCGAGCGCGCGGAACGCCGGCGAGAGCAGCGCGTCGGCGAAGGGGTCCTCGCCCCCCAACGCCCGCATCAGGCAGACGAACTCGGCGGTCAGGCTGGCACGGTCGCGCACGGTGCAATTCCTCGCCCCGGCGGCGGGGTCCCACGTCCGCTAGGTTCGCGAAGCGCGTGCCAACTTTACATTGTCCCCCTGCCGGACGACATTACCCGCTCGATGGCGAAGCAGAACCTGCTCCTGGTCGATGACGACGCGAAGGGCCTCCGCGTGATGGAGGTCTCTTTGCGCAATGCCGGTCACGCCGTCACCACGGCGGCGAACGGCCAGGAAGCGCTCGGCAAGCTCGATCTGGCCCGGCCCGCGCTGATCCTCTCCGACACGCACATGCCCGGCATGGACGGCTACGAGCTCTGCCGCCGCCTGAAGGCCGACGAGCGCTACCGCGACATCCCGTTCATCTTTCTGACGGACCAGACGGCCATCGAGGACAAGATCCGCGGCCTGGAGCTCGGCGCGGACGACTACCTGACCAAGCCGATCTACATCAAAGAGATCGTCACCCGGGTCTCCATCGCCCTGCAAAAGCGGGAGCGCAACCAGCTCGAGCGGAAGGACAAACGTCGCTTCTTCGGCTCGCTGGAGGACATGGGCATGGTCGATCTGCTCCAGACCATCGAGCTCGGCCGCAAGAGCGGCGTGCTCACGCTGGAGCGCTCGCCCCACCAGGCCCGGCTGTACTTCGCCGACGGCCAGGTCGTGGACGCCGAGACGGGCAAGCTGCGCGGCGAGGACGCCGTATACCGCCTGCTCACCTGGGAAGAGGGCAACTTCGAGATCGACTTCAAGAACATCGACCGGCCGCGCCGCATCCAGACCACCACGCAGGGTCTGCTGATGGAGGGCATGCGCCGGGTGGACGAGTGGGGCCGGCTGCTGGAGCAGCTCCCCTCGATCCACACGATCTACCAGGTCGACTACTCCGAGCTGGCCGAGCGCCTGGCCGAGCTGCCCGACGAGGTCAACACGCTGCTGCGGCTGTTCGACGGCCACCGCACCGCGCTGCTGGCCATCGACGACGCCCAGATGGGTGACCTCGAGGCCCTGGCCGCCATCTCGCGGCTGTACTTCGAGGGTGTGATCTACGAGGTCGGCCAGGGCAAGGCCCCGGACAAGTCGGGGGTGACGCGCCTGCCCAGCGAGAGCTCGCCGTCGCTGCGCACGCAGGAGAGCCAGTCGGGCGCCCGCCTGGAGGACTGGCTCTCGGACGTGATGTCCGACGCGCCGCCGGGCCGCCCCGAGCCGGACGTGCTCGCCGCGCCCGCCCGCGTGTCCGCCCCGCCGCGGCCCCTGCCCGCGGACGAGCCCTTCGGGGACGACTGGCAGGTCGGCGCGTCGTCGGCGCTCGAGGACGCCGTCGAGTCCCTGCCGCCGCAGCCCTCGGGGCTGGTGGACGAGCTCCTCAACTCCGTGGCCTCGATGCCGGCGTTCGATCCGAACGAGGGCCTCCCGCCGCCGGCCGCCGCGCCCACCTTCGAGGCGATGACGCTGGAGAGCGCCCTGGACGCGCCGGACGTGCGCGAGCCCCTGCCGCCCCCCGCGCTCCCGCCGGACATGGCCCACTCCGAGGACAGCGAGCAGGTCCGCCGCGCGCTGTCGCTCAAGCTCGACGAGCTGCCCCCGGACGCGTTCCCCCCGGACGACGGCGACCAGGGCCCCGGCGCGCTGCCCATGGAGGTCCTCGGCGAGGCGCCCCCCAAGGAGCCCACGCCGCCGCCCGCGCCCGTCGTCCCGCAGCCCGAGGGCGAGGAGCTCTTCTTCCAGGGCCCGGCGCCGACGCATCCCCACGACGTCGACCTCCCCTTCGAGGAGCACAAGGACCAGCCCATCTCGAAGGCCGCCTACCTGACGGCGGCGTTCCTCGGCGCGCTGGTCATCGGCGGCGGCCTGTTCTGGGGCCTGCGCGACACCGTGAAGCCCGTGCCCGTGCAGCCGGGGGTGATGGAGCAGAACTGGCACGAGGAGGCCCTGAAGGCTCGCGGCTCTGCCCCGGCGACCCCGGCCCTGGACGCCGGGTTCGCCGCCGTGCACGAGGCGCCCCCCAGCGAGGCCCCTGCGCCGGGCAGCGAGGCCGCCCCCGCCAGCGAGGCCGCGCCCGCCACCGCCGCGCCGCCCTCCGGTCCGGCATCGCTCAACGGCGACACGCCCCCCGTGGAGCCCACGCCCGCCGCCAAGGCCGACTTCCGCAAGCTGCTCGACGAAGGCCTCGCACTCCACGAGAAGCGCAAGTACCGCGAGGCCGCCGAGAAGTTCGAGCGCGCCCTGGCGCTGGCCGAGGGCAACTCCACCGTGCTCCTGGCCTACGCCCAGAGCCTGATGGAGCTCGACCGGGGCGCCGACGCCCTGCGCGCCGCCGAGAAGTGCGCCGCGCTCGACCCGAACAACGCCCGCGCCTGGCTGATCATCGGCTCGGTCAAGCAGGACAAGGGCGACTCCGCCGGTGCGAAAGAAGCCTACGTCCGCTACATCAAGCTGGCGCCGACGGACAAATACGCGGAAGACGTCCGCCGCGTGATCGAGAACATTCAGTAGCGAGCCCCCCGTGCCCCTCGTGTTGGCCATCGAGAGCAGCTGCGACGAGACCGCGGCCGCGGTCGTTCGTGACGGCCACCTGGTGCTGTCGAGCGCCGTGGCCACGCAGATCGAGATCCACCGCAAGTTCGGCGGCGTGGTGCCCGAGCTGGCGAGCCGCAACCACGTGGTCGACGCCGTGCCGGTGGTCCGGGACGCTTTGTCCCAGGCGGGCGTGCGCTTCGCCGACGTGGACGCCGTGGCCGTGACGCAGGGCCCCGGGCTCGTGGGCGCGCTGCTCGTGGGCCTGCAGGTGGCCAAGTCGCTGGCCTGGGCGCACGACAAGCCCCTGGTGCCCGTGCACCACCTGAGCGGGCACCTGCACGGCGTGTTCCTGCACCGGGCCGGGGAGCCGCGGCCGGCGGGGCCCGAGTACCCGCACGTTGCGCTGTGCGTGAGCGGCGGGCACACGGCGATCTACCACGTGCACGCCCCCGCCCCGGACGGCCGCATCGAGCTGGTCGCACAAACGCGCGACGACGCCGCCGGCGAGGCCTTCGACAAGGTCGCGCGCATGCTGGGCCTGGGGTATCCGGGCGGGCCGGTGATCGAGCTGCAGGCCGCGGGCGGCAACCCCCGCGCGCACAAGTTCAGCCAGCCGCGTTTCAAGGACGAGGCCCCCCTGGACTTCAGCTTCAGCGGGCTGAAGACGGCCGTGCTCACGGTGATCCAGAACACCGGCCGGCTGCCCGAGGGCGACGCCCTGCGCGACCTGCTCGCCAGCTTTCAACAGGCCGCCGTGGACCAGCTCGTGGAGCGCACGCGCCAGGCCGCCCGGCAGGCCGGCGTGCGCCACGTGCAGATGGCCGGCGGCGTGGCCTGCAACACCTGCCTGCGCGACACCCTGCGCGGCGCCCTGGCCGCGGACGGCATCGAACTCCACGCCCCCCCACCCCGCTACTGCACGGACAACGCCGCCATGATCGCCGCCGCCGCGAACGCCGCCGCCGAACGCCTGTTGGGCGCCGGCCACCGGCCCGAGGATCGCGCCCTCAACGCCCGCGCCACCTGGCCGTTGGCGTCATGAGCGCCGCCCCCTCCGAACACCGCGATCCGCGGACGGTGCTGAAGGCCCACGACCTGTGGGCCAAGAAACACTTCGGCCAGAACTTCCTGGTCGCCCCGGGGGCCCCCGAGCGTATCGCCGCCGCCGGCGGGGCCGGCCCGAACGACATCGTGTTCGAAATCGGCGCCGGCTGCGGCACGCTCACCCGCGCTCTGGCGGCCCGCGCCGGCCGGGTGATCGCCCTGGAGCACGACCGAGACCTGGTCCCCGTCGCCCGCGCCGAGGTCGCCGCCTGGCCCGGCGCCGAGGTCCGCGAGGGCAACGTGCTGGACATGGACTGGCGCGCGCTCGCGGCCGAGGTCGGCGGCGCGCCGTTCATCTACGGCAACCTGCCGTACCACCTGAGCACGCCCATCCTGCTGGCCCTGCTCGAGGCCCCGGATTCCTGGACGCGCGCCTGTTTCCTGCTCCAGCGCGAGTTCGCCGAGCGGGTGGCCGCGGCCCCGGGCACCCGCGAGTGCGGCACGCTCTCGGCCTACGCCGCGCTCCAGACGCGCCCGCGCATCGCCTTCGGGCTCCCCGGCGGCGCGTTCCACCCCCCGCCCAAGGTCGAGTCCGCGGTGCTGGTCCTGGAGCGCCTGCCCGAGCCGGCGGCGGACGTCGGCGACCCGGAGACCTTCCGCCGCGTGGTGCGCGCGCTGTTCGCTCAGCGGCGCAAGACGGCCCGCAACGCCCTGCGCGCGGCGTGCCCCGAGCCCGAGGCCGCCCTGGCCGCCGCCGGCCTCGCCCCCGACCGCCGCGGCGAGACCTTCACCCTGGTCGAGCTCGCCGCGCTGAGCCGCGCCGTTCTGGGGCTTCGGCGAGATTGACCCCCCGCCCTCCGGCGGCATAGTTTGGGCGAATGTCACGATCGACCGCCCTTCTGCTCTCGACGGCGTTCACCGCCCTGGCCGCTCCGGCGGCGGCGCAGGACATCAAGCCGCGGATCCTGCTCATCTTCGACACGTCGGGCTCCATGGGCTTCGACCTGGAGACGGGCGAGGACACGCTCGGCGACAACTCGCGCGAGTACCCCGGCAACGGCGGCGTGAGCCGGCTGTCCGTCGCCAAAGCGGTGATCTCGGACATCCTGCAGAGCACCTCGGAGGCGGACTTCGCGCTGATGCGCTACCCGCAGCGGCAGGGCCTGGACATCAACACCGGCTTCGAGCGCGGCGCCTTCACCAGCTACGAGGGCCTTGCCCAGAATCCTTTGAATTACATGGGGTTCTGCAGCGGCAGCGCGCTGCCCGCCGCCGATCCGGAGGTCGCTTTCTCGGTGGTCGTGCCCTTCGCCGGCGACAACGAGCTGGCCATCCTGAGCTGGATGGACGGCCACGAGAACTTCCCGCAGGACCCGGAGCTGCGCGCCGAGGGCCCCACGCCCATCGCCGAGTCGCTGCGGCTCGCCGAGGTCTACTACCAGGACGTCCTCGCGGCGGACGCCGACCTGCGCTGCCGCAAGGACTACGTGATCCTGCTGACGGACGGCGACGAGAGCTGCGTGCCCGCCGGCGTCAACGTGCAGACCGAGCTGCTGAACCGCACCATCGCGCTGCGGCAGATGAACGTCGCCCCAGGGGCCGGCGGGCCGGCCGTGATGAAGGACGTGAAGACCTACGTGGTGGGCTTCTCCGTCACGAACCGGATGATCAACCAGCTCAACACCCTGGCGCGGGCCGGCGGCACGGCGTTCGGGGCCAACGGCGAGATCGACCTCATCGACGGGCAGGCCTACACCGCCAGCGATCAGGCCGGTCTGCGCCGCGCGTTCAGCCGGATTCTGGCCGAGGCCATCCCGGTCGAGGACTGCAACGGCGTCGACGTCGACTGCGACGGCCGCACCGACGAGGGCGTGCTCAACAGCTGCGGGCAGTGCGGCGGGTCCCCCGTCGAGGTCTGCAACGACGCCGACGACGACTGCGACGGCCGCACCGACGAGGGTGTGCGCAACGCCTGCGGAGGCTGCGGCGCCGTGCCCGTCGAGGTCTGCAACGGCCAGGACGACGACTGCGACGGGGCCATCGACGAGGACGTCGTGAACGCCTGCGGTGGCTGTGCGGCCGTGCAGGCCGAGCTGTGCAACAACGTGGACGACGACTGCGACGGTCAGGTGGACAACCTGGCGGGCGGCGCCGACCCCCTGGCGCGCGCCTGCGGCGTGGACGTCGGCGAGTGCCGCAGCGGCGAGGAGATCTGCCGCGCCGGAGAGTGGCTCGCCTGCACCGGCGTCGCCCCCACCGAGGAGGTCTGCGACGGCCGGGACAACGACTGCAACGGCCAGACGGACGAGCTCACCCGCGCCTGCGGCGAGGCCGTGAACATCGGTGAGATCGGCCAGTGCCGCATCGGGCGTCAGGCCTGCGTGTTCGCCGGCTGCCTCGCCGACCCCAGCATCTGCGACGCGGACGGTTGGGCCTTCGCCTGCGAGGGCGGCGTCGGGCCCGCGGACGAGACCTGCGACGGCCTGGACAACAACTGCGACGGCCAGTCGGACGAGGGGCTGATCAACGCCTGCGGGCGCTGCGGCGAGACGCTGCCCGAGGCCTGCAACGGCGAGGACGACAACTGCGACGGCCGCGTGGACGAGAACGCGCAGTGCCCGCGCGGCTACCTGTGTTTCGTCGGCGAGTGCGTCGCGCCGTGCGACGTGTCCATGGAGTGCGGCGGCGAGTACACGTGCGTGTCGGTCTACCCCGGCGCGGGCTACTGCCACCCCAACGCCTGCGCGGGCAACGACTGCCCCGCCGGTCTGACCTGCAACCCGGGCACGCGCGTCTGCGACGACCCCTGCCTGAACACCACCTGCGGTGCGGGCGAGGCCTGCGAGTTCGGGCAGTGCGTGCCCGAGACCTGCCGCCACACCGGCTGCCCCGACGATCAGCTCTGCGGCGACGGCGAACGGTGCGAGCCCGACCCCTGCGCTGGCCTGGCGTGCGAGTCGAACCAGTTCTGCCGCGAGGGCGTGTGCGTGGACGCCTGCATCGGCCTGGCCTGCGGGGCCGGCCAGCGATGCCTGGATGGCGCCTGTGTGGAGGACCCCTGCGGCGGCCGGTGCCTGCGCAGCGAGGTCTGCGACCCCGTGGACGGCGCCTGCGTCGAGGACCCCTGCATCCGCGTCGCCTGCGCCGTCGGGCAGGCCTGCGTCGACGGCGTCTGCCGGGCGGACGCGCCCTGTGCGCACATCGACTGCCCCAACGGCACCCGCTGCGTATCGGATTCGTGCACGGACGGCACCCCCGGCGTGCCCCCGGACCTGGCGGGGCCCGCCCCGGACCCGACGGCCCCCGACTCGGGCCCCCGCACGGACGCCGGCCCCGGCCCCGCGGACATGGGGCCCGTGGTCGAGGCGGACGCGCGCCCCGTGACTCGCTTCGACGCGGCCGTGAACAACGGCGCGGACGCCGGGAACGGCCAGAACGAGCCCGCCGCCGAGGGCTGCGGCTGCACCCTGTCCGGCCGCGGCGGCGCGGTCGCGGCGCTCTGGCCCGTGGCGCTGCTGGCGTTGCGCCGGCGGAGGCGTCGGTGACGCCGTGGTCAGCCCCCTCGCCCTCGAACAGCATCTGCGCCGCGCGGTCCACGACCGGGTCGCACCGGCCGTCGCGTTCGGCCTGAGCGTCGGCGACGCCCCGCCGCTGCTGCTGCGGAGCGGTCGCCTGACCCACCTGCCCGACGCCGGCCCCCTCGAGGCGGACACCCCGTTCGATCTGGCGTCGCTGACCAAGCCGCTGACGACCGTGACGTGGGTGCTGCGCCTCGTCACGCAGGGCCGTCTGGACCTGGAGGCGCCCATCGGCCGCTTCATCGCGGTGACCGACCCCCGGCTCGCCGAGGCGCCCGTGTGGCGGCTCCTGAGCCACACCACGGGCTTGCCCGCACACCGCGAGTACTTCCGGGGGCTCCTGCCCCGGGCGCGCGCCACGGGCGACTTCGCGGGCGCGCGGGCCACCGTGAGTCGAATGGTCACCGGCACCGTGCTCGAGGCCGCCCCCGGCGCCCGGGAGACCTACAGCGACCTGGGGTTCCTGCTGCTCGAGCGGGTCGCCGAGGCCGTGGACGCCCCGCTCGCCGACGCGTGGCGCGCGCTGCCGCTGCACGGCGAGGGCGCGCTGCACTTCCGGCCCCTCGGACGGGCGGACCATCGGCCGCCGGACGCGGCGTGCGCGGCGACGGAGCTGTGCCCCCTGCGCGGCCGGCTGGTGCAGGGCGAGGTCCACGATGAGAACGCCTGGGTGTGCGGCGGCGTCGCCGGGCACGCGGGTCTCTTCGGGCGTCTGTCGGACGTCGTGGAGTTCGGGCGCGCCGTCGTCGCGGGCTGGCACGGCACGGACGACCGCCTCGGCATCAGCCGCGAGGTCTGGCGCCTGGCCACGGCCGCCCGCTGGCTTCACCCGGCGGGCACGCGAGTGCTCGGCTGGGACACGCCCTCGCCGGGCCAGAGCACCGCGGGGCGGTTCTTCGGGCCGGACACGATCGGACATCTGGGCTTCACCGGGACCTCTTTGTGGATTGACCTGCCCCGCGCCGTGGTCATGGTCTTGCTGACGAACCGCGTGTGCCCCACGCGGACGAACATCGGCATCCGGGCCCTGCGCCCGGCCCTTCACGACGCCGCCTGGGACACCGTCGCCGAGCGCGACGGTCGCGTTTGAAAGAACCGACATGAACATGGAGCTGGTCGTCGCGCGTGCGGCGGCGGAGGCCGCGGGTCTGGCGATCCGGGCCCGGTGGGACCAGGGCATCGACGTCCGCCACAAGGGCGAGATCGACCTGGTGAGCGAGGCCGACCTCGTGGCCGAGAGCATCATCGTCGAGCGCCTGCGGGACGCTTTCCCCGGGGACCGCGTGGTCGCCGAGGAGGGGGGCGGTCACGGGGACGACAGCGAGCGCGTGTGGTACGTGGATCCCCTGGACGGGACCACCAACTTCGCGCACGGGTTCCCGCAGTTCGCCGTGTCGATCGGGCTGGCCGACGCCGAGGGCCTGCGGGCCGCCGTCGTCCACGCCCCCGTGTATGGCTGGACGTTCTACGCCGCCCGCGGGGCCGGCGCCTGGCTGGACGGGCGGCGGCTCAAGCGAGGGCGCGCCCGGGACCTGGACCACGCCTTGCTCGCCACCGGCTTCCCCTACGACTCGCGGACGGCCGTGGACAACAACGTGGACCGCTTCGGCCACCTGCTGCGCAAGTGCCAGGGCATCCGGCGAGCGGGCTCGGCGGCGCTGGATCTGGCGTTCACGGCGGCCGGCTGGCTGGACGGGTACTGGGAGCGCAAGCTGCAGCCCTGGGACCTCGCCGCGGGCTGCCTGCTCGCGTCCGAGGCCGGCTGCACGCTCACGGACTTCGACGGCGGACCCGCCGATTTCCGCAGCGGCGCGGTCGTTGTTTCCAACGGCCGCATCCATGTGGAACTATTGCGCGCCCTGGCCGAGGCCGGGCCTACGGTGCGGGAGAGCTGAGCGTGAGAGCCCTGAAACTGGTGTGCTGTGGTCTGGCCGTGTCGGCGCTGGGGTGCGACGACGTCGTGAAGGTGCGCAACCTGGCGCCCGAGGTCGAGTCCCAGGTCGGGCTGTGCACGGCCGATGACCGCGTCTACTTCGTCGTGGCGCTGCAGGACTTCGAGGAGGACGACGTCGACGTCGAGATCCTCGCGGGCGGCCAGCCCATCCTGGTCGGCCCGACGCGTGATGGCGCGCTCGGGCTGCGCACGGACCGCGACTTCCCCGGCAAACACCACTGGATCGAGTGGGCCGCCGAGGCCTGCGAGGGCGAGGGGACCTGCCCCACCGCGCTCTGCCACACCCTGGCAGACGGCACGCTCGACGCTGCGAAGTGCGCGCCCTTGGCCGCGTCGCCGCAGAGCGCCTCCATCACCGTCGTCGCCAGTGACGGGGAGGACACGTCCCCGCGGGTCTCGCAGATCGCCCAAGTCGTCGCCGGCGCCGAGATCGGCCCCTGTGATTTCTCCCTGGGTGCGCATGAGTGACACCCTCCGGGGTGTCCTGGCCGCGTTCGCGTTGCCCACGCCGCCGGACGACGCCCTGATCGCGCGCATCGACGCCTTCTTCGCGCTGCGGGCCAAATGGGCGCAAGCCCACAACCTCTCCGGGCCCCGGGCGCTCCGTGATCCGGCGGGCACGGATCTGGCCGATGCCGCCGCCCTGGCCGCGCTCGTCGAGGCCGATCTGCCCCTGGTGGACGTCGGCGCCGGCTCCGGCGTGCCGGCCGTGCTCGTCGCACTGCTGCGGCCCGACCTGTCGGTCGTCGCTGTCGAACCCCTGGCCAAGCGTGCGGCTTTTCTCCGGCAGGCCGGCGTGACCTTCGGGCTGACCCGGCTGCGCGTCGAGCGTGCGTCCTGGCCCGTGCCCCTCAGCGAGCCCGTTCAAGTGGTCTCGCGGGCCGTGTTCCCCGTGCCCCAATGGCCCGCCTGGGCCGTCTCGGGCGGCCCCCACGTCGTGCGCGTGCATCGGTACTTGGCCAAGGAGCGGCCCGAGTTCGGGCAACCGACGTTCGCCCTCACCGGCGCGCTGGACTACGCCGGACCGGACGGCACCCCGCATCGGTTGGAGTCCTGGTCGCTCCGGGACGTTTCTCGTGAAACAATCGGAGTTGGGGCATAGTGGCCACCACCAGTCCGCGGGGGGGACGAAACGCCATGGCGCTGCTGCGACGCGAAGACGTGGAGCCGAAGGAACACAAGGACCACAAGGACCACAAGGAGCCCGCGGAGCCCGAACCCGGCGCCATCCTCGGAAAGGGGAGTCGCTTCGAGGGCAAGCTCGGCTTCGACGGCACCGTCCGCATCGACGGCGAGTTCAAGGGCGACATCGTGTCCGAGGGGAAGCTCGTCGTGGGTGACAACGCCCGCATCGACGGCAACGTCTCCGTCGGCGTCGCCGTTGTTTCCGGCACGCTGACCGGCACCCTCAAGGCCAAGACGCTCGTCGAGCTCAGGCCCCACGCGCGCGTGAACGGCGAGATCTCCACCGCCAGCCTGGTCATCGAGCGCGGCGCGCAGTTCGACGGCACCGTCAAGATGTCGAAGGCCTGAGCGCGCCCCGGAGTGGCCCGAATTCGAGCCCGGCCAGCGCGGGCGACAGGGGCGGGGGCGCCGCGGCCAGGGGGCCAGGCTCTCAGGCGGGGCGGCGGACGTCTTCGCTCGGGATGCCCGCCGGCCCAAACCGATTGCGGCCCCTGGCCCACGGGGGTCTCGGCTCACGCGGTGCTCTCCGCATCTCCGCGCTGTGCGCCCCCCCGCGCTGTGCGCCCCCCCGCGCTGTGCGCCCCCCCGCGCTGTGCGCCCCCCCGCGCTGTGCGCCCCCCCGCGCTGTGCGCCC
>CAINDO010000227.1 GCA_903847385.1 uncultured Myxococcales bacterium
CCCGGCGGCGGCAGGCCCCCCGGATTCGCCCGGCCCGGGGAATGAGCGGCCCCCCACCCCTGCCCGCGCTCGACGACTATGCCGAGCTCGTCAACGGCCTGCCCGGCGGCTTCGTACGCGTGCTGGGCCTGCGTTTTCTCTCCGCCACCCCCGCGCGCGTCACGGCCGAGTTCACCGTCACCGAGGACCACGTGCAGCCCTACGGGATCGTGCACGGCGGGGTCCACGCCTCCGTGGTGGAGTCCGTCGGCTCCGTGGGCGGCGCGCTCCAGGCCCTGCCCACGGGCCGGTGGGTCGTGGGCGTGGAGAACCGCACGCGGTTCCTGCGCCCGGCGCGGGTGGGCGCTCACCTGACCGCCACGGGCCGCCCCGGTCCCGCGGACGGTGAGGACCCGGTCTGGCAGGTGGAGATCACCGACCCGGCGGGGCGGCTCGTCGCCGCGGGTGAGCTTCGCTTGCGGGCCCTGCCGCCCGGCACGTCGCTCTCCGGACGCGAAGTGGGCATTGCGGGCGTTGACGTCGCGGGCGGCAACGAATAGTTTCCGCCGCCGAGCAACGGGCGGCCGCCGTGCGGTCGCCCCCGTCCCCACGGAGTCGAGTCGATGGCCTTCTACTGCGCCGCCTGCGGCAAGGAAATCCCCAACGGCAAAGAGGTCCTCGCCCGGGACGACGGCCGCGTTCAGGCCGGCGGGCGCCCCCGCCATGCCGAGTGCGTGCCGGGGTACCGCGAGCCGGAGCCGGGCGACGACTTCCAGGCGCAGACGCGCGTCACCTGCATCGAGGGCCGCCTCGTGTGCCAGCGCCTCGGCGCCGAGGGCGGGGTCGAAGGGTGGCTCGAGCTGCCCGCCAGCCTGAAGCAGCCCCTGATGGCCATGGTCTCCGAGGTCGCCCGCGGCCGCGAGCGCGTGGACTACCCCGTGCCCGGCGGCGACTCGCTCGTCGTCAGCCGCGAAGGCACCGCCGGCAGCATCTCCAGCCTTCACCTGCGCCGCGAGCCCACCGGCTTCCCCCCCCAGGGTCGCGCCGTCGCCATCCCCGGCGCCGCCGTGGACCTCTTCCTCGTGCAGTGCCGCAGCGTCTGACCCCGCCCTGACACGAAAGTCATACTGAAAATTCACCCAGACTGAATTTTCGGGTTCCTTTCGCAGTTCCTCACCGCTAACGTGCCTCGACTTTCAACCGCCCGTTCCCTTCGGAGCACGTGCAGCATGTGAACTGGCGCCCGCGGGCGCCCACTGTCGGCCAAATGGCCCCCGGTGGCAGAATGCAGCTTTCCCGAATCGCTTTCCGACTCCCCCGCCTCGTCGTCCTCTCCATCGCGTTCCTCACGCCGTTCCTTTCGGCGTTCCTTCGTCCGCAACGGCTCCACGCCCGCACCATTGCGCCGCTGACTCGCGTCACGCTGGAGTCCATGGCCGGCGACAAACCCCGGATGGACACGCCCGCCGCGCCGGAACCGCCGGTGCCCGCCGTGGCCACCACGGAGTCGCTCTCCATCGGTGAGCCGAACCGCGGGCGCCTGATCAACGGCGTCGAGGTCGAGACGGACGAGCGCCTGCTCGTTCGCAGCGACGAGAACTTCGGCACCGCCGAGACGGTCGAGGCGATCCGCCGGGTCGTGGACGCGGTCCACGCCCGGTTCCCCGGCACGCACAAGATCGTGGTCGGCGATCTCTCCAGGGAGCACGGCGGCCGCATCCGGCCCCACAAGTCCCACCAGAGCGGGCGGGACGTCGACCTGGGCTTCTACTTGAACGGCGAGGGCCAGCCCTCGTTGTTCGTGCCGGTCACCGCCAAGAATCTGGATTACGAGCGCACGATGGCCCTGATCGACGCCATCGCCGCGGACGACAGCGCCCAGTACGTCTTCATCGATCGCCGCGTGCAGAAGATGCTCTACGACTACGCCGTGGACGTGCAGAAGCGCGCGCCGGAGTCCATGGCCGGCCTGTTCGAGTACCCCCGCAAGGGCAGCCTGACGACGCTGGTCCGCCACCGCCGCGGCCACCGCAACCACCTGCACATCCGCTTCTTCTCGCCCCAGGCCGTCGCGGCCGGCGAGAAGTTCGGCGGCGAGGCCCTCGCGCAGATGGGCGCGAAGCTCGACCCGTTCCAGCGCGTGCGCTTCACGCACGTCATCCGCAAGGGTGACACCCTGGCGCGCGTGGCGCAGCGCTATCGGCTCGATCTGACGAACGTGATGAAGTGGAACGGCCTGAAGCGCCGCTCCACGCTGCAGGTCGGCCAGGGCCTCGCCCTGTACCGGACGGTCAAGGTCCCCGAGGGTCGGAACACCGCCTCGGGCATGTGCCACGCCGGCCCCCGGGCCATCGGCTGCTGGCACCCCAGTCGCTCCTGAGCGCGGGCTGAGCGACCGCCGCCATGCCGGCCATCCCCGGGGTCGAGCACCTGGAGGAGATCGGCCGCGGCGGTGAGAGCGTCGTGTACAAGGGCCGCCACGGCGGCGCCCTCGTCGCGGTCAAGGTGAGCCGCACGCCGGATGCCGGCGATGGTGTCCTGCGGCGCCAGTACCGACGCGAGGCGGCCCTGCTCGGCACGGTGCACCACCCCGGCGTGCCCGAGGTCTACGCCACGGGCGAGATGGACGGCCGCCCGTTCCTGGTGCGCGCCTACCTCGAGGGCCGGCCGCTGCACGAGGTCTTCGCGGCGGGGCGCTTGGCCGAGTCGCGGGTGCTGGCCATCGCGCTCGACGTCTGCGGGGCGCTGGCCGCCGTGCATCGGCAGGGCCTCGTACACCGGGACGTGACGCCCGCGAACCTGGTGCACGGGCCGGACGGCCGCACCCGCCTGATCGACTTCGGCCTCGCGGCGCTGCCGCTCTCGGAGGAGGCCGCCCGGGCCGCGGGCACGTTCCACTACGCCGCGCCGGAGCAGACGGGCCTGCTGAAGCGGCCCATCGACGCCCGCTCGGACCTCTACGCGCTCGGGGCCGTGCTGTTCGAGGCCCTGGCCGGCCAGCCGCCCTTCCTGGCGGACAACGCCGCCGAGGTCGTGCGGCAGCACGCCGCCGTGCCCGCGCCGGACGTCCGGTCGAAGCGGCCCAACACCTCACCCGCGATGGCGATGATCATCGCGCGGCTCCTGGAGAAGGACCCGGACGACCGCTACCCCGGCGCAGAGTCCCTGCGCGCCGACCTGGAGAGCGTCGGCGCGCTGAACGAGATGCTGCACGCCGGGCGGCCCATCGTGCTCGCACGGACGGGCTTCGACGCGGACGAGCCGGGGCCCATCGTCGGGCGCGACGCCGAGCTGTCCGCGCTGACGAACCACTGGGCCGAGTCGCGGCGCGGTCGCGGCCGGACGCTGGTGCTCGGCGGCGAGCCGGGCATGGGCAAGAGCCGCCTGCTGCGCCGGTTCCTGGCCATGGACGACCGCTCGACGGTGACGCTGGGCGTTCGACTGTATGCCCGGGGCGCTGGGACCCACGGCACCGCGTTCGCGCCCCTGCGCCGCGCGATCTCGCATGCGGTCTCGCAGATTCCGCCCACGGGCGGCGCGGCGCTGAATCACCTGCGGGCCGCGGCCGGCGACCTGGTGCCGCTCCTCGCGTGGTTCTCGCCGGCGCTGGCCGAGCGTCTGGGCGCCACGGTGCCCACGTTCGCCGCACCGGAGCTGGGCGAGCGCATGGCGGACGCGCTGCTGGCGTTCCTTCAGGCCTGGGCCCGCACCGCCTCGGGCCTCGTGCTGGTCGTCGACGACGCCCACCGCCTGGACGAGGCCACGCGCCACCTGCTCCAGCGGCTCTCGGCGGGCGCCGCACAACAGCCGGTCCTCGTCGTGCTCGCCGTGCCGACGCTCGCCCCCGCCCTCCCCTGGGCGCCGGCGAACGCCGTCGGACTCACGCTGGGCCCGCTGGACGTGGCGGCCGTCACGGAGTACCTGGGCGCCCTGCTGGCCGTGCCGCGGGTCGACCCGGCGCTGGTCACGCGCCTGATGACCCACAGCCGCGGCAACCCGTTCGCGCTGGAGCAGTTCGTGCGGGCGCTGCTGGACGGCGGTCTGCTGCTGCCCCAGTGGGGCGAGTGGACGCTGGATCTGGTCGAGCTGAATCACGTCGCGCTGCCCAACGACGTGATGCAGCTCATCGTGGACCGACTGCTGCGCCTCGCCCCGGAGACGCGGCGAGTCCTTGACGTCGCGGCCGTCCAGGGCCGCCGGTTCCGCGCGGACCTGCTGGCCGCCGTGCTGGCCGTGCCGGCCGAGGACGTCTACGAGGCTTTGGGGCAGGCCGTGGACGCGTGGCTCGTGGAGCGCGACGGCGACGGCGCCTGGGTTTTCGTCCACGAGCGGGTCCAGCAGACGCTGCTCGACGGGATGAGCGAGTCGGCCCAGCGCGAGTGGCACCAGCGGACGGCGGACAGTCTGCTCGCCGATGGCGTGCCCGCGATGGCCGAGGACCTGTACGCGGTGGCCCGCCACGCCGCCCGGGGACACAGAGAGCGCCAACCCGAGCGGGTGTTCGCGCTCCAGTTCGACGCCGGCCGGCGTGCCCTGCGGGAGTTCGCGCCCGAGGAAGCCTGGCGCCTGCTCGTCGAGGCGCACGCGTCCGCCGAGGCCGCGGGCATCGATCCCCCCGCCGCCCTGCACCACGCGCTCGGCGACGCCGCCGCCCGCACGGGTCGCCTCGAGGACGCCCAGATCCACCTGGAGTCGGCGCTGGCCGCGACGGAGGACCGGCGGGTGCGCGCGTCCATCCACGGTCGCCTCGCCGAGGCGGCCCTGACGCGGAGTGAGGTCTCGCTGGCCCAGGCGGCCCTGGACCGCGGCCTGAGGACCCTGGGCGCCCGCACGCGGCCGCTGGGACTCCTGGGTGTGCTCGGCCTGCTCCTGCGCGACGCCCTGGCCCTGCGGCGGCGCTTCACGCGGCCCAAGCCGGGCGCCGAGGTCGAGATCCTGGCGCAACTGCTGCATTTCCGCACGTATGCCGCGCTCTTCGAGATGAACCCCGTCGCCCTGGCGGACGCCATCCTGCGCCAGCGTTGGGCCGTGCGCGACCTGGACCCGCGCCATCCGGCGTGGATTCTCGCCGAGTGCCACCGGGCCGTGCTCGAGGCCGTGCGCGGCCGGGATCAGCCCGCCCTGCGCCACGCCCGTCGCGCGGTGGCCGCCGCCGAGCGCATGGGGGACCCCCAGGTCGTCGCGCGGGCGCACATTCACGAGGCCTGGACGGTCCACTTCGTGGGTCGGAGCGTCGAGGCCGCCGAGCGGGCCGCCGAGTGCCTGAAGACGCGCGGCCACTGGCTCGACGCCTTCGACTACCTGAACGGTTGCGGCGATCTGGCCTGGAACCTCTACATGCGCGGCTACGCGACGGAGGCGCTGACCTGGATCGAGCGCGGGCTGAGCTACGAGTCCCACGCGTCGCCGCGCGCCAACCGGATCCTCGGCAACGTGTTCGAGGGCCTGGGAGCACCCGTCCTGGCGGCCCTGGGCCGCGAGCGCGAGTCGGGCGAGGCCCTGACGCGTGTGCGCGAACGACAGGCCGGGCAGGCGCCGGACCGCTACCGGCAGGCGGCGCTCGCCGTCTGTGAGACGGCCTTCTACGCCGAGCGGCGCGAGCTCGACGCCGGCTTCGAGGCGTCCGTGGCCCACTTCGACGCCCTGGGGCTGGCCCCGGAGGAGACGCTCCTCCACTTCCGACTCTTCTACGTCGCGCTCGCCCGGGCTCGTTTCGAGCAGTGGCGGCTTCGACCGACGGACACCGCGGCCGCCGAACGCTTCAAGGCCGCGCTGCGCCGCCTGAAGCGCGCCGCCCACATCCCGGTGCTCGAGCTCCACGTGGCGCTGCTGACCGCCGCCGCGGCGATTCTGAACCAGGCCTCGCCCGTGGCCGCGCTCGCCCGGGCCGCGCGCCTGTCCCACCGCGCGGACAGCCCCTGGGGTGCACACGAGGTCGCGCGCCTGACCGCCTGGTCGCTGCAGCGCACCGGTCCGGACGCCGCCGTGCTCCGCGAGGCCCACTGGGCCTACCAGCTCGCCATGGACCACGGTTGGCTCGACCGGGCGCGCTCGATCCAGACCGAGCTGGGCCTCGCCCCCGGCGTCACGGGCCCCTTCGAGGGACAGGGCGCGCCCTCGCTGCTCCTGCGGCGGCAGCGCGATGCCCTGCTCGAGGTGGCCCTGGCCTCGGCCACGGTGCTCGATCCCGAGCTGCAGGCCCGCCGCGTGCTGGACGAGACGGTCCGACTTCTCGGGGCCGAGCGGGCGTTCCTGCTCGGGCCCCACCACGGCGCCACCGAGGCGGACACGCCTCTGCCCACGATGGGCCACCTGTCCCTGGTGGTGCGCGCGGGCCGGGACGCACACGGCCGCGAGCTCGGCGCGCCCACGGACCTGCACACGGCGGTCATCGACCGCGTCGTGCTGACGCACCTGCCCCTGGTGCACGGCGCCGGCGGTCCCGCCGAGCCGGCCCAGTCCCCGGACGAGCCCCGCGTGCCGCGCAGCGCCCTGGCCGCGCCGCTCCTGCTCCGCGACCGCCTGCTGGGCGTGGTGTATGCCGATCACCGCCGCGCCCGGGGCATCTTCACGCACGACGACGCCCAGATCCTCCTGGCCATCGCCCAGCACCTGGCCATCGCGCTGGAGACGGCACGCAACACACAGCTCGAGGTCTATCGGCGCATCGCCGCGAACGTGCCCGGACTGGTGTTCCGCCTGCGTCGCCGCGCGGACGCCCGGCTGCGTTTCGAGTACGTGAGCGAGGCCGCGCGCGACCTGCTCGGCCTCGCCCCGGACGAGCTGCTCGGCGACGCGCAGGTCGTGTTGACGGCCTTCGCCCCGCCGGATCGGGACACCTTCGTGGCCACGCTGGTCGAGTCCGCGCGCCAGCTCACCCCCTGGCGCTGGGAGGGCCGTACGGTGGACGGTCGGGCATGGCTCGAGGGCGTCGCGCGGCCGGAGCGTCAGCACGGCGGCGATGTCATCTGGGACGGCCTGCTGACGGACGTCACGGCCCGCAAGACGGCCGAGGTGGAGGCCCGCGCGCTGAACACACAGCTCGAGGGCCGCGTCCGGGTCCGGACGCGCGAGCTCGCGGCCGCGAACAAGGAGCTCGAGGCGTTCAATTACAGCGTCTCCCACGATCTCCGGTCGGCCCTGCGCAGCGTCGAGGGCTTCACCGCCATGCTGCGCGAAGACTTCACGGACGCGCTCGGCCCCGACGGCCGCGAGATGCTCGACCGGGTCGGCGACGCCGCGCAGCGGATGTGGAAGGTCCTGGACGCCCTGCACGACCTCTCGCGCCTGAACCGGGCCGAGATGCACCGCGACACGGTGGATCTCGGCGCGCTCGCGCGGGAGATCGTCGGCGAACTGCGCCGCAACGAGCCCCACCGGACCGTCGTGCTGGCGCTGCAGGAGGCCCTCGTCACCGCCGCGGACGCCGCCCTCGTGCGGGTCGTGCTGGAGAATCTGCTCGGCAACGCGTGGAAGTTCACCGCGCGACAGCCCGTGGCGCACATCGAGCTGGGGGTCCGGCCGACGCCCGACGGGCGCGCTTGGTTCGTCCGGGACGACGGCGTCGGCTTCGACCCGAAACACGCGGACAAACTCTTCGCGCCCTTCCAGCGCCTGCACGGCCGCGAGGAGTTCCCCGGCACCGGCATCGGCCTGTTCACGGTGCAGCGCATCGTGCAGCGGCACGGGGGGCGCATCTGGGCCGAGGCCCGGCCCGGCGGGGGCGCGACGTTCTGGTTCACGCTCCGCGCGCCCCCGGCGAGCGAACCCTTCGACGGCACGGCCTCGATCGAGCTGACCGCCCCCGAAGAAGAGTGATCTTGGACCCGGAATTCGTCCAGGCGCCGGTCCGGCACGTATGATGTTCCGATGGACGTCGTCGCCTTCGGACTGAGCGCATTCGAGCAGGCCTGCCTTCGGGCGGCGGTGGCGAGCATCGCCTCCCTGCACCCGTGCGACCGGACCGAGCCGACGGCGCGCCTGACCCTGAAGACGGAGGAGCCGTTGCTCCTCGTCTGCGCGCGCGGCTTCGACGTCGCCGGCCTGGAGCCGAGCCTGAGCCTCCGGACCGGCGGTCACTGGCTGCTGGCGCTGAGCCCGAGCTCCGCCGAGCTCCCCGCCTGGGCGGACGACATCCTCGAGCCACCGTTCACCGAGGCACGCCTCGCCGCGCGTCTCCGTGTGGCCGAGCGGGCGCTCTCGCGGTCCCACGGGCGCGGCGCGGACACGATGCCCGGCGAGTTCGCGGCGCTCTCGCAGGAGCTCACGCCCGCCCACCACGCCGCGCTGCTCGAGCAGGCCGCCACGGCCTCCGGTGACGGCGTCGAGGTCCTCACCCCGCTCCTGGCCAAGGTCGCCGACACACTCAAGACGGAGCGCGTCAGCCTCTGGCGCTTCCGCGAGGCCCCGCAGCGCATCGAGTGCGCGGTGCTGTTCAAGCGCGGCCCCCGCACGACGGAGCGGGGGCAGGTGCTGCTCGCCGCCGACTACCCCGACTACTTCTCCTCGATGCGCGCGGCCAACCTGGTCGCCGCCCACGACGCCCTGCGGGACCCGCACACGGAGCCCTTCGCGCCGATCTACCTGCGGCCCTTGGGCATCACCTCGATGCTGGACGCGCCCGTGTTCACCCGGGGTGCGCTCACCGGTGTGTTGTGCATCGAGCACGTCGGTCCCATGCGGCACTGGAGCGACTCCGAGCAGCGGTTCGCCGTCTCCGCGGCGCAGCTCGTCTCCTTGATGCTGGAGATCGACGAGCGGCGTCGCGTCGAGCGCAGCCTCGCCGAGAGCGAGCGGCGTGTCGGCCAATTCTTCTCCAGCACGCGCGATCTGGTCTGGTCCGTGGGCGCGGACGGTCTGTGGACGTTCGCCAACGACCCGGCCGCGCAGCGCCTGATCGGTCGACCGGCCGGCGAGCTCATCGGCACGCCCTTCGTCGACGCCGCGACCTCGACGCACAAACACACGCTGCTCACCTGGATGGTGCGCCTGCTCAACGGCGAGTCGCCGCCGGCGCTCGAGGTCATCCACCGCCGGCCGGACGCGGTGTCCGTGCCCCTGCGCTTCGAGGGCACCGCCCTCCACGACGCCCGCGGCGAGATCTACGGCGCGACGGGCACGGCCGTCGAGGTCACCGGCTTGAACCGCTCGCCGGGCAACCTGGGCCGGTTCCGGCCGCTGCTGGACAACGCCGCCGAGGCGATCCTCGTCGTCACCGCCGCGGACGCCACCGTGGTCGATGCCAATGAGACGGCGACCGCCTGGCTGGCCGCCGCGGGCACTCGACTCGAGGGGCGCAGCGTCTTCCAGCTCGGGCTCATCGAGGCCCGGGACATCGTGCAGTGGCTGTCGCTCCTGAGCGGCCTGGAGTCGGCGACGCCGGCGCCCGGTCCCCTCCCCGTCGCCTGGATCACGCGCCCGGGCGGCGGATCCCTGGCGGCCGAGGTCTCCATCACGCTCCACCCCGTCGATGGCGAGGATCTGGCCGTGGTGGTGCTGCGCGACGTGACCGAGCGGCGGCGACGCGAGGTCGAGCTGCAGCTCTTCCGGTTCGCCGTGGACGCCGCGGCCGAGGCCATGTTCCGCATCGGGCGCGACGGCCGCATCCTGGACTGCAACCTCACGGCCTGCCAGCGCCTCGGGCACCCGGCCGAGACCCTCCGGCGGCTGCACATCTGGGACATCGACACACAGCTGTCCGCCGAGGCCTTTCCCGCGCTGTGGGCGGACATCGAGGCCACGGGTCAGCGCGTCGACACCACCACCCATCGCACCGCGCACGGCCGCGAGATCCCCGTCGAGGCCTCCCTGGCGCTCTTCACGTTCGAGGGTGTGCAATACATCTGCGCCTTCGTGCGGGACATCTCGGCGCGGCTGCACGCCGAGCAGGAGATCCACCGGCGCGACGAGCGCCTGCGGGCGGTCATCGCGTCCATCCCCGGCGTGGTGTATCAGTTCCGCCGGCGGGCCGGGGGCGATGCCGTCTTCACGTTCCTCAGCGAGCGGGCCCGCGAGATCCTCGACCTCGAACCCATCGTCGGGGCCGAGGTCGCCGTCCCCTTCGACCGGGTGATCGAGGAGGACCGGGGCGGCGTCCTGACCTCGGTCGGCGAGGCCAGCGTCGCGCACACCCCGTGGGAGGCGGAGTTCCGCATCCGGCACGAGGACGGGACCGTGCGTTGGGTCCGGGGCGACGCCCGGCCGGAACCGGAGCCGAGCGCGACGGACCTCGTGTGGAACGGTCTGTTCACGGACATCACGGCCCGGAAGCAGCTCGAGTCCAAGTTCCAGCTCGCGAGCAACCTGGCCGCCGTGGGCACCCTGGCCGCCGGCGTGGCCCACGAGATCAACAACCCCCTGGCGTATCTCATCGGCAACGTGTCCTACGCCCACGAGGCGCTGTCCACGCCGCCCGGGCAGCGGCCCATCGCCGAGGCGCCGGATCTGGTGCGCGCTCTCTCCGAGGCCCTGGACGGCGGTCGCCGCGTCGCCGCCATCGTCGCGGATCTCAAGACCTTCTCACGCGCGGACGAGCGCCCCGTTCAGCCCACGGAGCTCAGCCACGTGCTGAACACCGCCGTGCGCATGACGGCGAATCAGATGCGGTACCGGGCCAGCTTCGAGGACCATCGCGGCCCCGTCCCGCTGGTCTATGGGCAGGAAGGCCGCCTGTCGCAGGTGTTCATCAATCTGTTGATGAACGCGGTCGAGTCCATGCCCCGCGGGCGCGACGCGGCCATCAACCGGGTCTCGCTCACCACACGCGTCACGCCGGACAGAGTGCACGTCGACGTCGAGGACAACGGCGAGGGCATGACCCGCGAAGTCATGAACCGCGCTTTCGACCCCTTCTTCACCACCAAGCCGCCGGGCATCGGCACGGGCCTCGGTCTGTCCGTCGTCCATGGCATCGTCGAGGCCCTCGGCGGTGAGATCACGGTCACGAGCGAGGTCGGGCGCGGCACCCGCTTCACGGTGACGCTCCGGGTCGCCGAGCGCCTGCCCACGGGCACCACGCCTGTGCCCGAGGGCGCGGGGGGACACGGTCGACGCCGCGTGCTCTTCATCGACGACGACCCCCTCGTGCTCAAGGCCGCCTCGCGCCTGCTCGCCCGCGAGCACGACCTGGTGGCCACACCGCGCGCGACGGAGGCCGTCGAGCTGCTGCGCGCCGGCCAGCGTTTCGACCTCATCATCTCGGACATCATGATGCCCGACTGCACGGGCGCCGACTTCCATCGCATCGTGACGACGGAGTTCCCGGAGCTGCGCTCGCGGCTGTATCTCATGACCGGCGGCGCGTTCACCGAGCCCATGCAACAGTTCGCGCTCGAGCTCGGGGACCACCTGCTGGACAAGGCCTCGGACCTGCCGCGCCTGCGCGAGCTGGTGCGTCAGCTCACCTGAGCCCGAACAGAGTCTCGGCGTTCTCGGAGAGCACCTTGCGGCGCAGCGTCGTGTCCTCGCCCGTGGCCAGAAAGACCTTGGCGAGCCCGATGGCCTGCGGATAGAACGGCCAGTCGCTGCCGTACATCACCCGATCCGGGTTCGTGGTGTCCAGGATGCGCCGCACGGCGCTCACGGACTGACTGGCAATCTCGAGCCACACGTTGGGGTAGCGCCTCGAGAACTCGAGCGCCTGCTCCATCTGCAGGGCGCCGGAGTGGCCGAGCACGAACGTGCACTCGGGCGTCTCGGCGATGGCGCGCTCGTACCGCGCGACCTGACTGAACCGACGACCGAGGCGCGTCTCGATGTCCACCGGGCCGCAGTGGAACAGCACCGGCAACCGCCGGGCCGCACACAGGGCGTAGATGCGCATGCAGCGGTCGTGATCCGGCGGCACGAGCTGCACGGCGGGGTGCACCTTCACGCCGCGCGCGCCGGCGGCCACCTGTCGATCGAGGACACGCTCCGGGTCGCGCACGAACGGGTGCACCGAGCCGAAACACAGGAAGTCCGACCGCCCGCGCGACGCCTCCAGCCATGTGTCCGCGTTGTGCGACGCCACGGGGAAGTCGATCGGCAGCAGCACCGACCGGGCGACCCCCAATGACTTCATCTCACGCGCCAGGTTGGGCAGCGTATGCGTGGCCCGCATGCCATGACACCCGACGCTCCCGATCGACAGATCGTGGGTCATGCGTTTCATGTCGTCGGGCGAGAAGTTCTTGTTCTGATACACGTCCATGTCGAACGCCCGCGCCGCCGGCAGGTAGTGTTCGATCGCGGGCGTCTCGGCGAGCAGGTCCACCGTGCGCCGGCGCAGAAACGTCAGCGCCAGGTGCGTGTGAACATCGATGGCCGGCCCGAGCGCCGGGTCGGCGAGGGTCAACTCACCGTCGACGACCTCGAAGAAGGGCGTGCGGGCCAGATCCAGGAGGTTCTCGAAGCGGAGCCATTCGGGTCGGATTTTCATGACATCAGATTCCGGAGCACGAGGGAGAAGCCCGCCAGAAAGAGCAGCGCGTAGACCGCGAGGCGGAAGTGACGCATGTCGACGCGTCCGTGGAGCCGGTCACCGACGAACGCGCCGAGCGCCAACGCGGGCAGGATGCCCACCGAGCGCTGCAGGGTGTCCTCGTTCAGGTGGCCGCGCGCGACGAAGGACACGATGAGGACGACGCTCAGCACGACCCACAGGGCCGACAGGGTCGCCCGGAAGACCGACTTGTCCAGCGACTCGCGGCCCAGGAAATACACGACCATGGGGCCGCCGGAGCCGAACAGACCGTGGACAATCCCGCCGAGCGCGAGCACGCCGGCGGCGCGCAGAGGCGGGAGCGGGCCGTGCGCGTGGGGCGAGGTCTCCCGCGACGCCGCCGACCAGACCTGCGGGAGCGCCAGGGCCATCGTCAGGGCGCCGAAGGCCACCAGCAAGGCGCGCCGATCCACACCCGCCGGCACGAGCAGGCCCAACACCATGCCTACGCCCATGAACGGCAAGACGCGTCGGAGGAGCAGGCGCCCGTCCACGTGCCGCGCGTCCTTCGCCAGAATCCAGCCCGAGAGCAGCAGGTTGACGGGCACGTAGGTCGGCAGGAGGACGTCGAGCGGCAGGAACTGCGCCCCGAGCGTCACCACGATGACCGTGGCGCCGAACCCCAGGATGGCCTCGAGCACCAGCGCGAAGGTCACCAGGGCGAAGAGCGCCGCGTCGGCGGGGGTCATCGAGTCAGCGATCCAGGCCGTCCATGAAGTCGAGCACGAACTCGCGCACCATGGTCCGGTCGGGCAGCGAGCCCATCATGCCGTACATGGCGGCGGCCCCGGACGTGGCCGGACCTGCGGCCCGGGCGACCTCCGTCGCGGCGGCGAGGTCGGCGAGGATTTGCGGCGCGAGGCCGGTGTGCGCCGCCGTGATCATCATGTGGAGCGAGGGCGGCCGCTGCTGGCGGTCCAGGTGCCAGCCGCGGGTGTCCATCTCGTCCCCCACCCGATAGATGTCGGAGGCATCGGTCGTGGCGAACGAGAACACGCTCATGTCCGGCTCGCCCATCACGGCCAGGCCGGGGATCGCGCGCACGCCGGCGACCAGGGCCTGCACCGTGTCCAGCGTCTGCCGGGCCATGCGCAGGTAACCGGACTCACCCAGGTAGTTCAGCACGGCCCAGGCCGCGCCGATGGGGCCGCCCGCGCGGGTGCCCGTCATCGAGGGCGAGCCGTACAGGCCGCCGGACCAGTCGGTGTAGACCACGAACTGATGCCGGCGCAGGGCGCGGCTGCGATACAGCACCGTCGAGGCGCCCTTGGCCGCGTAGCCGTACTTGTGCAGGTCGCAGGACATCGAGGTCACGCCGGGCACCGCGAAGTCGAAGGCGGGCAGGCGCTGGCCGAGCTTCACGAAGAACGGGAGCAGCATGCCGCCCAGGCAGGCGTCCACATGGCACAGCAAGCCGTGCTCCTCGGCGAGGGCCGCGATCTCGGGGATGGGGTCCACCACCCCCTGCGGGTACGACGGCGCCGACCCCACGAGCAGGATGGTGTTGGGCGTGATGGCCGCGCGCATGGCGGCGACGTCCGCCCGGTAGTCCTCGCCGACGGGCACCACCACCGGCTTCACGTTGAAGTAGTGGGCCGCCTTGTGGAAGGCCGGGTGCACCGAGTCGGGCAGGATCATCTCGGGGCGAGAGATGCCGCGCGTGTTCGCCGCGAACTCCCGGGCCGTCTTCACCGCCATCAGGATCGACTCCGTGCCGCCGGTGGTCATGGAGCCGACGCAGTCGGGGCCGTGCAGAAGGTCCGCCACCATCGACAGGACCTCGGTCTCCATGCGGCGCAAGCTCGGGAACGCCATGGGGTTCAGGGCGTTCTCGGAGAAGAACTTGAAGAAGGCGTCGTGCAGCAGCGTGAGCAGCTCGTCGCCGCCGTAGTACACGAGGCTGAAGGTGCGGCCGTCGCGCCAGCGCGCGTCGTTCGCCCGCATCTCGTCGAGGGCGGAGAGCACTTCGGACGGTTGTCTGCCGTTCTCGGGGAGCTTCATGGCACTGCCTTCTGGAGCGGGCCGGCTATTTCGACGCCGGCGTGGCGGGATTGGACTCGGCTTCATTGTCGAAGCGGGCGTTGACCTGAACGCGGACGGGCTCGTTGCTCACGGGCGCGGCCGGCGGCGGGCCCGGGCGCAGCGCGAAGAACGCCGCGGCGCCGGCGCCGGCCAAGGCCACCACGCCGACGACCCAGGGCCACCGGCGGCGTTGACCGCGCAGCAACAGCTCGGCGCTGTCCGGTTCGTTGGGGTCGCGGACGGCGAACACGTCGCGCGGATCTCGTGCACCACCGGGCAGGGGCGCGGCCGGGGGCCCGGCTTCGGCGGGCGGGCGCGGCTGCAGGCTCGCGCGATTCCTCGGCGCCGCAGCGGGGGCCGCGGTGGCGAGCTCTCCACCCTGGAACCGCGAGTCCGGCACGGTCTCTTCGGCGCCGAGCGCGACCGCCGGGGCGCCCGAGGTCGCGGCCGGATTCGCCGGCGCCTGCGGGCCCGAGGGCAGCCGATTGCGCCCGGTGTTGACGACCGGCCGGTCACGTCCGAGGCCGACCGACTGCGCCAGGGCCTCGGCCATGGCGCGGGCGTCCTCGTAGCGGCCTTCGCGCTCCTTGGCCAGGGCCTTGAGCACGACCGCCGCCAGCGCGGGCTCCACCGTGTCGGGCAGCGGGGGCACCTGCCCGCTGACCACCCGATGCAGGATCGCCAGTGGCGAGTTGCCGGTGAACGGCGGCTGGCCGGTGAGACCCTCGGAGAGCACGGCGCCCACGGCGTACAGGTCGCAGCGCTGGTCGACCATCTCGGGCACGCCCATCGCCTGCTCGGGCGCCATGTACTCCGGCGTGCCGAAGACCGTGCCGTCCTGGGTGAGCTTGGTGTTGGACCGATCGCGAATCGACTTGGCGATGCCGAAGTCCAGCAGCTTCACCCGGGGCATGCCGTCCGCGGCCGGGGGTCCGTCCAGCACCATCAGGTTGTCCGGTTTGATGTCCCGGTGGATCATGCCGCGGTCGTGGAACCGCCCCAGGGCGTCCAGCAGTTGCAGCACCATGCCCACCAGGATTTGCGGCTCGAGGCCGTCGGCCATGACCTGGCTCAGGGGCACCCCGTGCAGGCGCTCCATGACCATGAACAGCGTGGCGTCGGGCTCGGCGCCGAAGTCCAGCACCGTGACCACCGCGTGATGGTTGAAGTCCGCCTGGAGCTGCGCCTCACGCAGAAACCGCTGCGCCAGCTGCTCGCGGGACTTGGTGTTGCCCGAGAGCGCCATCGGCCGGATGACCTTGATGGCCACCTCGCGGTCCAGCGGCATCTGGCGCGCCAGATAGACCGCTCCCATGGCGCCCTCGCCCAGCAGCCCGACGAGCGCGTACCGCTCGCCCAGCGTGCGACCCAGGTAGGGGTCGTGGGGCGACTTCTCGTGCTCCTCCACGGGCACGAGGCGCATGCCGTCCTTGGGACAGTGCAGGGCCTGGGTGCCGTCGGAGGGGGTGAAGCCACAGTGGTGGCAGACGAGAGACTTCGCCATGGTGCTGGACGACAATCCGGCCACGCGCCGCGGAAGTCAAAGAAGGGCGGGGAGGATTACTCTGCCGCTGCGGCGGGGGCCGCGGGACCGACGCGCCGGGTGGCGAACATCAGGTTGTTGTACTGACCGACCGTGCAGGTGACCATCACGCGGCGGATGTACTTGAACGCCACGTCCTGGTCGGCCTGGACGATGATCTTGTGATCGAAGGGCTTGCCGGGGTTGGTCGCCGTCCAGGAGTTGCGCGCCTGGTCCAGCTTGCTCTGGAGCTCGGGGATGACCTCGCCCTCGGGGAGCTGCGACAGGCTGGTCACGATGGCGCCTTCCATCGTGATGGAGTCCGCCGAGATGGCGACGACGGGCACGCGCTCGAGCTCACCGCCCGACGCGGCATCGGGCAGGCGGATGTCCTTCTGCATGAACAGGATCTCGCCGGAGGCCGAGAACTGCATCAGCAGGAAGATCACCACCACGGTCATGAAGTCCACCATGGAGGTCAGGTTGAGGCTGGCGAAGAGGCTCTTGCCATGCTTGCCGCTCATGGCCTTCTTGGCCGAGCGGAGCACGGCACCGGAGCCTGCGCGACGACCGGGCGTATGGATGGGCATGGTGTCGGCCTCGCTTCAGGGCGCCGGCGGCGGGGCGCCGGGGTTCATGGCGGCGGTGAGCCGGGTGGCCAGGTCGGCCGCGACGGTGGGCATCAGGTCCGTGAGGCCGAGGCCCAGGCAGATGTCCAGCACACCGATGTACTCTTTGAACTTCGCCTCGTCCGTGGAGGCGAACTTGATCTTGATCGTGTCGTTGGGCTTCGCCTCTTTCATCTTCTTGAAGCCCTCGGCCAGCTCGGCGCGCTTGTAAGTCACGCCGTCCGGCTCGAGCCCGATGCGCCGGGGCGTGGGCTCGTGGGGGAAGTGAACGAGGTAGCCCTCTTTGTCGATGAGGATGCGCGCCTCGGTGGGCTCCACCGGGGGCGACTCGGACTCGCTCTGACTCGGGAGCGGCTGGTTGACGTCGATGCGGGCGAGCTGCGTCCACACGGCGGTCACCAACAGGAACGAAATCAGGCAAGACAGAAGGTCGATGAACGGCACCAGGTTGATGTCGAAATCCACCCCGCGCTTGCCGCCACCACCGGGAAGGGAAACACCCATGAGCGACCTACCTTCAGACGAGGATACGCAACGTCAGACCCTGGGGACCGACGAAAGTTCCTCAGCCGTTGTTCTGCTCGCTGAGGAGCTTGTCCCGGTTCAGGAGGATGAGATTCACGATGCGGACGGAGCCCTCGTTGATCTCGTCCACGCACTTCTGCGTGCGGCTCTGGAGCATGGCGTAGGCGAGCAGCGACGGGATGGCCACCACGAGACCGAAGGCCGTGCAGTTCATGGCCTCCGAGATGCCGGCGGCGAGCAGCGTCGACTTCGTGGCGGCGTCCGCCTTGGCCACGGCGCCGAAGGAGTGGATCAGACCGATGATGGTGCCGAGAAGGCCCATCAGCGTCGCCACGTTCGAGAGCATGGCGAGGTAACCCGTGCGGCGCTCGAGGTAGGGGACCTCCAGGAGGGCGGCCTCGTCCATCGTCGACTGGATCACGTCATCGGAGCGGCGGATCTGCAGCAGACCGGCCTTGACGATGCGGGAGAGCGGGCTGTTCTCGGTGTTGGCCAGCTTGACGGCCTTCACGAAGTTGCCGCTGAGGATCAGCTTGCGCATCTCCCGCGTGAACTCGTCCTTGCGATTGAGGGCCTTGAAGAAGAGTACGTAGGCGCGTTCCCCCACGATCCCGAGGGCGAAGAAGCCCACGAGAAGGATGGGGTACATGAAAAGTCCGCCGTCGTTGAAACTCTGGATCAGTGAGTCCATCTGTCGTTTCTCTCCTCAGACCTGGCCGGCGTCGGTCGGGCGTGCGAAGCCCTCTTTGACATCCACGATGATGTTGTAGACATGGAGCGAACCCTCGTCGATCTCGTCCACGAGGCGGTGTGTCTTGCTCTGGAGGACCGCGTAGGCCAGCAGGGCCGGGATGGCCACCGTCAGACCGAAGGCGGTGCAGTTCATGGCCTCGGAGATGCCCTCGGCCAGCTTGGTGGACTTCTCGGCGGCGCTGGCCTTGGCGACCGCGCCGAACGAGTGGATCAGCCCGACGATGGTGCCGAGCAGACCGGCCAGCGTGGCGACGTTCGAGAACATCGCCAGGTAGCCGATGCGCTGCTCGAGCTTGGGCACCTCGGAGAGGGCCTGCTCGTCCATCAGCATCTGAACGACCTCTTTGCGCTCGTTGATGCTGCGGATGCCCGCGGCGATCACGCGCCCGAGGGGGGAGCGGTTGTCCGTCGCCAGCTTCAGCGCGCGGTCGATCTGGCCGGCGCGGAGCAACTTGTCGATGGCCTTCAGCAGCGCGGCTTTGGCGACGCTCGCCTGGAAATACAGCACAAAGATGCGCTCGATCACGACCGCCGCCACGAAGACCTGGACGAGGGCGATGGGGTACATGAACCACCCACCACTGCGAAACGCGTCAACGATTGCACTCATTCCGACCTCTCTGCATACGACGAGGAGCGCATACCCGGGGCGCGGGCATACGAAACATGGGGTTTCTAAACGAGCTTTGGGAAACCTGCAAGCTCATACTCGGGACAACCCGCGATTGAGCCCCGCGAGCGCCGATGGCGCGATTTGGCTCACCGGGCGGTCGTGGTGCCATACTGCCCCCATGGCACGCTCGTCCCCCGCCCTCCGGGCACGACGCCTGGCCCGGCGACTCGCCGCGCTGCAGCGCGTCTCCACCGGCCTCGCCACGGCCACCGACGCCGACGAGGTCACGCGCCTGGCGCTGGAGACGGCCGTGGAGGCCCTCGGCGCCGAGGCCGGTTCGCTTCTGCTCCATGATCCGGCGCGGCGCATCCTGCGGTTCCGGCACGTGATCGGGGCGACGCCCGACATCGAGGCGAAACTGCGGGGGCTCGAGCTCCCGGACACGGCGGGGCTCTCGGGTCGCGTGATGCGCACGCAGCGCGGGCTCATCGTGGCGGACGTGGCGCACGACAAGGGCCACAACCGGACGGTGGACGCACGCACCGAGTACCGGACGCGCGGCCTGCTCGCGGCCCCCCTCACCTCCCCCGGCGGTCGGGTGCTCGGCGTACTCGAAGTGCTCAACGCCCGGGACCGCGCGTTCGACCGCGACGATCTGGGGGTGCTCTGCCTGCTGGCCGCGCAGGCCGGCACGGCGCTGGAGACCGCCCGTCTGCACCGGGCCGCGGCGCTGGCCTCCGTGGCGCACCGCATCGGCGACATGAGCCACGACGTGAAGAACCTCCTCACGCCGGTCGGCACGGGCGTGAAGACGCTGCGCCTGCTGCTCGACGACACGTTCCAGGCCGCCGACGCCGCGCCCCCCGCACCCGACGGTGCGTTGGCGCTCGCGCTCGCGGAGCTGCGTTCGATGGGTCCGGAGCTCATCGAACTGGCGCTCTCGGGCGTCACCGACGTTCAGGAGCGCGTGCGAGAGATCGCCGACGCCGTGAAGGGCATCGTCTCGACCCCGGTGTTCGAGGCCACGGACATCGCGGCCCTGGTGCAAGCGGTGGCGCGCGTGCTGTATCCGGTCGCGGACCCGGCCGGGGTCGCCCTGGACATCGGCGGCGTCGGGGTGCTGCCGCCCATCGTGGTCGACCGGCGGCGCATCTATAACTGCCTCTACAACCTCATCCACAACGCCATCCCCGAGACGCCGCCGGGAGGCACGGTCTGGGTCTCGGCGCGGCGTGTCGTGGGCGACGACGGCGCCCCGTGCCTGGAGCTCGTCGTCCGCGACGACGGCCGCGGCATGAGCGAGCAGGTGCGCGCGCGGCTCTTCAGCGACGACGCCGTCAGCACGAAACCGGGGGGCACCGGGCTCGGAACACGCATTGTCCGTGGCGCCGTGGAGGCACACGGGGGTACGGTCCAGGTGGCGAGCGCCCCTGGCGCGGGTGCTCGCTTCACGCTTTCCATCCCCTGGAAATCACCGCCATGAGCGTACCCGCCGCAGAGTCCGACACCCCGCCCCCGCCCCCGCGCGCCCCCATCGACCGCGACCTGCTCGAGGCCGTCGAGGATCTGGCCCACGATCTGGGCCGCCACATCCGGCTGCCCCTGGCGCTCTTGCCCATCGACGCCGGGCCGGCCCAACTGCGCGAGGCCGTGGAGCGCGGCGTGCGCCGCACCCGCACCGGGCCCCGCGGCGCATACTCCGCCGAGGACCTTCTGGCGGACTTCGCGGACGAGGTGCCCGAGGCGCTGCAGCCCGATCTGGCCGAGTTGAACGCCGCCGTCGCGGCGGCCATGGCGCTGCTGGACGCCCACAGCGCGGAGACGACCCGGGATGCGATCAGCGGCCGGCTCGATGCCGTGGGCGCGGCCATCGCGGCGCTCCAGTCCCGCTGGCGTTCGACCCTCGGCGAGGGCGGATGAGCGCCTCGACGCCCGCGCGCATCCTGCTGATCGACGACGGCGAGGCCTACGAGGCCGCGATCCGCGACCACCTGCCCGACCTGCGCCCGGCGGGCCCCCGGCAGCCCGACGGGCCGGCGGCCCTGGCTTGGCTCGCCGCCCATCCGGACGCCGTGGATCTGGTGCTGCTGGACCTGAACTTCGACGTGCCCGCGGAGCGTCTGCTGCCCCTCGGTCCGGAGGCCAGCCCGCGGCAGACCCGGCGCGCGCAGGGCGTCGCCATCCTGCGTGAGCTCCGGGCGCGGTTCCCGCAGTTGCCGGTGGTCATGCTGACCTCGGCGGACGACCTGCCCTTCGAGACGCTGCGCGCGGAGCTCTCCACGGCCCCGCTGACCTGGATGCTGGGCGGGGACGACCTGGACGCGCTGCGCATCCGCGTCCACGAGGCCCTGGCCTCGCGCCGGGCCGCGCGAGAGGAGGACGGCGTCTTCTGGGGGCGCGACACGTCGATGTCCGCCGTGCGTCGGCGCCTGGCCGTGCTGGCCCGCGGCCGGATGACCGTGATCCTCGAGGGCGAGACGGGCACGGGCAAGTCGTGGATCGCCGAGCGCTGGATTCACGCGCACAGCGGGCGGTCGGGGCCGTTCCTCGCGGCGGACCTCTCCACGCTGCCCCCGGACCTCGTGCCGGCCTATCTGTTCGGCGCGACGCGTGGCGCCTACACGGGCGCGGTCGCGGACCGCAAGGGCGTGTTCGAGCTCGCGCATGGCGGCACACTTTTCCTCGACGAGGTCCAGAGCCTCACGCCCGAGGTGCAGCGGCAACTGCTGCTGGTGTTGCAGGACCGCCGCGTGCGGCCCCTGGGCGCGAGCCGGGACGTCCCCGTGGACGTGAAGGTCATCGCGGCGAGCAATCAGTCGCTGGCCGCCGCCGTCGCCACCGGGCGGTTCCGCGCCGACCTGTACATGCGCCTCGGTCCGGCCACGCGGGTGTGCCTGCCCCCGCTGCGGCAGCGCCGGGGCGATCTGGCCGAGCTGTCCCGGCACTTCGTCGAGCGGAGCGTCGAGGACCCGGACGTCGCTGCGCTCTGCGCTCAGCTGGCGGTCGGGCTCGGCCTGGCTCCGACGGCCCCGCTGCGGTTCGTCCAGGGCCGCGCGCCGCGCGGGGACGCGACGGCGCTCGCGCTCGTCCTGCCGCCGCCGGCGTGGCAGTCCCTCGTGGAGCACCCGTGGCCGGGCAACGTGCGCGAGCTGGCGACCGTGCTGCACAACCTGGTCGTGTTCACGCTCGTGAGCGCCGCGGACGCCCTGCGCGGGGGCGTGACGCTGAGGTCGCCGCGCCTGCAGGTGGACGCGGGCCTGCTCGCGGAGCTGCTCGGCGGGAGTCTCCCGCCCGCGCCCGCCCAGGTCGCGCCGGCCGCGACCCCGGAACCGGCGCCGAGCCCCCCCACGGACGGGGCGCCGATGGCCGCCCCCCCTCCACCGCCGCCTCCACCGGCCGAGCCGGACGTCACCACCGTGACGCTGCGCCCGGCCGACTCGCTGAACAGCGTCGCGCAGGACGTCGAGCGGCAGTACTTCCGGCACCTGTTCCGGGAGACGGCCGGCGACTTCGGCCGGATGGCCCAGATGCTGCTCGGCGACGCGGAGAAGGCCCGCGCCGTGCGCCTGCGGTTCAACCAGCTCGGCCTGAGCGCGCGTGCGCTTCGGGGCCCCTGACGTGGTCCGCCGCCGGGGACGTGCGTGCCGAACGCTGGGTGTGGCGCTGGCCGGGCTGCTGCCCGCGGCGACGTTCGCGCAGTCGCCGGACGCCGGCGTGGCCGCGGTGCTCACGGACGCGGGCGCCGGGCCCGCCCGCATGGTCGGCCTGGTGGACGAGGCGTTCCAGCACCTGGCCCGCGCCCGCAACGCCGACGGTCTGGCCGCCCTGCAGCGCGGGGACCTGCCCACGGCGCTGGCCCGGTTCCGCGAGGCGCGCGACCTGGACCCGGAGAACTCCGAGCACACCAACAACCTGGCGTACCTGCACTTCCGGCTGGGCAACGTCGAGGACGCCGAGCGCTGGTACCGCGAGACCATCCGGCAGGACCCCGACCGCTTCATCGCCCATCTGAACCTGGCCGATCTGCTCTCGGCGCCGACGGCGAACACCGCCCGCCTGCAAGAGGCGGCGACGCTCCTGGTGCGCGCCCGTGAGTTGCGCGGCAACGACGCCAAGGTCGTGCTGCGGCAGGCCCGCATCGCCGCCCGGCTCGGTCAGTTCGAGGCCGCCGACCGCTTCTACCGGGCCCTGGTGGACACCGCCCCGCCGGACGCCGTCCTGGCCGTCGAGATTGGCGATTTTCATCGCGATTTCGCCCACTTCGACGACGCCTTGACCTGGTACCGGAAGTTCCCCGAGGCCGGCGCCGACCGCATCCGGGCGCTCGAGGTCGAGCGCGAGGCCCGCCGGTGGGGCATGTTGCGCGTCGCCGCGGACGTGCCCGCGGCGGCCCGCGCCCTGGCCGCCCGCGGTCGCGTCTCCCTGGTCGCCGGGCGGCTCGTCGAGGCCCAGGCGCTGCTCGCGGAGGCCCTGCACCTCGCGCCGCGCTTCTCCGCGGCCCGTGCGGACCTGGCCGACGCCCTGAGCCAGATGGGGCGCATCGACGAGGCCGAGCGTCAGCTCCTGCTGGGCCTGGCCCTGGACCACGGCGACGCGGAGCTGCATCTGCGCCTGGCGCGGCTGTATCGGCCGACGCCGGAGCACCCCGGCGTCCCCACCCGCGCCGGCGAGTCGCTGATCCTGCTCACCCAGGCGCTGCAGCTCGAGCCGGATCGCGTCGAGCTGGATTGGGAGGCCGCGCTCTCGGCGCAGGCCACGGGGGACCTGAGCGAGGCGCTCCGCCACGTGCGCCGCTACCTGGCGCGCGCCCCGGCGGATGCACCGGACCAGGCCGCCGCGCAGGGCCTGCTGCAGACGCTGGAAGGCGCGCTGGGCCCCAACGCCGGCCACCCGGGCGGTCCGGCCTCGGCGCCCGCACCGGGCGGCGCCGCGTCTCCTTTCACGGCGGCGATCAACCGGGCGCGCAGCTACCTGAGCCGGGGCGAGGCCGACGCCGCGCTGGCCGAGTTGTCACGTGTCGAGGGCGCCGACCGCGCCCCGGACGTGCTGGTGCTGCGCGCGCGGATCCTGCACGCCGCCGGGCGCCTGGACGAGGCGGCAGACGCGCTGACGCAGGCCATCGACGCCTCGCCGGACCGGAACGCGCCGGCGCTCGAGACCGAGCTGGGCATGCTGCGCGCGGAGCAGGGTCGCCCCAACGAGGCCCGCCTGAACCTGACCGTCGGTGAGGCCGCCGGGCTGCCCGAGGCGCGGCTGGCGCTGGCGCGGCTGGACGTCGACCGGCTCGAGGCCGAGGGGCTGTGGTCGATGGACGCCGTGAACCGGCTGGGCCGCGTGCACGAGCGACTGCAGGCGCTGGCCGAGGCCGGCGAGATCCCGCGGCGCGATCCCGCGGCGCTGGAGCGGCTGCAGGCTCGGGCGGACGCCCTCTCCGAGAAGCGGGCGCTGGCCCTCGCCGGCCTGGTCGTGGTGCTGCTGGCGGCCCTGGGCGCGTGGGTGCAGCGGCGCTTCGGCGGCAAGGATCTGGCCGCGCTGCTCGCCCGCCACCCCGAGGCCGGCCCCGAGGTGCAGCGCATCCTGTCGGCGATCCGCCACGAGGTCCTCAAGCACAATACGCTCATGCTCTCCGGGCTGATCGACGCCCTGGCGCAGGGTGCGCCCGCCGCCGAGAAGGCCACGTTCTGCCGCAAGAGCCTCCTGGGCGAGCCCGGCGCGCCGGGGGCCCAGGACCGCCTCCGCGCCTACGCAGCGGGGCTGCAACAGGTCGGGCGCGCCCACGGGCTGCGCCTGAACCTGGAACACCGCGACCCCGCGCTCTCTGCACTGAACCACGGCTTCGCCCTGCTGCGCGGGGCGGAGCGCGATCTGCGGCGCGTCGAGTCCCTCGGTAGCCGGGCGACCCGGGCGCTGCTGCGGCGGCTGGAACAGGCCGCGCACCTGCTCAACGTCGAGGGCTATGAGGCCGTGCGGGTGCTGCTGGATGGCCTGCGGGTGCTGCTGGTCGATGCCACGACGCTGACGGCCATCTTCGAGCGGGCGCGGCGCGAGCCGGCGCTCTCCGGCGTGCGGCTCGAACCGCCGGACGTCCGTGTCGCCGCCGGCACGGGGCAGGCCGTCGCCGTGCCGCGCGACGCGCTCGAGGACATCCTGGTGAATCTGCTCCGCAACGCGATCCAGTCCACGCTGCGCCACGGCCCGGCGGGCAGCGTGCGCATCGGGCTCGTGCTGGACGAGGAGATCGACGAGATCACCGGGCTCGGCCGCGCCGTGTTCTCGGTGCTCGACTGCTCCCCGCAGACGCTGACGCGCGAAATGCTGCGCGGTCGTTACATCGAGGCGGGGCTGGGGCTCACGGCGGACCTCGTGTCGCGCTACGACGGCACGCTGGACGTCGGCCCCGCGCCGCCCCCCTACACCAAGGCCGTCGTGGTCAAGCTGCCCCAGGCCACGCTGGACGCGCTCGACGGCCCGAGCCCGGAGGCCCGACGCTGATGCGCGTCCTGATCATCGAAGACGGCGACGAGTACCGCGAGAACCTGACCCGCTTCGTGCCGGGGCCCGAGTACGTGCAGGCCCACTCCGGCCAGGAGGCGCTGGGGATCCTCGCCGCGTCGAAGGTGGACCTCATCTACCTGGACATGCGCTTCGACCGCATCCCGCAGGCGGATCTGCTCGGCGACCACGCCGCCGCCACCCGCGACCAGAACGGCGACCCGCTGCGCGGCTGGCGGTTCCTGGCGATGAATCAGGGTCTGTTCATCCTGGCGGCGCTGCGGGCGAACAGCCACGTCGGCGTGCCGACGATCCTGGCCTACGACTTCTCGCGGGAGCCCCAGCGGCTGGCACATCTGCAGCGCATCCACCCCGGCCTTCGGTGGGTGCCGGACGCCGTGACGCCCGCCGAGATCCGCGCGCTGATGGGCTTGCCGGCCTGAGCCCGGGCCCGTCCGGTCAGGGCAGCCGCGTGTCCAGGCGCTCGGCGTCCGACCCGCGGCCCAGGGCGCGCCACTGCCCGCGCGCGACGTGCCAGGCGAGCTGCGCCCGCATCGTGTCGCCGGCGCTCTCCCAAAGATCGCCGGCCAGCTCGGCGAGGCGGGCGTTGTCCACGTCCACGAACCCCGAGGCGAGAAGCGCGCGCTCGGCTTCGCCGCGGTGCACGTCGAACGCCACGGCGTCCTCCAGGCCGGCGCAACAGGCCATCAGGCACACATGGGCGGCGCCGACCATGCCCCGCGTGCCCTGGCGCACGAACACGTTGAGGACGTCCTCGAGGACCGGTCGGGCGCGCGCGTACTGCCCCTCCTCGACCTCGACGACCCCGAGGTTCAGCTCGGGGTAGATGGCCATGCCCGAGCCCAGATTGCGGTAAAGATCGGCGGCCTCGCGGTAGCAGGCCGCGGCGTGGGCGGTGTCGCCGGCGAGCCGCGCGAGCTCGCCGAGTTTGTTGGCGCACTCGGCCTCGCCCCACTGTGCGCCGCCGGCCCGCAGCCAGCCCCGCGCGGCCTCGACGTGGGCGACGGCCTCGGTGAGCTGCCCGGCCTGCCGCGCGACCTCGCCCAGGGAGAGCCCGGCCTTGCCGGCGCTCACGTGGTCCCCGAGCGCGATGAACGCCGCACGGGCCCGGTCGAACCGCTCCGCCGCGGCCGCCAGGCGCCCCTGCCCCGAGGCCAGATCGGCGAGCTGCCAGTCGCACTCGGCGGCCAGGCGAGCGTCCCCCAGCTGCGCGGCGACCGTCAGGGCGGCGGTCAGGCGCTCGGTGGCGATCTCGGGCTCCCCCAGGTGCCAGGCCAGCCGGCCGCGCTCCAGCAGCGCGACGCTCAGCAGGGGGTGCCAGTCGTGGCGCCGCGCGCCGGCCTCGGCCCGGGCGGCCCAGGCGTCGGCCTCGAGGAACTCGCCCCGGGCGCGCAGCAGGCGGGCGCGCAGCGTCCAGCCCTCGCCCCAGCGGGCGTCCTCGGGGGGCAGACCCAGCTCACCCAGCAGGTGCTCGCGCTGCTCCAGCAGGGACGCCGCCGCCAGGTACTCGCCGGCGGCCAGACGATGCCTCGCCGCCTGCGCCAGCGGGGTGAGCGCCTCGAGGAGCCGCCCCGCGCCCGCCAGGTGGCGCCCGAGCCGCTCCGCGCCGGCCACGTCCGTCCGGCCGGCGAAGAGGCCCGCGCAGGCCGCGTGGTGCGCCTCCCATCGGCCGGCCAGGCGGGCGCGCGCCGCCAGGCAGTCCACCAGCACGGCGCTCGCCAGCGTCACGCCCGTGATCCAGCCCGAGCGGTGCGCGTCGAAGCGCGGCCGGGCGAGGCGCCGCGCCAGCAGCAGCTCCAGCACCGGCGTCGGCGAGGGCAGGCCCGTCGCGGCGCAGGCGGCCTCCCACTCGGACAGGTCGACCTCGGCCCCCAGCGCCGCCGCGCGCTCCAGGAGCTCGCCATGGACCGGCGGCTGCCCGTCCAACGCACGCCAGACGCGGGTGTCCCAGGCGTCGCGCAGCGTGGCGGGCACCTCGGCGGCCTCGGCGGCGGCGCCCTTGCGGAAGCGGAACCCCTGCTCGTGCGGAATCAACAGGTCGCGCGCGATCCACTCCGAGACGAGCTGGACCGCGAGCTGCGGGTTCCCCGCCGTGCGGTTGACGAGGCGCGCCGTCAGCTCCTCGGAGAGCCCGAGCAGCGAGCGCGCCAGGGCCGGTCGGTCCCCCTCGGCCAGGGGCCCGAGCAGCACCCGCCGCGTGCAGGGCCGGGTCAGCAGGTCGCGCAGCAGGCGCTGAAGCGGCTCGGCCTCGGCCAGGCGCTCGTCCTCGGCGGTCAGCACGAGCAGGATCGGCGCGGGCGCGAAGAACTGCGCGTCCAGGATGTGTCGGGCCAGGTCCAGCGCCTCGACGGACCACTGGACGTCGTCCAGGACCAGCACGACGGGCCGCGTGGCGGCGATGCCCTCCAGCGCGCGCCGCAAGAGCGTTTGCCGCTCGGTGGCGCGGGGCACCTCCAGCTCGCCGGGTCCCGGGCCCGCCAGCCAGGCGGCCAGATCGGTCGGACGCGCGACCCCGCGGGCGGCCAGGCGCGCGACCATCTCGACGCGCGACAAACCCGCCAGGCCGTGGTGCTGAAGCAGCGGCTCGGCCAGCGCCGGCGTGGGCCCCGGCTCGGCCGTGCAGCGCGCCCACAGTGGCGTCCCGACGCCGAGCTCGTGGGCGGACTCGCCGAGCCACTCGGCCAGGCGCGACTTGCCCGTGCCCGCGGCACCGGTGATGAGCACCAGGCGGGCGCGCCGCTCGGCGTGCACGGCCGCGAGCTCGGCCCACAGCGCGTCGCGCTCGGCCTCGCGCCCCACGAACGGCACGGTGCGCAGCCCGAAGAGGCCCAGACCGGCCCCCATCAAGCGCGCGGACCAGGGCGGGGGCTCCGGGCGGCGCCAGGTCTGGGCCATCGGCGGCGGCCCGAAGGGCACCTCCACGGCGGCGAAGGGCCGGAAGGCGGCGTCCGTCGTCGCGTCGATGGCGTGCTCGAAGGGCGAGACCGGTATCGGTGTCCCGGCGGGCTCGACCGTCAGCGCCGAGGGCAGGCTCTCCAGCGTCGTCTGGTGCCGGATCGGCGTGCCGAAGACGAGCGTGTGGGGCGGCGGCGACGCGGCCGGGAGGAACGCCGTGCGCGCGGCCTCGTCGGCGGCGTCGGCCTCGTCGTCGGCCGTCACCGCGCCGAGCTGCATCAGGGCCCAGGCGGCGTCCGCGGCGCGCCGATATCGGTCCGCCGGCGCCTTGGCCAGCAGGCGGCGCAGCCAGAGCTCGAAACCCTCGGGCACGGCCTGTCGCGGCTCGAATGCGGGCGGCTCGCGCAGCAGGTGCGCGGTCATGATCTGCGTCGCCGCGGTGCCCTCGAAGGGCGTCTGCCCCGTGCACAGCTCCCAGGCCGTGCATCCCAGGCCATACAGGTCCGTCGCCGGGCCCATGTCGCGCCAGCGGCCCTCGATCTGCTCCGGCGCCATATACTCCGGCGTGCCCGACACGCCGTCCTGCGCCGGTCGCTCGTCGGATCCGGTGAAGCCCGCCACGCCGAAGTCCGTGAGTTTGAGCCACCCGCCATCCGGCGAGCGGAGCACGTTCGCCGGCTTCAGGTCCCGGTGGACGATGCCCCGGGCGTGGGCGTGCGCCAGGGCGTCCAGCAGTTGCCGCAGGACCGAGCGCAGGGCCGGCCAGCGGAGCTGTCCGCACACGCCGGCCAGCGAGCCGCCGCCCACCCACTCCATGGCCAGGTAGGGGTTTCCCGGTCGAAGCTCTCCAGCCTCGTCGAGCATCTCCTCGATCTCGCCATGCTCATAGACCTCGACGATGCCCGGGTGCGACAGCCCCGCCGCCGCGCGGACCTCGTTGCGGAATGCCCGCAAGTAGGCGGGCCGGCGCGCGGCCTCGTGCGTGAGCACCTTGAAGGCCACGGGCGTGCGCTGCACGCGGTGCACCGCCGACCACACGACGCCCATGCCGCCGCGACCGACGATCTCGCGCAGCTCGAAGGGGCCGACGAGTCGCGGGCGCACGGCCATCAGCGCCGCGCCCCCGCGCAGGGCTCAGTGGTGGTGACCACCGGGGCCGTGGGGATGACCATGGGCGAGCTCCTCCTCGGAGGCGGCGCGAACCGAGACCACCTTGACCTGGAAGTTCAGGGGCGTGCCCGCCAGCGGGTGGTTCATGTCCACCACCACCGTATCGGCGCCGACCTCGGCGATCCAGACGGGGAAACGCCGGCCGCTCTCGTCCGCCAGCACGAGCTGCGCGCCCTGCTGCAGGTGCATGCGGGGCGGGAACGCGGTGCGCGGGATGTTGCGCGTGGCATCGTCCATGCGCTCGCCGTAGGCCTCGGCCGGGGCCACGCGCACGGTCAGCTCATCGCCCACCGCACGCCCCGTCAGGGCGCTCTCGAGGCCCGGAACGATGTTCTGGGCGCCGTGCAGGTAGGACAGGGGCTCTCCGGGGCCGGACTGGTCGAGAATCTCGCCGCCATCCGTCCGGAGGATGTAATCGATTTCGACGACGGTGGCATCGGCGATCGTGGACATGAACTTCGACTCTCCTGAAGACCGGGTGAGCCCGGCACATTATCACCCCAACGGCCTGTACCAAGGACAAAGCACATGACCGGCACGGAAACCGTGCACCCCGTCCTCGCCCTGCGGCGACGCGCGCTGAACGCCGCGCCCCTGCGCCGCGACGCCGATTTCGTCCTGTACTGGATGGTCGCCGCGCGCCGGCCGCACGACAACTTCGCCCTGGATCACGCCGTGCGGCTGGCCGCCGAGCTCGACCGCCCGCTGCTCGTGCTCGAGGGCCTGCGTGCGGACTATCCGTACGCTTCGGACCGGCACCACGCCTTCGTGGTCGCGGGCATGTCGGACAATGCGAAGCACTTCGCCGGGACCTCGGCCACCTACCGGAGCTACGTCGAGCCCTGGGCCGGCGCCGGGCGCGGCCTCGTCGAGACGCTGGCGGCGCGGGCCTGCGCCGTGATCACGGACGACTTCCCCACGTTCTTCCTGCCGCGCATGGTGACCGCCGTCGGCGCGCGCCTCCCCGTGTGCACCGAGGCCATCGACGGCCACGGGTTGATGCCCCTCGCGGTGCCCGAGAAGGCGGCGCTCACGGCGGCCATCTTCCGGCGCTGGGTGCAGCGCTGGGTGCCCGAACATCTGGACGACGTGCCGAGCCCGGACCCGCTCCGCAGCGTGTCCCTGCCGCCGATGACGATCCCGCCCGAGGGGCTCGCGCCGCAGTGGGCGTTCGGCGTGCCCGCGGATCTGTCGACGCTGCCCATCGACCACCGGGTGGCGCCCGTCGACCTGCCCGGGGGGTTCGTGGCCGCCGAAGCGCGGCTCGAGCGGTTCCTGGAGACCGGGTTGGGCCACTACATCGACGGGCGCAATCACCCGGACGAGGACGCCCCGAGCCGGCTCTCGGCGGCCCTGCACTTCGGGCACGTGTCGCCGCATCGCATCTTCCGCCGGCTGATCGAGAACGCCCGCTGGTCCCCGGTGCGCATCGACCCGAAGGCCGCCGGCACGCGCGCGGGGTTCTGGGGCTTCGACGAGGCCACCGAGGCCTGGCTCGACCAGCTGCTGGTCTGGCGCGAGCTGGGCGCCAACGTGTGTCGCCATCAGGCGAGCGACGACCTGTGGACCACCCTGCCCGCCTGGGCGCGGGACACGCTGACACGCCACGCGAGCGACCGCCGGACCCACGTGTACGATCTGGCCGAGTTCGAGGGCGCGCGCACCCACGACCCGCTCTGGAACGCCGCGCAGCGCCAACTGGTGCGCGAGGGGTACATCCACAACTACCTGCGCATGCTGTGGGGCAAGAAGATCCTGGAGTGGAGCGCCCATCCCCAGGACGCGCTGCGCATCATGCGGGTGCTCAACGACCGGTGGGCGCTGGACGGCCGCGATCCCAACAGCGAGTGCGGCATCGCCTGGGTGCTGGGCCGGCACGACCACCCCTGGCCGCCGGAGCGCCCGGTCTTCGGCACCGTGCGCTTCATGTCGTCGGACAACACGGTCCGGAAGGTCCACGTGAAACAGTACCTGCGGCGCTACGCCTGAGCCGGCGAGGCGGGTCATCGGGCACGCATCCTTCGAGCGCCGGGCGTGTCCGACCGATTCCAGTGGCATGAAGATTTGCCCCCATTGCCTGGAAATCTCCCATGCCGACGCCCGCTGCGACGTCTGCGGCGGCGACGTGGGCGCGACCTCGGGTGCGGTCGAGGTCCCCCACCTCGACGACGGCTTCGTGCTCGACGCCGGGCCGCCGCTGGGTCAGGGCAGCTTCGCCGAGGTCCGCGCCGCCACGAGCCGCGTCGACGGTTCGCGGTGGGCCATCAAGCTGGTCGATCTGCAGCGCGCGGCGACCTCGGCGCGGATCCGCAAGCAGCTCCGGGCGTCGTTCCTGCGCGAGGCGAGCGCGCTCACCGTGCTGCGCCACCCGCACATCGTCACCGTGCAGGCCTTCGGCGCGCGGGACGCCGACACGCTCTTCATGGCGATGGAGCTCATCCCCGGCGGGCAGACGCTCCAGCGCGTCCTGGCGCGCGCGACGGACAAGCATGTGAAGCCCGGCCTGAACACGATCCTGCGCGTGCTCGAGGAGGTCGGCGCCGCGCTGGCCTACATCCACGAGCGCAGCCTGGTACACCGCGATCTCAAACCGGCCAACATCGGCGTGGACGCCGCGCGGCGCTTCAAGCTGCTGGACTTCGGCCTGGTCAAGGTCGTGGACGAGGGCTTCGGCCCGAACGCCGACAGCGTGACCGTGGCCGGCTGGGGTTCCTACAACTACGGCGCGCCGGAGCAGTTCTTCCAGGGTGTGATCGGGCCCTGGACCGACATCTACGCCCTCGGCGCCATCGTCTACGAGATGATCAGCGGGCGCCCGCCCGTGTGCGAGGGCACGCTCGAGCGCATCCTGGAGCGCATGAACCGCCCGGCCGACCCGCTGCCAGAGGACCGAGAGCGGCCGTTGGCGCTGACGGACCTCGTGATGGACATGCTGCAGAAGTGCCCCGCCGACCGGCCGCAGACGATGGGCGAGGTCCAGCGGCGCGTCCGGTCGATCCGTCAGGCGCTCGCCCGGGCCGAGGCCGCAGGTTCGGCGCCCGCGTCGTCGAACGAGCGGGTCCCCCATGCGGGCCTCGTGGCCCCGGGGCTGGACGCCTCGGCGTCGCCGACCCCCGCCCCGCGGGTGACGGTGATTCGCACGCGGCGGGGCGCCGAGACGCGACCGGCGAGCCCGGAGGCCGTCGATCTCATCTCGGCCACCAAGGCGCAGTCGGGACCGCACACGTTGCCGCCCCTCGATCTCGGCGTGGAGCCGGGCTTCGGCGAAGGCGTCGGCGGTGCGGCGCCGGCCGCCGTGTCACCGCCGCGTCCCCTCGCCCTGGCGCTGGCGGGCGTGGCCGCGGTGCTCATCGGTCTGGTGGGCCTGTGGTGGACGATCCGGCAGACCTGAGCGCGCGCACCTTGACCGTGACGGGCAAGACGTTTAAGAAACCGCGATCTTCCGTACCCGTCACCCGTCGGAGTCCGCCCCCATGCGCATCGTGACCACCCTGATCGCTCTCTCGTTCCTGTCCACGCTCGCCGGCTGCTGGGGCCCGGTGGACAAGGGCCAGCCCGGCGTGGGCACCCGCATCACGCCCCAGGGCCAAGGCGCGGAGTGGATCAAGCTGAAGACGGAGCTGGACGGCAAGTCCCCCGTCTCCGCGACCGCCGCCGGTCACGGCGCGGCCCCGGCCTCCGGCGCTGCCCCGGCCTCCGCCGCGCACTGAGCCCGGCCCGGCCGCACGCGCGGCCGGTCGACCGGTCGTGATGGCGGGCGTCCCGACGAACGGGCGCGCCGCCGAAGGTCTCAGCGCCGGCGACGCCGCAGCGCGAGCACCGAGACGAGCGCCAGCCAACCATAGGGCAGGCGCGCGCCGACGGGCGTGGACTGGCTGCACCCGGCGGAGGTGCTGCTCCCGCCGCCGCCGGAGGACGTGCCGCCGTCCGGGTCGGCGATGATCGGACCGGGGCCGCCGCCGGGCACGCCGGCGTCCAGCTCCGTGCCGGGCGGGGGCAGCGTGCCGGGCGAGGTCGGCGGCGCGGTGGGCGGGGTGGTGCCCATGTCCGGCGTGCCGGCGGAGCGCGCCACGCACAGGCCCTGGTTCAGGTCGCACACGGGGCGGCGGACGTCGCCGCAGTCCGAGTCGGCGTCGCAGGGCGGCGCGCAGACGCGGTCGCCGGGCTGGACCTCGAGGCAGCGGTAGCCCTCGCGGCAGTCGCGATCGGCCGCGCAGCCGCGCAGACAGTACTGGCGGCCGAAGAGGCCGACGCAGGCCGCGCCGTCTCCGCAGTCTTCCTGGCACGGCACCACGCCGCAGTAGCCGTCCGGGAACTGCGGATGCGCAGGCGCCTGCAGGCACACCAGGCTGTCGCTGCACTGCGCGTCGTTCTCGCAGGGGTCGCCGATCTGGGGCGCGCCGCCGCAGTTGTCGTCCTCGGCGTCCACCGCGCCGTCGCAGTCGTTGTCACGACCGTCCTCGCAGGCCTCGATGGTCGGCACGACCTGGCCTTCGCAGGGGGCCCAGCGGCCGGCGACGCAGCGCTCGGCGCCCGGCCGGCAGACGCCCACGGAGCGGGTGCCCTCGGGGCCGGTGTAACACTCGCGGGTGGCGCCGGCCTCGCACTCGGCGCCGCCGCACTCGCCGTACTGGCCCCACTGGCAGGCCTCGTCGCAGGTCCGGACGTGGGTGCCGCCCTCGGGGCAGTCCTGCTCGTCCTCGGCGCCGGGCTCGCACACGCCCTCGGCGTCGCAGGCGCCGGCCATCCACTGGCAGGCGGCGCTGCAGGTGTCCGTGCTGGTGCCGCAGCGCCCGCAGTCCGCGGAGCGCGTCGCGTTCGGCGCACATTCGCCCTCGCCCCCGCAGGCGTCGAAGGGCAGCCAGCGCCCGTTGGGGTCACAGCCGCGGGTCTGCGTGCCGCAGTTGCCGCACGGCTGGGACTCGGTGTCGCCGGGGGCGCAGTCGCCGGCCAGCGTGTCCACGCTGAACTGCAGGTCGTAGAAGGCGTAGTCGTTCTGCTCGCGCGCCGACACGCGGAAGTACCAGATGCCGGCATCCAGCGGCTCGTAGTCGAGCACCGTCGCGGCGGGCTCGTCCACGCCCTGGGCGACCTGCTGCCCGGCGGCGTCGATCAGCACGACGTCGAGCCGGCCGGCCTCCGGGCGGTGCAGCGCTCGCAGGGTGACGTGCGACCGCGACTGGAGCTCGACGGACTGCCAGTCCTGGTCGCGCGCCACGCGGTCGTTGTTGCGGCCGAGCGCCAGGCCGTGGGCCGCGGGGCGGGCGTCGTCCTCCTCGTTGCCGTCGTCTTCGATCTCGGCGAGCGCGATGTTGGCGGTCGTCGGCGTGTCGTCCAGGCAAAGGAACCCGCACTCGGACTTGGTCACGTGCGCGTCGGCGTAGAGCTCGAGGGTCCCGACGCCGTCGGCGCCGAACGCGCTGGAGCAGTCGAACTCCCGCGTCAGCCCGCCGTTGGCCAGGTCGCCCCGGTTCACCGCGAACGAGGTCGACCAGAGGACGTCGTCGGCCACGGCGTCGTCCTCGTACACCCAGAGCTCCACCGTGTCGCCGTCGGAGAACACGACGTCCGAGCCGGCGTCCTCGAAGCGGAGTTTGCAGCGGCTCCGGCTGTCGCCGGGGATCGTCGCCGAGTCGACCCAGATCGTGATGGTGGCGTCGTCGTCGTTCGCGTTCGCCGAGGCCTCGGGCGGCACCGCCGCGGCCACGGCCGGCCAGAGGGCCAGCGCGAAGGCGGGCGGCAGCCATTTGTTCCAAGGACGCATGTGAACCCCTTTTTCGTCGAAGTGCGGCCAGCATCGCGCCGGCCGCCCCCGGAGTGCAAGCGTTGACCCGGCGCCGCCCCTGCACTACTTACGATGGGCCATGGCCGCCACCGAGACGAGTCACTCATGACCCCCGATCAACGCACGCCCCGCTCCCTGCCGTTTCAGGGGTCAGACACGGACGCCTCGCCGACCCGGCGAGCGCCCACCTCGGGGGAGCAGCACCATGAGCGTTCGCACGACGATTCTCGACCTGGCGATGGCGGTTTACGAAGAGGCGGTCTCGCTGGTGGGCGAGGGCCCCGAGGCGGACGCCCTGGCCTCGATGGCGCTGGCCGACCTGCTGGACGCGTCGCGGCTCGATGCCGAGCGGCCGGCCCAGGCGCCGGCCCCCACGACGCACCGCCACGCGCGTCACGAGCGCTTCCTGCGCGCCTCGGCCTGAGCCTCCTGGCGCTGCTGGCCGCCCCCGCGGCCGCGTTCGGAGAGGCGCCGACGCTCGCGCCCCCCGCCGCCCCCCACGACCGGCACATCCTCGACGCGCCGGCGGGCATCGACCGCTGGGAGCCGAGCGGCGCCGCGGTGATCCCCGGCGAGACTCGCCTCTGGGTGATCAACGACAAAGCGCCCGTGCTGGCCGCCTACGCCTTGCCGCTGGTGCCCGGCCACAACGCCCCGATCTACCACGCGGTCATGACGCGGACCGTCGACCGGGTGAAGTTCGAGGCCGTGCGCTACCACCCGCGCCACGGGCTCCTGCTGCTCGAAGCCATCCGCCGCGGCGTGCTGGCCGGCGTGAAGATCGCGCCGGACGGCGACCCGCAGTTCGACTTCGACGTGAAGGGCATGGACGTGCCCGCCGAGGCGCTCGACGGGGTCCCGACGGGGCCCTTCGAGTTCGTCGCCGTCGAGGCCCTCGGCGTGATCGGCGAGCGGGTCCTCACGGGCACGCGTGGCTTCAAACCCGCGGCCAAGGCCGAGCAGCTGCGCCCGCGCGCCGTCGTCTTCGACGCCACCGGCCGCGGCACGACGCCGATGGTGCTTTCGGTGGGCGGCCGCGACTACGGCCTCAGCGACCTGGTCTGCCCCCCCGCCCTGCCCGACCGCTGCTTCGAAACCTGGAGCTTCGAGAACGAGAACGGCGACTCCGTCTCGGACGTCGGCGGCATTCTCGCGGTCGCGCCCATCATCGACGGCCTGCCCGGTCCGCCGCGCCCGTGCAAGGCCTTCGCCGCCAAACCCGAGGGCGTGACGCGCTTTCGCGACACGCTGATCGTGGTCTTCGACGACGACCTGCGCCGCAAGCGCCCCGGCGACCCCGCGCGGTTCCCCATCGAGGGCAACCAGGACTTCGCCGCGACGATCCCGCTCGCCGAGTGCCCGTTGTGAAGCCGTTGCAGGCGGCGCTCGCGCTCGCCGGACTCCTGCTGGCCGGCTGCGCCACGGCACCGACGGACGCCGCGCCCTGCCGGAGCCGCGCCGACTGCGCCGAGACGCAGGTCTGTTTCGAGGGCGCCTGCGTCGCGCCGCGCTGCTCCGACGCCGGCGCCTGCCCCACCGGCACGGCCTGCCGGGCGGGGCAGTGCGTTGCCACGGACGCCGGGACCGTCGCGGACGCGGGGACCACGGGAGACGCGGGCGCGTCCTGCGCACCGGGCGCCGTCGAGATCTGCGGGGACGCCGTGGACGACGATTGCGACGGCGTGCCCGACGACGGCTGCGGGGGCTGCGCCGAGGGCGAGTCGCGCGCGTGCCGGACCGAATGCGGGCGGGGCGTGGAGCACTGCGCCGCCGGCGCCTGGCGCGGGTGTACCGCCGCGCGACCGGGCACGGAGATCTGCGGCAACGAGGACGACGAGAACTGCGACGGCCTGCTCGACGACGGCTGCTCGGGCTGCGTCGAGGGCGACGCGCGCCGCTGCGAGACCGCGTGCGGCCAGGGCGCGGAGAGCTGCGTGGGCGGGACGTGGACCGGCTGTGACGCGCCGAGCCCGCAGGTGGAGACGTGCAACGGCCTCGACGACGATTGCGACGGCACCGCCGACGACAACCTGGCCCGGGACTGCCAGTCGGCCTGCGGGCCCGGCGCACAGACCTGCACCGCCGGCACCTGGGCCGGGTGCACCGCGCCGGAGACGTGCGCCTGCGACGGCGACACGCCGGACGTCCAGATCTGCGGGCAGTGCGGCCGACGCGAGCGCGCCTGCGCCGAGGGCACCTGGGGCGCATGGTCCGCCTGCCAGGAGGGCGAGATCGGCGCGTGCGTGCCCGGGGCCGGCGAGACGGGGCCCTGCGAGCGCTGCGGGCAGCACGTGCGCACCTGCGGCCCGGACTGCGAGTGGGGCGACTTCCAGGCCTGCGTGGGCCAGGGCGCGTGCGAGGCGGGCGCGGTCGAACGCGAGGCCTGCCCCGGCGGCTGTGGCACCCGCGTGCGCAGGTGTTCGGACGACTGCACCTGGGGCGACTGGGGCGCCTGCGACCTGGGCGGCGGCGTGCTCGGCTGCATCATCGGCGAGGTCGAGGAGCTGGCCTGCGGCGCGCGCTGCGGCGTCCAGCGCCGGGTCTGCGGCGGTGCCTGCACGTGGGAGCCCTGGGGCGCGTGCACGGACGCCGGCGACTGCGCGGCGGGCAGCCAGTCCACCGAGGCCTGCGAGGGCACGGGCACCCGCCTGCGCACCTGCGATGCCACCTGTCGCTGGGGCGCGTTCGGCGCCTGCGAGTTCACGCCCGAGTGCGCCGAGGGCGATACGGACACGGGCGACTGCGGGCTCTGCGGCCGCCAGACGCGCGCCTGCGGCGCCAACCTGCGCTGGGGCGACTGGGGCGCCTGCGAGGGCGAGGGCGTGTGCGCCCCGGGCGCCGCGGACGAGCGCGCGTGCGGGGTCGACGTCGGCGCGTGTGCGCTCGGCGTCGAGCGGCGCACCTGCGACGAGTCCTGTTCGTGGCCCTCGTGGGGCGGCTGCGAGGGCGGCGTCGCGCCGACGGCCGAGGTCTGCGGCAACGACGCCGACGAGGACTGCGATGGCGCGGCCGCTCGCCGGCCGGACATGTGGGAGCCCAACGACGCCTGCGACCGCTGCTGGCCCATCACCGGCATGGATCCCGACACCACGCTCGAGGCGACGAGCGACTCCGTCGACGACGCCCGGGACTACTACTGCTTCGACACCGAAGACGGCGCCTTCGCGGGATTCTTCAACGAACGCATCCGCGTGACGCTGGAGAACGTGCCCGCCGGCATGGACCTGGACATCTTCCTTTACGAGGACGCGGCCGCCTGTCGCGACGAGAACGCGCTGGCCTCCAGCATCGCCGGCGGCCAGAGCGACGAGGCCATCGATTGGCCCGAGCGCTTCAATCACGACGACGGCGGTCGCCACATCGTCGAGGTGCGTCGCTACGGCACGCCGGCCTGCGACCCCCGGTACCGCCTGCACGTCGACGGCCTGCGCTGATCAGGCGCCATCGGGGCGCCCGCGCTCAGAACTCGCCCATGCCCAGGGGGAAGATCCACATCTCCGGGTCGTCCGACTCGGGGCCCGTGCGACCGCGCGGGGGCTGGATCGGGGCCTTGTCGGCCACCGGACCGGGGGTCTTGCGGGCGAACACGGTGTTGAACGCGACGGCGCCGCCCACCTGGCAGGCCACGAAGCTGCCGACCGCGAGCGAGGTCGCCGTGTCGCCCTCGTCGAGGCCGAGCGCGAAGCCCGCCGCGGCGCCGGCGCCCACGAGCGTGCCGACGCCCGCCCCGAGCGAGGTCCAGCCGAGGCCCGGATCCTTCTCGAAGAGCATGCCCGACCCCCAGACGCCGCCGATGGCGCCGATGATCGTGCCGGCCAGGCCGCCGAAGAGCGGGCCATGCGCGCCGCCGAGCGCAAAGCGTTTGTCCCCGGGATCCGCCGCCTGGCCGATGCTGCCGCCCAGCAGGCCGAAAATGGCCGAGCCGAACACGCCGCCGACGGCCTGCGTGGCGATGGTCAGCCGCGGCCAGCGCTGGTAGAGCAGGCGCGGGTCGTTGGCCGAGCGGTTGCCATCGGCGAGCTCCTGCTTGCGGGCCTTCTCGGCGTCGGTGACGGTCTCCCCGAAGAGGTCGCGATCGGCGGAGAAGTCGGCCTCCGGCGCCGGCATCGCCGGGACGTTCAACACCGGGAGTGGCTCCATGTCGATGGCCGGCCAGCCCTCGGCGGGCGCCGAAGCGGGCGCGGGCGCCGTCGAGGCGGGCGCGGCGTCCTGCGCGCGGGCGTTGCCGCTCGCACAGACGACGGACAGGCAGGTCAGGCCGGCGCAGAGACCGGCGGCCACAGACTCGCGGAGGTGACGCATGACCGGCCTATGGACCGATCGCCGCGCCGTGTCAAGTGAGCCTCGACGTGTCAGAATGCCCGGAATGTCACGCTCTCCCCCGCCCCCGCCCGGACACCTGCTGGACGGCCACACCCGCCTGGCCTGGCTCATCCGGCTGCGCTGGGCGGCCCTGGCCGGCGTGTCCCTCGCCGCCGCGCTCGCCGATGCCGGCCTCGTGCCGGGCGTCAACGTCCGCCTCGTCGCCGCCGCCGTGCTCCTCGGCGTGCTCACCAACCTGGTCCTGGGCCGCCGCAGCCGCCAGGACCGCCGCACGGACGAGCGCCACGTCGGGCAGGCGCTGCTCGACACGGGCGCGCTCACGCTGGTCATCTGGGCGGCCGGCGGCGCGGACTGCCCGTTCATCGGCTTCTATGCGTTCCCGGTCCTGCTGGCCGCGCTCCTGGGCGACCGCCCGGCGCTGTTCCCGGCGGGCCTCGCCACGGCGGCGGGCCTGGCGTTCCAGGTCGCCGCCACCATCTACCCCACGCTGGCCGTGGGCCACTGGGACCCGCCGCCGCGCTGGCACGGCGCGCTGGCCTGGGGCGCCGCCGTGCTCACCGTGGCCGGCGTCGCCTACTTCGCCATGGTCTTCAGCGAGGCCATCCGCGCGCAGGCCCGCGCCCGGCGCGACGCGGACACCCTGCTGCGCCTGAGCCTCGAGGGGCTGGACGTCGGCCTCGAGGTGGTCGAGGGCGAACACGTGGTGTGGCAGAACGCCGAGGCCACGGAGCTCATGGGCGCGCGGCAGGGGCAACCCTGGCTCTGCCCCGGCGGCGCCGGACACTGCCAGCCCGAGGGGTGCGCCTTCGGTCCGGGGCACGAGGGTCGGCGGCGCTGCCAGTTCCCGATGCGCGCCGCCGGCGCCGACGCCGAGCGCATCTTCGAGATGCTCGTGTTCCCCCTCGGCGAGTCGGAGCGCCCGCGCGTGATGGTCCTCTATCTGGACCGCACCACCGAGGTCCTGGCGCAGCGCCACCTCGTCTTCACGGAGCGCCTGGCCAGCCTGGGACGCACGGTCCAGGGCGTCGCCCACGAGCTGAACACCCCCCTGGCCACCATCCAGACCCTGGCCCGCGACACCGCCGACGTCGTGGCGGCGGGCGGGCCGACGACGGACGCCGACCGCGCGGATCTCCTCGACTCGGGCCGCCTGATCGTCGCCGAGGTCGACCGCTGCCGACGCATCACGCACGCGCTGCTCGGCCGCGTCGAGTCCCTGCGCGAGGGCCCGGCGACGACCTCTCTCGGCGAGGCCGTCCAGCGTGCGGTCGCGGTGGTGTTCACCCACGAACGGGCGCAGGTCGAGGTCGAGCTGCCCCCGGCGCTCGCCGCGCGGACCGTGCCGCTCGATCCCGTGGTGCAGGTGCTCGTGAACCTGCTGCAGAACGCCCGGGACGCCCAGCGGGACGGTCGCGTCGTCCTGCGCGGCCTCGAAGCGGGCGTGGCCGGCGTGGCCGGCAGCCTGCAGATCGAAGACGCCGGCCCCGGGCTGAGCCCGGACGCGCGGGCGCACCTCTTCGAGCCCTTCTTCACCACGAAGCCCCCCGGTCAGGGCACGGGCCTCGGGCTCTACACCTCGTACACGCTGGTCCAGGGGCTCGGCGGCCGCCTCACGCTGGAGAACGGCCCCACGGGCGGCGCCGTGGCGACGCTGGAGCTGCCGGCGTTCAGCGACCCGTCCAGCGCGGCGCCCGCTTCTCGATGAAGGCCATGACGCCTTCGGCGGCGTCCTCGAGCATCGTGTTGATCACGAGCCGGTCGCGCAGCGCCCACAGGGCCGCCTCGAAAGGCAGATCCGCCGTGCCGTGAAAGGCCTCCTTCCCGAGGCGCAGCACGGCCGGCGACCGCGCGGCGAGCGTCTCGGCCAGGGCCTTCGTCTCCTCGGCGAAGCGCGCGCGCGGCACGACGCGGTTGATGAGGCCCAGGCGCTTCGCCTCGTCCGCCGGGATGCGCTCGCCCAGGTACATCAGCTCCGCGGCGACCTTGCGGCCCACGTGCCGCACCAGCAGCGCCGTGACCATCATGGGCCACAGGCCGACCTTGACCTCGGGCAGCCCGATCTTCACCTCGTCGTGGGCGATCACGAGGTCGCAGGCCAGCAGCAGCCCCACGCCGCCGCCCAACGCATCCCCGTTGAGCGCGGCGATCACCGGCTTGCCCAGCTCGTGCAGGTCGCGCACCACATGGGCGAAGCCGCCCTTCTCGGCCACGGAGGCCAGGAAGCCGCCGCCGGTCATGCCGCCGGCGAGGTCGCCCCCGGCGCAGAAGCTCTGCTCACCGGCGCCCGTGAGCACCACGACCCGCACGGCCGGATCGGCCTTCAGCTCGGCCAGGCGCGCCCGCAGCTCGGTCACGAGGCCCGGCGAGAGTGCGTTGCGGCGCGCGGGGCGGTTCAGCGTCACGGTGGCCACGCCGCTCTCGGCGACGGCGACCAGGACTTCGGCGGAATCGGCGGACTGGTCGGGACGAACAGGCGACATGGGGGCTCCCGGGGCTGGCGAAGGTGAGCACCGTAACAACGAGCGCCGCGCGGGAAAACCACAGAGTGCAAGTGCAGAAGCGCCGCTTGCGGCCCGGATCTGCCGAGTGCTACAGTGCCGACACTCTGCGTACAGGTTCGTAAATGGCCGAAACCACGAAGAAAATCTTCATTCTCTCCGACTCCACGGGCGACACGGCCGAAAAGGTCGTCCGCGCCGCCCTGGCTCAGTTCGACGCGAATCTGGCCACGGTCCAGATCTTCCCGCGCGTCCGGGCCGAGAAGGAGATCGAGGATCTGGTCGAGCGGGCGGCGAACGAGGCGGCCCTGCTGCTGCACACGAACGTCAACGCCGAGCACCGCGACCTCCTCGACCGCCTGTGCACGGAGGCCAACGTCGAGCACGTCGACCTCATCGGCAGCCTGATGGGCACGCTCTCGATCTTCATGAACGCACAGCCCCGCGGCGTGCCGGGCGGCATGTACAAGGTCAACGACGACTACTTCCGCCGCATCGAGGCCGTCGAGTTCGCCGTGAAGAACGACGACGGCCAGCACCCGCGGAACCTGGCGCGCTCGGACATCGTCCTGGTGGGCATCTCGCGCACCAGCAAGACGCCCCTGTCCACCTACCTGGCCCAGCGCGGCTTCAAGTGCGCCAACGTGCCCATCGTCAAGGGCATCGAGCCGCCCACGGAGCTCTTCGCGGTCGACCAGGACAAGATCTTCGGCCTGCAGATCGCCTCCGAGGCCCTGTTCCGCATCCGCCAGGCCCGCCTGCAGCAGCTCGGCATGCCCGCCGACACGGCCTACGGCATGAAGGACCACATCCAGCGCGAGATCGACTACGCCCAGCAGATCTTCGACGCCAACCCCCACTGGCCCGTCCTGGACGTGACCGACAAGGCCATCGAGGAGACGGCGGCCACCATGCTGGCCATCCGCGCCCAGCGCGAGGAGCGGCGCCGGAACCACCGGTGATCAGCCCTCGGTGAAGGCCATCTCCGGGGCGTCGCGCTCGCCGGGCCGCACCTCGGCCACGAAGAGCCGCAGCGGCTCGCCCCCCGTGGACTCCACGAAGGCGTCGATGCGGGCGGACACCCGCTCGGCCGCTTCGCAGTAAGCCCAGATGCGATTCAGCAGCACCGGGTCCACGCAGCCCGCCCGCAGCTGGAGCCCGATCCGCACCCGCCCGCCGGGCCAGCGCAGGGGCGGCGCAGCCAGCGTGTCGATCTCCCGCACGAACGCCATCGGCGGGTCGGCCTCGGCCTCCAGGGCCTCGAACGCCCGGTTCAGCTCGCGCCGCGCCGCCGCCCGCTCGGCCTTCGGCAGGGCACCGGCGCGCAGGCGCTCGGCCAGCGCGGCGGCGGCCTCGGCCAGGAACGGCCGGAGAGCGAGCGGTGGTGTGGGGTTCTGGTCCATGGCGTCCAGGGTCCGGGCGGGGAGATCGCGAGAAGATCGCTTCGCTTTCCCTACGTTACATTGCGGCCTGCGCAAATCTGAGGTCTAATCGCCGCACCCATGGCCCAGCAGAGATACAGCATCGTCGAAAAGCTCGACGCCGGAGGGATGGCGGAGGTCTGGAAGGGCAAGGCCACCAGCCTCCGCGGCTTCGAGAAGTCCGTCGCCATCAAGCGCGTGCTGCCGAACCTGGCGAAGAACAAGAAGTTCATCGCCATGTTCCTCGACGAGGCCCGGCTGTCGCTGTTCCTGAACCACGCCAACGTGGTCCAGACCTTCGACATCGGCATGTCCGAGAACTCGTACTTCATCGTGATGGAGTACGTGGACGGCTCGAACCTCAAGTCGATCCTCGAGACGGCCAAGGAGCGCGGCTTCCGCATCCCCCAGGAGCAGGCCGCCTACATCGCCATCGAGATCTGCAAGGGCCTGTCGCACGCCCACAATCGCAAAGATCCGCGCCAGCGCCCGCTCCAGATCGTCCACCGCGACATCAGCCCGCCCAACGTGCTCATCAGCCGCGAGGGCGAGGTCAAGCTGGTGGACTTCGGCCTGGCCAAGGCCGCCAGCCAGCTCTCGTTGACCGATCCCGGCGTGGTCAAGGGCAAGTTCAGCTACCTGAGCCCCGAGGCCGCTTACGGCGAGAAGGTCAACTCCCTGACGGACGTCTTCGCCACGGGCATCGTCCTGTGGGAGATGCTGGCCAACCGCCGCCTCTTCGACGGCCGCACCGACCTCGACACGGTCGAGCTCGTCCGCAAGGCCGAGATTCCGCCGCTGAAGGACTTCAACACCGAGGTCCACCCGCAGCTCGAGGCCATCATCCGCAAGGCCCTGGCCCGCGACCCGCGCAAGCGCCACCAGAGCTCGCTCGAGCTGGCCCACGACATCTCGAAGTTCCTCTTCGAGAACCGCCTGATGGTCACGGCCTACGACATCTCCGTGCTGGTCAACCGCGTGCTGCTCGACCGCAGCCGGCGCCACCACGAGGAGCAGACGCGGCCCCTGAACAGCAGCGCCCAGAACATCGAGCGGATGATCCAGGACGAGATCACCCAGTTCACCTCGCTCGAGGACCTGGAGCGGATGTCGTTCAAGCCCGTGGCCGACCACGAGCCCCTGGACCAGAACCCCGTGTTCCAGGTGGGCAACGAGGATCCCCGCGGCTGGGCCTACGAGCTCGGCGTCGAGGACGACGGCGACCACACGCACGTGGAGCTGACGCCCTTCGAGAAGGAGAGCCTGCGGTTCTCCGAGGGCAAGAGCCTGGAGCAACTGCTCGAGGGCAACCCGGGAGACTCGCACGAGCTGCAGGCGCCCTCGGCGCTGGAGGTGCCGCCCCCGGCGCCCCGCCCCCCGCAGGACCGCAAGAGCCTCTCGGCCGGGCCCCCGCCGCTGCCGCCGCCGACCGAGGCGCGCCCCGCCGGCCGCCCGAGCGCCGAGCAG